>CALDFW010000132.1 GCA_937942165.1 uncultured bacterium | reverse complement strand
CAGAGCGCACTCGTCTCACAAATAGAAGACGTCGGCGGCGGTGAACGGCCCAATGCGGTCCTGTTTGACGTTCAGTCCGATCAAGTGGAGGGCATAAAGGAAATCTTCTCGGATTTGGATCTGCCCGTCATGCAGCACGTGCCCATTGTCACCATGCGCGTGCACAGCGTCAAAGACGTGCCCGTCGACCAGCTGCGATCAGAGGGCCGCGGCCGCGGATCCTGGGCCCTCACACGCGAGTACCGCTGTAGTTATCGCGACACGCTCAACCCGAGTGAAACGCTGGTTCAAGGACAGTGGCACGGCAGCGTTAAAGGGGATACTACCTATATCTCACTCGAGCGCGGCATTGCCGGTAACCTCGGCGTCACGATCGGGGATTCCATCGTATTCGACGTGCAGGGCGTGCTCATCCCCGTCATAGTCGGCAGCCTACGCGAAGTGGACTGGCAGCGCGTTATGCCCAACTTTTTTGCCGTCTTTCCGACGGGCATACTTGAAGCAGCACCGCAGTTTCACGTGCTCGTAACGCGTTTCGGCCAATCGGAACAGCTGGCGCAGCTACAGCGCCGCAGTATTGCACGCTACCCCAACGTATCGATTATCGACCTCGATCTCATCCTCTCAACGGTCGACGCCATCTTGGACAAGGTGTCCTTTGTCGTGCAGCTGCTGGCCCTCTTTAGCATTGCCACAGGCCTGCTCGTTCTCGTGGGCATTATTGCAGGCAGTCGCTTCCAGCGTGTGCGGGAAAGCGTTCTGCTGCGCACGCTCGGAGCAAGCCGCAGTCAGGTGGGTCGCATCATGGCATTGGAATACGTCTTCTTGGGGGGATTTGCAGCACTGACGGGATTGACGCTGTCTATTGGTTCAGCTTGGGCTCTGTCATTCTTCGTGTTTGAAGTGCCTTTTCAACCTAGTATATGGCCGCTATTTATCGCCCTACCCGTCATTTGTTTACTAACTGTTCTAGTGGGCCAACTCTCTGGAAGGGGCATTAACGAAAGTCCTCCCCTAGAAATCCTGCGCACGATTGGTTAGCGCGCTTCTGGTGCGTCCTGCGGTAGCGCTGCAGCCAACCCATACCGCTGAGCAAGGAGTGGTCCAACGACCTGCCATACGTTTTCAGCAACGACCTTGTGGCCTTCTGCCGTGGGATGGTTTCCGCGAAAAAGTCGCTCTTCATCGGCTACTAACACAACGCCTTCCAGTAAAAACGGCACGAGCGCGGCATCGTTTTTCTCGGCCAACTCGGGAAATAGAGTGCGGAATTCTTCCGTATAGTCGACGCCCATATTAGGGGGCATCTGCATCCCAACCACGACGAGTGCGACTTCTGGATATTTAGCGCGAACCTTGTCTATGATGCCCTGTAAATGATTGCGCGTCGTCTCCAAATCGATGCCGCGCAGGGCATCGTTAGAGCCCAACTCCAGCACGAATACGTCGACCTCTCGACGCAGGACCCAGTCGATACGTCGCAGTCCACCAGCAGAAGTCTCTCCGCTCAGCCCAGCATTGACCGCTTCACAGGGCCAGGCCAGCGAATCAAAACGAGCCTGAATAAGAGCTGGAAATGCCTGGTCTCGATCGACTCCGTATCCGGCGGTAAGACTGTCGCCGTAAAACATGATAACGCGCCGCGTGCTGTCTGGAGGTACCGTTTCATTGCCTTCTGCTCCTCTCGCTGGGCCAAACATTAACGCCGTCAGCACCATGAGGTGCGCAAACAACTGTCCACGTCCGCTGTATTTGCGTCCCATTATCCCTTTAGTGCTCCCACCGTTATACCTTTTGTCAGATACTGCTGCAGAAAACCGTACACCACCAGCGTAGGCGTCATGATTAGCACCAAGCCGGCAAAAGCCATGCCCCAGTCACTGCGGTATTGACTCACGATTGTAATATTAGCTAGCCCAAGAGGAAGTGTGCGCAAATGCTGAGATCCCTCACCCGAAAGAAACATAAAAGCCATGAAAAACTCGTTCCACGTGCTTAGAAAGGAAAAAATACCCACCGTTATTAACCCAGGACGAGCCAGAGGTAGCATAATAGACCAAAAAGCGCGGAATTCACCCGCCCCGTCAATCAGCGCCGACTCGTGCAGACCCGAGGGCAGCGATTTAAAGAAACCCGTCAGGATAAAAACGGCGAATGGCATACCAAATGCAACGTAGACTATGAGTATCCCCCACCTAGAGTTGAGTAAGCCAAAGTCTTTCATCTGAAAGAACAGGGGCACGATGGCCAGCTGTAGCGGGACCATCAATCCAGCTAAAAAGTAGAAGAAAAGAGGGCGCACTCCGGGGAAGGTAAAGCGAGCCAACGCATAGGCGGCCATAGCCGAAAGTAACAGTGAGCCCAACACAGTGGCGACCGTAAGCAACACGCTGTTGAAAAAGTAGTCGCCAAAAAACCCTTTGGTCCAAGCATTCGCAAAGTTTACCCACTGCAAGTCGTCCATTGCCGGTAAGCTAAACGGATCGAGAAAGATCTCTCGATCCGTCTTTAACGACGTATAGAGCAGCCACAGCATGGGAAATAGCACGATGACCAGATAGCTGCACAAGGCGCAGTAAACAAGCGACTTAAGGACTATTGCCATCGGCTTATCGCGGGATATTTCGCTCATAATAATCTCAGAATTCTACCGTTTCGCGCTTCATCGCGCGCAGCGTTGCTGTTGTACCAAAAAAGACCATGAGAAATAGCAGTACGGCAATCGCCGTGGCCTCCCCCACTTTAAACTCGCCGAACATGGCCTGCACCATACGGGTGCCGATCACATGATTATCCGTCGTCGGCGCCTGATTGGTCAGTAGCCAAATCACTTCAAATGCCTTCATCCCTCCAATAATCATAAAAACGACAGATATAGACAGGACTTCCCAAATGAGGGGCATAGTGATAGACCAAAACTGACGCCACGCCGACGCCCCATCAATATCAGCGGCTTCGTAGAGGCTCTGAGGAATACTCTCCATAGCAGCCAAAAACAGAATCATGTTAAAGCCAGCAGCTCCCCAAATAGCCATCGGGACGAGCGCCCAGTAGAGATTGTCTTGGGCCAGCCAAGCATACCCTTCAAACCCATCAAGTCCAAGCGAGACCAGCACCGTGTTAATTGGCCCTCCCTGAGGGTTATACAGATGCATCCACAGCAGCGTAGCCGCCACACCCCCCAATATGTTGGGAAAAAAGAACGCTATGCGGAACAGCTGCGCCCCGCGCACTTGGCGACTGATGCACACGGCTAGAAAGAGCGCCAAGGGCAAGACGCAAGCGGGTATGACAAACATGATGAACAGGTTGTTACTCAGTGCGATCCAGAACTCGTCGCTCTCTAGCAGGAGTCGCTCAAAGTGCAGTAGGCCAACAAATACCATATCCGTTAGCCCATCCCAGCGCACCGTGCTCCAAGCAAACGACTTCACGCTCGGCACGATAACAAAGAGCGTATAAAACACCGCTGCCGGTCCCACAAAAAAGACGACCCATCCCCACGACAAACGCACTCGACCGCTAGGATGGGTTACGGCGCCTTCACGCCGCTGCTGCCACTGCCGAACGGTCGTAAACAGCCAATAGCCGATAGCCAATGCCAGCAGCCCCAGAAGCAGCATCGGCTTCCACACGTGTCGCACGGTTATCCGATCCGGATCCGCCGCGCGATTGCGCACCATCGCCGCAGCCGATTCAAGTTCGGCAGCGCCCTCTTTGGGCGTAATCTGTCCGTTAATAATCTTAAAACGCACGTCGTTGAGGAACTGTTCCATCTCGGGGAATCCTTCCCCCGGAGCCGAACCGTAGGTTGTCGTCGCACGCTGAGCAAGAGAGACTAGATCGCTTAAATCTTCGCTCAGACGACCTTCCATAGAACCGTCTACGGCCACCAGCACGTCGCGCATCTGGGCAAACGTGCCCGCCATCTCCCGCGAAGTCATAAAGCGCATAAAATCGACGCCAACTTCCGGATGCGCGCTGTTTTTAAGGACAAAGAAATAGCCGGAAGACGTATAGATCGCATCCGGGCTCGCATCTGCAGCCCCATCTCGAACGGAAGGCAGGTTAAAGGCGCCCAGGCGGAATCCATCCGGAATCTTCCCCATCATTTCGCTCTTTAACCACGAGCCGCAAAATACCATAGCAGTTTGGCCCAGGAAAAACTCTAACTGCGCCTCGGTATGACTCATGCCTAGCGCCCCAGGCTGAAAGTAGTCACGCGCCGTGCGCTGTACTAGCGAGAGCGCCTGCACGTATTCGGGATTGTCAAAGCTGCCCGGTATGAGATCTTTTTGCTCGTAGTAGCGAGCACGGCCGGCCAAGTGATAATAAGCATCGTCGAGAACACCCGCGATATAGCCGGGATAGCGTCCTTGAAAGGCCAACGGCCAGAGTCCTTCATCTTTAATCTGCTGGCATAGCGCGTGAAACTCTTCCCACGTGCGAGGCACATTCCAGCCGCGTTCTTCAAACAGATTCTTGTTGTACCATACCGCATAAAGAGAGTATAAGAGGGGTATTCCGTAGACCTTTCCCTCGTGTTCGTAGCGATCTAAGCTCCCGGGCAGAAACGATTCACGCCAGGTGCGATCCCCTTCCCAACTTGGCGCATCGAGATAATCGTCGAGTGGCAAAACTCCGTCGTTTCGAATCAACGACCACCAGTTTAACCCGGCGTTGCTAACTTCTGGAAAGGTTCCTTCAAGAATGCGAACCCGCACTTTATCGACAATACGCGGATCGCCGTATAGATCGACGCGCACATCGGGGCGCTGCTTTTCAAACTCTCGAGCGGTGAGAAAAAAGAAGTCGAGCCCCGCGCCCCCCTCGAAGAGCGGCACTTCTATGCGCGTGCGTTCGTCCGGCTGCGCCCCTACTCTTGATGGGACAGCCGCTATCACTGCACATAGCCAAAGAACTGCGGCGAGTAATCCGCAGTTTCTCACTCTATAGTCCACGATACCATTTCCCGATCATAGATCAACTGGCCGCTCTACGGCGCTCGCACCCGTTAGGTATGAATCTTTTCCCTGCGGCCAGCACATAGAATACCTGCGCGTCCTTCCGCGCTTGTAGCCCGCATTGTAATATGTGCTCGTAGCTAACCACGATAGCAACTGGCGCAACATCGTCTCTTTACACTGGGCGTATTCGGTGCGATCCCACAGGTTATCAAACTCGTGTGGGTCCGTTTCCATATCGTATAATTCACCCGCCTCTTGCCCGATATAGTAGACCATTTTGAAGCGGTCTTCGCGCATCATAATTTCGTAGTTGTCTTCGCAGAATACGCGCACGCGCGGAGTAAGCTGATCATCTAAGCCCTCTATATATGGCCTGAGAGAGCGGCCTTCCATATAGCTTGGAACCTCTATGCCCGCCGCCTCTAGCAGCGTTGGCCCCACGTCCATAAGCGAAACCAGATCGCGCGTCTGTTGTCCCCCGAGTTCCGGCTTTCTACTGTCGCGCACGATCAGTGGAATATTAGTCACCTCTTCGTACATAAGCCACTTGTAGGCCTGAGCGTGATCGCCGAGCAGTTCCCCATGATCCGAACAGAAAACAAGCAGGCTATTTTCAAGATACCCCTTGTCTTCAAGAGCTGCTAAAACCTTGCCTACCTGTTCATCGACGGTCGTAACCTTAGCGTAATAGTGACGACGCATCCGTTCGATGTCCGCTTCGGAAGCAGCGTATAGATCAATGCCCGACTCATGACTGTCTAACGCCGCTCGCAGGCGTTCCTTATGCGCTGCGTGCTGAGGAGGTTTGGTTTCTAACTCTCCTTCCATACACCGCGGCGAAGGTATCGGACGTTCATCATAGAGATCTAAGTGACGCGGGAGTGGATCCCACGGTTCGTGCGGGCCAGTGAAACCAACCTGCAGAAAGAGCGGTCGATCACCGCAATGGGCTCCGATCCAACTGGCCGCCATATCGCCAATATAGACGTCGCTATGCAGGCGTTCCTCGAGCTCCCAGACGGCCCCCTGCAGCTTTTCTCGCCACTGTGGATCGGTCCGATGGCGATCATAGGGACGGGCCGCGCCATTGAGCGTCAGGAAACGACCCCAATCATCGTCGTCGCCCCCGTTAAAAAGCGAGCCGTTGTTGGGGTTCTCAACAATGATCCGTTCGTGGAACCCTCCCTCGGCGCGAATGGGCCCCAGATGCATTTTGCCGATATTGACGCACCAATAGCCCGCATCGGAAAGATCTTCGACCCAGTTGCGATGGTGCGACCACGCGTCAAACGCGTAGACGCCGGTGTTGTGCGGGTACATGCCGGTAAAAATCGCCGCCCGAGATGCCATGCACGTAGCACCGGGACAGTATGCTCTCCTGAAGGAGAGACCTTCCGCCGCGAGGCGGTCCATATGCGGCGTTGTCATATGCGCACATTCCCAAGCACCGACCGTGTCGACCCGCTGCTGGTCCGTCATAATGAGGATTATGTGTGGCCGTTCTCTTTGCGTACTCATGTCGACTCCCATAGACTCTGCGCTCAATGGATCAGGGCACCGCTATCCACGCTTGGGCACCAAAACTTTTCTATAAACTCAACAACCAGACGGGTGCCCTCTTCGTGGCTCACATAGGGCGGCATTCCCGGATTGTACATCGCGTCCGTCAGGTCGCGTATGAGCGCTACGTCGACGCCCCAGAGCACCATTTGCTTTATCGCAAAACTTCGGTGTAGAACGCACATATTGGCGTGCACTCCCATGATGAGTAGGTGTTCAACGTCGCGATGCCGCAGGTAGCTATAGATTTCTCGACCGCAGTCGCTCACAATATCGCACGCCTCGTCGATCTCTATAGCTGGATGCTGGCGATTCCAAGACTTTTGGGGCGTATCCCCTGGCGTATCCGACCCTTCGTCGGTCGCATCGATCGGCAGCGGAGGGTCTATATGCTCAATCGGGATTGGAGGCTCGATCCGCGGAACGTCAAGCGCACGCTGACGCGCCGGCGAATCAACATAGAATTCCATCGTATCGGAAGGCGCATGTATGATGTGTATCCCCTTGGACCGCGCCCCTTGGACGGTCTGCTCCATACGTGGAAGCAGTCCATCTAAACGCTCAACGGCTCCTCTGCACCAGTGGGCGTCCCATACGTCACACAGCAGCAGAGCCGTCCTATCCGGCTCCCAGAGTTGCCGGTCTTCGCGCTGGTGCCACACCGTTCGTCCGTCGTCGTCCGTTCCCAACAAACGTCGACGCAGCATGAGTTCCATATGCTACGGGGCCTAGGCCTCAATCGCCGCGCGTACGATATCGCGTGCAGCGATCAGATCTTCGCGCGAGCGGTAGTATTCCAGCACAAAGTAGGGCACCGGTGCATACTGACGCAGCGCGGCAATATACGCCGGATAGTCAAGATACCCCGAACCCGTCGGTCCGTAGTCCGCTACTTCGCCATTTTCCTTAAAGCTAGAGTCTTTTCCGTGCGCAATAATAATGTCTGAGGCCATTGCACGCACCGCGCGCAGCAGCGGTGTACGATCGGGAACGAAATTGGCTGCATCAATACACACCTTTAAGGCCGAAGAAGACACGCGATCCTTCACGTGCAGGTAGGTCTCCGCGCTCCCCACGCTGCCAGCGCGCGTGATTTCGACCGCAATATATACGCCCAACTCTTGGGCGCGCGCGCAGGCTCTGGCGAGCCCGCTACACACCCCCTCAAACACGGCCCCGTCGTCGACGTCCTCTCCCTCTGGATATCCAGAGGGATGCCAGACTAAAATCGGCCTTTCATTCTCTCCAAAGCGTCCCTCGAGTGCGGCCGTTTTCTCTACGCATCGTATCAATCGATCTACGTCCCCTGCGATCTCGCCCTGTGGACCAACCAAGTCTACGTGCAGCGTCATTGCAGCCAGCGCGATCTGTCCCTCTTCCAAGAGAGCATCAATAGCTTCGGCTGTAGGATCGTCTTTGTCCCCATCAGGTCCGTGTCCCCAAAACATCTGCATAGCGGAAAAACCCAATTCGGTTAGTTCTGGACGAGGCACGGTTTCACCCGGCATCAGCGCTAGTTTCATTTCAGTCCTTTTTTCTAAAGATAGTCCGATATAAAATCACTCGCGGCATTCGTTCGATATAGAGGCTATCCCTTCGACAGTTCATCAGAACGTCCCATCCACGTCCATCACCTTACCACCTTCCTTTTTTACCTCTGATTGGGCTACTCGCTTTTGCAGTTCCTCGTAGAAACGTTCTTCATCAACGGGAATGTCGACCCAATCGTCCGTCCAGGTCGAGAGCATCATGGCGTTAGCCAACTCTACGCCGCGAACACCTTCATCGCCAGAGGCCAAGAGCGGCGTGCCCTGACGGATCGCCTGCACCCAGTTTTTTGTAATACCCCGATGTTCCTCTCCGCCACTGCGAAAGGGAACCTCACATTTCCATACTTCGGGGCTACCGAATCCGTTTGGCCACTCTTTCAAAAACTGACTGCTTGGCACGCGGGTTCGCCAGAAAGTAATCTTTCCGCCTTCCAATACGACTTTGCCATTATCAGCTGAAATTTCCAAGCGATTGGTACCAGGCGCTTCACCTGTTGATGTGATAAATACGCCCGTTGCGCCGTTGGCATACTCCGCATAGGCCGTTACGTCGTCTTCGACTTCAATGTCGTGGTACTTGCCAAAATGACAGAACGCACGGATGCGCTCCGGCATGCCGCATATCCACTGCCACAGGTCGAGGTTATGTGGACACTGATTGGCCAATACTCCACCACCTTCCCCAGCCCACGTAGCGCGCCAGCCGCCCGAGTCATAATAACTCTGAGCCCGAAACCAGTCATTAATGATATAAATTGTTCGCTTGATTTCGCCTAACTCGCCCGACTCGACAAGCTCTTTTAGCTTTTGGTGATCACCGCGCGTGCGCTGGTTAAACATAACGCCGAAAACTCGGTCGCTCTTTGCCGCGACCTCGTTCATTTGCCGCACCTGCTTGGTGTACACCCCAGCTGGTTTTTCACTCATGGCGTGATATCCACGCTCTAGCGCTTGCGTAACTAACGGCGGGTGGAAATAGTGCGGGGTCGCCACGATTACCGCATCTATGCACTTTGCCTCAAAGAGAGCATCAGCCGAATCGAATGCCTGCACATCTTCGCCATATTTCTCTGACACGTCCTGCAAACGAGCAGGCTCTACGTCACACACTGCGGCAAGGCGTGCACCGGGAATTTCCCCTCGAGACAGATATCCAGCATGATTGCTCCCCATACCACCTAAACCGATAATTCCTACGCGTACTGTATCCATACGTATTCCTTTCTCTATCCACACATCGCACCGCATTGAAAAACAGAAAATAACGGGGCGCTACTCGTTATAAAATAGATTATGAACGTCTGTTTAACGCCCCAAACCCACGTTGCCTAAACACACCGAACGGCGTGGAGCTAAGACGTTGGCTCCAAGTTAAGCAGCACCAAAAGCCACGTTCGGCTCCAATAGGCACTGTTGATATAAGGGTTCGACTCCGTTGGCCAGTTGGTCCAGTAAGTCTCGTTGTGTGGAATCCTGTGGGGCCACTGCACGAGTGGAATCGAAGGCAGCTCTTCCAACCAAATATCCATGGCACGGCGATATAGATCCGCCATTTCTGGCGCATCGATTGGCGTCTGACCCATTTGATCGACAAGCTGGCTATACTCATCGTTGGCCCAACGCCACGGCATATCGCTAGGCTGGTCCGTCGGGTACACAAAACGCTGGTGGTACTGCCGCAGCACAAAGTAGGGATCGCGCACTGAGCTAAAGTTGCCAAAGAGATAAGAGCGAGCCGTTCCCATGCGCAGGCGCGTGCTAAAATCTGATGTCATGCGAAAGGATGCATTAAACCCAGCGCGCTTAAGCTGAGCGACTAACACAGGCGTAAAATCCTGGAAGTGGGAGAAAATATCGATCATCAGCGACAGGGGCTCTCCGTCTTTTTCCCAATATTCACCGGTCCGCTGGTAGCCTTTAGACCGGAGAATAGCAGCGCTCCGCTCGAGGTCAAAAACATCGACCTCGTGTTTCTTTATCAGATCTTCGGCCAGGGAAAAATAAGGCTTCATTTTGGGCAATTCAGGCAGCGGCAAATGAGTCCAATTACCCGAGTTCTGCCATCCAATCTCAACCAACTGATCGCGATCAATGGCAAAGTTAACTGCTCGACGCATCTCGGGATCAGACCAAGGCTCCTCTGTGCCATTAAAACCCAGGGAAATGGGCCACCAAGTGATATAGCTATAGGGTGGCTCACGTCCGGTCCACGTCGTAATATTGGGATTGGCCTCCAACAGCGACACGATATTGGCGGGGCGCAGCTCCAAGCAGGTATCTATCGTATTGGTAATCAGATTCTGGACGCGCTTGGTCTCTTCCATATACGTCAGGTAAATCAGCCGCTCGACTTTTGGCAGTTCCTGAAAGCCGACTTTCTTTGCCCACCAATCTTTCCGCAAATCCCAAATGCGCTGAGCGGGTTCCGACAGCGCTATTTCATAGGGACCCGTTAAAACGGGCCACCCCTTCTGCGGATCGTAGTTGGAAAACGTTAGAGGGTCTTGTTCATCCCAAATATGCTTGGGTACAATAGGCACTCCCTGATCACCGCTGTGCACGAAATAACTGAATAGAAACCGTGGGTTGGGCGCCTTGAGAATGATGTGCGCGGTCCAGTCATCTACGGCAACGGCTTCTTTGACCCACGCTTCCATATCCGTTGAATGAACGAGCTGTGGCGCATGCGCACGCAGCATATTAATAGTGAAAACAAAGTCATGTGCCGTCCAAGGATGGCCGTCACTCCACTCTACATCTGACCGAATACGCACCGTTAATTCGGTATAATCTGGATTGAATTCGTGGCTCTCAGCAATCCACGGCACGAGCTCTGCATCATCCTCGTAGGCATTGAAGAAATAGAGTGGTTCGTAGAGGAAATTATACCCAATACGCGATATGCTACCCGGGATAAACGGGTTAAAACTGTTGTAATCTTGTATCTGTCCAGCACACGTATTACCCTCAGCGCAGTCCATAATCAGCGTGCGGTTTCTAGGTACGTTCTTAAACCCATTCCCACTTGCAGCATTGGGATCTTGCCCAGTGCAGGCCGCCAACCACAGGCTAACAACAATGAGTACGCAATACATAGTT
This sequence comes from uncultured bacterium, assembly GCA_937942165.1. Taxonomy (GTDB): domain Bacteria; phylum Latescibacterota; class UBA2968; order UBA8231; family UBA8231. The sequence goes on along the minus strand of CALDFW010000132.1, from coordinate 29,768 downwards.
TCTCTCCCGAATAAGACGGCTCATATATAGGGGCTTATCACCGGTTGTCACGAACCTAATTGCCTGAGTCCAATCGAGAGCAACTCGAATAGACTCTGGAATGGCATAGGATTCCTACGGTATATCTTTGCTATGCACTAAACAATATAGGAACGGCGCGCCTCGCAAATCGCATCTGTCAGCGTAAAGAATCCTGGGTGAGGCTCTCTGTCATAACTAATTCGGTTTACTGTAGCTAGTCAGCCTAGTATGACGTAGATTAGCGCACATAACAAAACCATCGCTTGGACAGGTATTTTTCCATGCCCCCTTCTTCTCGTATTGGCGTATTCATCTCTTTTTTGCTCGTGCTGGTCTTTTCCATTTTCATGACCTTTACGAGCGTACGCACCTACGTGCTTTACGGATCATATACGGGACTAACGGATCATTTCAACACAATTGGCGTCGTATTTCTCATATTCTGGATGACGCTGTGCACGCTTTTTCTGCGTGTCATGCATTCAACCCTAGCACTTTCCGCTACTAATTTTGCGCTCATATACGCTGGTCTAATGGTCGCAACCGTACTACCCTCTATGGGATTTGGCGGCTATTTCATTCCATTGATCGCAGGCGTTTTTTACTATGCTACGCCGGAAAACAACTGGTCGGATATTCTCTGGCCACATATTCCATCTTGGGCCGCACCCCGCGATCTAGAGGCTATTCGCCAGCTCTTTGAGGGCACCTCGGAAGGAGCGGCTATTCCGTGGGACTTATGGTGGGAACCGATGCTTTGGTGGGGGCTGTTTATGCTCGCGTTCTTTCTTGTCAGCTTTGCGCTGATAGCGCTCGTACACAACCAGTGGTCGCAGCGCGAGCGCCTTGCCTATCCACTAGCAGCCGTACCCAACCTGCTTTTGGACAGCATCGAAAAACCGCGTACGAGCATACTGCGCAGCAAGTTGCTTTGGGTCGGCTTCTTCTTTGCATGGCACTTTCCTACGATTAACGCACTCGATCAGCTCTTTGACTTTGAACTCATTGGTCATATGGGCATTCCCAGTGGGGAAATCTCGATTCGCCAATTCGGTCTCTCTTATCAATTGAATACAGATCTACTCGTAGTGGGCTTAAGCTACCTGGTCAACCTCAACGTTTTGGCGAGCGTATGGGGTTTCCACCTACTGGTTGGCGCAGAGGCAAGCCTGTTAAACTACCTCGGCATCAGCGCCCCTCTTCCAGCGCAACCGCATGCACCAGCCAACGTGCTGCTAGCCCATCAACAAATCGGATCGCTGCTCTGCCTAGTGGCCGTATCGCTGTGGCTTGGGCGAGATTTTCTCCGCGAGCAGTGGCATATCATCATCGGCAAAAGGAACGATAACGGAAATTTAGTCTCGCCTCGACTCGCGGTATTGCTCGGGTTGATTGGGTTCATATATATGGCCGGCTTCCTCCACGCCAGCGGCTTAGCGCTAGGATGGAGTCTAGTCTTTCTGGGTATTTCACTTCTCGTGTTCTTTGGCATTGCCCGCCTGCTTGCCCAAACGGGTATTGGGCGTCTTCGCGCACCCACTTCGACGCCGCCCATTATAACCAATATCGCCGGCTCCGAGGCCATTGGTGCTCAGGGCGTCAGCGCATTGGGTCTCAGTATGGTTTGGACTGCAGACCTGCAGCTTTTCCTCATGGGTACGCTGGCACACGCATTCCGAGTATGCGAACCCGCTCGCCTACGCATTAGCGGACGCAAGCTGCTGGTATTTCTCAGCGGGGCCATGATCGTCGGCCTAGTCACTACAATTCTATCGTATATCTATTTGGGATATAGACACGGTCTCGTGCACGGATACGTATGGTACTTTGTCATGTCCCCACAGTATCACTGGTCTTGGGTAGCCAATACGATCAACAATCCCAATCCGTCTGAACCCTTGGCGATCTTATTTATGGGAATTGGAGCGGCCTGGGCCGCGCTCTTATCGTTGGCCTCCTACCGCTGGGTAAGCTGGCCATTGCACCCCGTCGGCCTGGCGGTAGCGCTGACCAATACGGTCAGCATAGACTGGTTTGGTATGTTCTTAGCGTGGCTTATTAAACTGCTTATTCTGCGCTACGGCGGCATCGTGCTCTACAGGCGTATGCTGCCTCTCTTTATTGGTCTCATCTTGGGTACAAGCGTCGGCATAGGCGGCGCCTCTCTACTCTACGCCTTTTACTACTACTAGTGCTAAGGCGTAGGCGCTTCTGACACGATGAGACTCTTCGCCTTAAGTTCTGCCCAAAAATCGTCGGGAATCGGGTGCTCAATCAATCGTACGTTGTCCTGTATTTCCCCTGCCGAGCGCGCGCCTGGTATCGTCGTGGCAACCGCCTCGTGTCCAAAGGGAAACTGTAGGGCCGCCGCTTTTAACGGCACTTCGTGGCGCGCGCAGACGGCCTCTATCTGACGGACGCGTCCCAGCAGTTGATCGTTGGCAGGTGCATAATTATACATCGCTCCGTCTATCGCTCCGGTCGCCAAAATACCCGAATTGTACGGTCCACCAATTATGATACGCACGTCTTTTTCGAGGCATAGCGGCAATAGCTCACGCAGCGACTCTTGCTCCAAGAGCGTGTAGCGACCCGCCAGAAGAAAGCAATCAAAATCGCCGGCACGAGCAAAGTCCGCTAACATTTGCCACTGGTTCATGCCTAACCCAATCGCGCCTATGACACCCTCTTCTCGCAGTGTGCGCAGCGCAGGATAGGCCCCCTCCATGACCTCGTCAAAATGTCCTCGGTCTCCGGGCTGCCAGTCGGGATCATTGCTGCGTGACTCGTCGGGATCATGAATTAACACAATGTCTAACCGATCCGTCTGCAAGCGCTCTAAGCTACCCTCAATAGAGCGCAGCGTCGCTTCGCGCGAATAATCAAAAATGCTTGTTAAGGGGGGTATGTCCACAAAAGGCGTGTGGTCTTCTTGCCCTTCGGATCGCGGGACTAGCATATATCCAACTTTAGAAGAGAGCACCATATCATCGCGAGGGACGCCCAAGAGGCCCTGTCCCAGGCGCGCCTCGCTCAGCCCATACCCGTAGAGCGGAGCAGTGTCACAGTAGCGAATGCCCTCAGCATAAGCGGCTTGAACGATCGCCTCTGCGTCGCTTTCATCCAAACGAGCATACATATTCCCAAACGCCGTACCGCCCAACCCCAATCGCGTTACTTCTAACCCGCGCGTTCCCACCCGCTGCCGATCGCCTGCCCTCATGGATTTCTCCTTTAAAAAATGGGAATCCGGTTGCCCGTCTCTCCCGTAACAAAGTCGAACACAACCCAAAATCCAGAAACAAAAACGTGGCCCAATATCAGCCCGAGAAAAAAGGGCCGCAGTTTTCGATAGAGGTTCACGCCTCCATACTTGAGAATAGTCGCCTTTAGAATCCAACCAACGAATATGCTAAACCAGGTATAGACGATGGTCAGCGTCGCTCCTATGGGAAAACCTATATAGTGAATTGGCCACCACAGAATGTGGTGCCGTGCCCACATCAACACGCCCATTACACCCGCACCAATGAGCGAAAATAGATAGCGTGGACCAATGCTAGACCAATCGCGCAGTGGATGAGTAGGGTTGGCAATTTTGTGTGCCGTATCGCCGTGGATTATTTCACCAAATCGATTGTAAAACCACCAGTCTAAATTGATCCCTCCATACGTATAGCCCATCCACACGACCATACCCACTGACCCTGCCAAGCCAACGACAATCGATATAGCAATCGCCCAGAAGAGCGGCCGACCGCGCACATTCCCGGCATCCGCTAGTTTAAGACTGTTAATTGTCGAGGCCATAATCATCGTGCGCAGGTCCCCTGCCCAACTAAACGTCATGCCCAAGCTCACCAATCCGCTAGGCGTTACCGCTTCAGTCCCCACTGCATGTATGACAAAGGGTTGGGCCGTCATCTGTGCCCGAGCAAACCCCAATCCTCCTTCTGCCACGATACGTGCCAGACCATAAAAGACGCAGAAAGCGACAAAGAGAAAAAACAGCGCAACGCCTAGCGGTACGCCCGATAAAACGAGCCATATTGTGGCATAGGCACTCGCCCCGGTCAGCGTGAGCAGTGCCGCTCTGTAGGATAAGATCTCTTGACGATCGTCTATCACCCCTCCATGCCAAGCCTGCTGCCACACCTGACGTAAATGCGTCCGACTATTCCACAAACCATAGAGCACCAGGACGAGCATGGCGCCCATACCCTGATAGGATACGGCCATCGACCCTTCCATAAAAAGATCACTGCGCCCTGGAATACTGTATCCCAATATATTTTCCATGGCAATTTGCCCCTTGGTCACCAGATGAAAAAGCCAGATGCCAAGTCCTACGTCGAGACTGAGAAAGTAGGCCAAACCAATCGCAATAAAATTGACATTGGTTTGCAGGACGAGAGCGTGATTAAACAACGGCAAACTGTTGCGCAGTTGGATCGGTGGCACGAAGGGGAAATAGTGGTTCAGGGCATTGGTGCTAAAGATGATGAAGGGAATAGAAAAGCCCAACCACATCAGCGGACTTTTCAAGAACGCGTTGAAAATTGAGCCATCGCGTCCTTCTTCGGTCATGTCTAACGGCAGCTGTAGCAGCGGAAACGTCAAGCGATCGTAATCTACCCACTGCCGGCGTATAATCGACATGATGGTGATCATCATCAGATAAATTGCCATAATAAACGAGCACCACGCCAACAGTGGACGAACCCAGTGTTCCCAAGGAATGCGCTGTCCCTGAGGTAATCCCTCAAAAAAATACTTGATGGCCATGGGATCGTGCGGAACAAGCCAGTCTTTAACAAAGGGATGTAACAGCTCAGCCCAGTTGTTTTCCGGAGTGGCGTAGTAGTAGATACCCGGTAACATGGCAATCAAGTTGCCGGTAAATCCCCAGGTGGGAATGGCTGAGGCAACGATCATCATACAGTATATGACGATTAGCTCAGAGCGATCGAATCCCCAAGAAGCATGACAAAGCTTAACGAGTGGGTTAACCAGAGCAACAAAGACAAAAAAGAGAAATACCGCCCCGGCCGTTATATAGTCTGAAGACATCCCTGCCGTCGCCATAGCCAGGCGTGCGTAGGCAAAGAAGACGTTGATTACGAGAGAAAACAGCGCGCCAACAAATAAAGCGCGCATCGTTATTTTGCGGTCATGGACGAGCAGTATACCTTTTTTTTCTAATGCGAGCAAGCACACGCACAGACGCTACATCCCCCCGCTAAGCCCCTCTTACATCAATACGTACTCGGATCGTTTACCCCTCTAATCAAAAACTTGAGCCATTCATTGGCATATGCTATCTTGGCAACGGTAAATAAGGAGGATGCGCATGCGTATAGTGGTGACCCTGCTCGCGCTCGCCCTACCGGCGAGTGCCCATTTCCCCCATGATAGCGTATTTAAGGTATTTCAGTTCCCCGACCAACATGTGCCGACGATGGATGGAGACGGCGCGGACTGGGACATCGTACCCACGGATTACTTTGTCGATCACACCGCGTACCGCGAGACCCTACACGACAGCACGGCAACCGATACGCTAGATCTACATCTTATCCGAGCCGCTGTCGGATGGAACGACCGACTGAATCGACTCTATTTTATTGCCGAAGTATACGATGACGTTTGGCGTTTTTCGCACCCCAATACGGATTCACTGGATACACCGCATAGTCGCATGGCTGGAGCCTATGTGCACGGCTCAGATATATGGGAAATTGTCGTTGATGCCGATCACGCTGGTGATCGCGTAATCAATTTTTCAGAAGAACCAGAAGCCGAATTTCGCTACCGCAGCGCCTATACCCAAAATTACCATCTATATATGCCCCCTCTCAACGGCCACTACTGGCACTGGCTATGGGGCAAGGCGCTATGGACAAAGCGCGAGGAGTTTTCTTCTGTCGGTTGGAGCGGTCAGGTGCAACACCTCGACTCCGGTCGAGTCGTATACGAATTCTATATCACGCCCTTTGACGACCTCCATCCAGACGGCCCCGAGCACAGCGTGGCACACGATTTGACGGAAAATGCTATTATCGGACTGGGCTGGGCCTTTCTAGATGCTGACGAACAAGCGGACGGCTTCGACGCGTTCTGGTCTCTCTCAAAAGAGATGAAACTGTACTGCAGTGGGGAGTATATATCTGACTTTAAGCTGATGCCACTAGAAAGCGATCTTGTTGATTAAATGAAGTTCGAGCATAGCTCCTGGCATCATCTACTGTCCCATTCTGGGGGCATCCCGCCCCTGCGATAGCACGCGCATTTGCACTCCATCGTATAGCATTCGCAGCCGTTCGCGTTCGGCCGGAATCTGATCAATAGAACGCTTAAGCACCTGCGCCGCCTGTGCCAGGTCGCCCAATTGACCGTATAAAGTGATCATTTCAACGTACGCGGACAGCAGCTTGGGATTGAGCGCAAGCGCCGCTTCATAGGCCGCAAATGCCCCTGCGATATCGCGCTGCATGACTCGAACGTGAGCGAGATTAATCCACGGTTCAATCTGGTTAGGGGCCGCGCGCGTTAGACGGGCAAAGATCTCTCCAGCGCCGCGCACATCTCCCAATGAACCCTTAACACTCCCGAGGTTTAACAGCGCTTGATAGTGGAGCGAATCTTTTTCCACTGCTTTGGCAAAGGCCGCTCTAGCGGCGTGCCGATTACCCGCTTTAGCATGAGCATTGCCTAAGTTGTAGTGAATGGCAGCATCACCCTCCCTATCCATCGGGCTTATGTGCCCATTGGCCAGCACGGAAAAAGCGACACAAACACCCACCCCCACCCACGTCGTGCGCCAGTCACGCGCACGAATGGCTTCCCATACGAGCCACACACCGTATGCCGAAAACACTGCGAGCACGGGCAGCACGGGGACTCTGTAGCGGGCCGCAACAAAAAACAGAGCAACGGCAAACCAATAGCTCAGAACGTAGACCGCGGGCCACGTCGGCCCCCTTTGTCGCAAACTCATTAGCAGGCCCCATATAGCCCATGGGGCGATCAACCCAAAGGGGAAAGCAATACCCGCTTTCCATAGGGTCGTAGAAAGCACCGTCGAATAGGTGCGCCAAAAGTAGATCGGCTGGTTCCGCCCCAACTCGTCGCCATGCCAGAAGAGCGCAAATTTATTCGCCATCAACGCCATCCAGCCCGTCGGATCCCCAGCAATATAGTCCCACGCCCGACGCATAAAATAAGCCGATTTGTCCGAGGGCAGCGTTAAACCAGACTGAGCTGGCTGACCAACGAGTTCGTCCCATTCCCAGCCAGGGCGAATCGCTACCGTGCGCTCATAATCGGCATTGTTGCCGAGGTAGAAATTGATCCCCCCGTTGTAAGAAATCAGCACGGCATCACCGCCAACGACATAATTACGAGCAGTCACCGGAGCAATGGGCAACGCCATCCCACCAAGAAAAACAGCGGTATAAACCCATCCCTGCCGATTGGAAAATTTCCACAGCAAACCAACCGGCACGAACGCTGCAAACATGAGAATGGAAGGCACCACGACCGCCGCTAGGCCCAAAACTACCCCACATCCCAAAAAACGTCCGCTCGTAGGCTGACGCCAGGTCTGAAGGAGCGCAACGAGCGCAACCATGTTGAAGAATGTGGACAGCGACGCGGGTAGCAACTCACCGTCGAAAAAAATCAGCGTGCCGCATAGAGCAACCGAAACACCGGCAATAATCCCAACGGCTTCATTGAATACGTGACGACCCATCCACCACGCCATACCACATACTAAAGCCCCCAACAGGGCCTGTATTAACCGTGTGATGTAAAAAAAAGAGGAGGGAAACAGCGCTTTTAAACCGGCGAGAAAATAGGGATACATCGGCGGCTGCCAGAACGGCCCCTGACCCAGATAGAGCCAGTTGCCAGCAGCGATCCGTTCGGCCTGATTTACATAGGTTTCCGAATCTACAGCGGGGTACACAAAGAGCGGGCTTTGGTCGATTTCAAAGACGTAAACGACGCGCAGTAAAAAGCCCAAACCCAGCACGATCCACAGCGACTTATAGCCGTTCGAGGCGATAGCTATCACGGCATTTTTTTCATGTTGTACTGAGTCGAAGTGCTTCCATCTCTGCGGCTGCGACGACCTCATCCCACTCGGCAACATTCGACGGCCCGCTCGAAACCGTCGATACTCGATTGTCGCCTAAGATCCAACGAAAAGCGCTTTGTGGCAGCGTAGAATCTTCTCTTTTCATCTCTTCTATGATATCCCATACGCGCGGTCGATCCTCCATATCAAACCATTGCTCAACGGCCTCTTGCTGCTCGTCGTTCTCAACGAAGATTCCACCGGCCAGCGGCGTAGCGATCACTATGCCCATATCGCTGGCTGCCGCCGCTGGCACCACCTGCTCAGCGGCCAGCTTCTTGCACGGATGGTAATCGTGATAGCAGAGTACGGTGTCAAACTCACCCGTCTCAGACAGCTCTGCTAGCAAGGGTATAGCCCGCGCCGTAATACCAATAAAGTCACACAGGCCTCGCTGCTGTGCCTCACGCAACCCCTCTAGCGTGCCGCCGGGTTCCATAATTCGCTCCCACCCCGCCAAATTAACCTCGTGAATCTGGGCCACCGTTACTTTGTCTACCCCGAGCAGACCCAAACTGCGTTCCAAGCTAATCAGAACTGAATCTCGCTTATAGTCAAAACCCTCTGGTTTAAAACCCACTTTAGTCGCTATAAAAAATGGCTGATTCACTTCAGATAAAGCGTGTCCCAACAGACGCTCACTCTCGCCGTATAACGGGGCCGTATCGATGTAATTACACCCTGTTTCCCACGCCCTCGAGACGATCTGTACGGCGTTTTCCTCCATGCGCTCTACATCGCGGCCACCAATATACGCCCCCCCCAAGCTCACCGAACTCACGTTGAGTTCAGTGCGCCCAAATCGCCTATACTTCATCTTTTTGCCCTGCTTTCTCTAATGCAAATGATATTAACCATAGAGCTCAATCCGAGATATACCGAATCACCTAATGCACCTATGGCTTGTTGCACGCACACACAACCATACACATGAGATCGACGACCTACCTCGCACACTGCTTTGTTGGAATCTACAGCCAAATGACCTAAGACTATACGCTTAGGTAGGTCCATATATATGGAGAGAGGGTGTATTAGTACGCTACCGACACCGTGCGCAGCACCTCAGCACTTTCTATATCGGCCCCGAAGGTCTCCGTAGCAACGCGTAAGCGCGCGTAATACACGCCAGGAACCACGATTTCGCCAGCATCATCGCGACCGTCCCAGCGCAGAGAACGGGGACCCGTACTCACCACCCGCTGCTCGACCAATCGCCGCACCTGACGGCCACTCAGGTCGTACACTATCACCTCAGCGGGGCTGCTGTCCCCAACGCGTACAACGGTAAACTCAAACGCTACGTCGTCGTTGATCCCGTCCCCATTGGGAGAAAACACACGAGGCATCACCTCTATATCATAGAGGAGTTCGTTGCGACCGACGGCGCCGACCAACGTCGTTGTATTACCCTCACCCAACGCCACGGCATTGCCCGAATCCACGCGCTGCCAAGCCGCGGCGCCACCAGCACGGTTTTGCAGTGATGCCTTCAGCACGGCCCCCGTGGAAAAAAGCGCCGTGCGAAAATCGAGACGTAAGAGCTCCACACCCTCATTGGGATCGATGAGGGGAAAGCTCAACTGCAAGCTATCGGCGCTAGTCGTCAGGACAGACGCATCTTCTACGCGCAGGTTCGCCATATCATCCCCCGCCATAAAGTCGGCCTCAGAGCCGAGGTATAAACCCGCAAATTCTAGTCTCATATCCGACGGAGAAACGAGCAGCAATTCATCAAAACCGCTATCGTTGCGCACGAAGTCCGGGCGAATATACAGTGAGAAGGGGCGCTCTATGCCCAACGAATCGACTTGGAAGGGCACGACCTCCCCGACCAACCCTTGTGCCACCGGATCGACATAATTTAATCGAATGGAACGCAGTTCGGCCGCAGCATTTGGATCTTCTGAAACCAAGGTCGCGCGTACTTTGAGGTATTCGCGCGGGGAGGGTGACGTAATTACGCTGCCCGCAGAGAGCGTATATGGCTCGCTCCAGTCACTCCAATCGTTGCCTGGCACCTCTTCAGGCACGATATCGCCCCTGAACAGAGACAGCAGTTTACCGTATTGGGCTTCGGTTACCTCGGTGCCGTCCTTCTTGAAATAGTGCAAAACCTCGCCCAATTCGTTGCCGGTACGGGTCTGAATCTGCACGCTCGTGCCCGGCGGTATATCGGCGTCCCACTCGACAGAAAGCAGGTTGCGGCTACCCCCTAGGCGAATCAAATCCGACTCCATGGTCAAACGCGGCAAAAAGCCCTCTCCGTAGAGCTGAACTTCGGCCAAATCAGCGGCTGCACCAAAGGCGGCCACCGTCCACTGCATGCGGAAAAAGCGGCCCTGCACTGGCGCAAATATATTGCCCTCAAATCCGCGGGATCGCGTTCCGCTACGATCTTGTTCACGATTTAGAACGCGAGTCCACTCTAGGCTGCCGTCCGGTGCCAAGCTGCCGTCGGACACCTCGATGCGATAATCACCAAAAAAGCCGGTGAGCGTGCGGCCACCATAGGCCATGAGATGGGTATCGACCCAAAAGAAAGTGCCCAAGTCGAAAAACAGCTCGCGATTGTTGATCTCGGTCGTAGCACCCGTCCAGCCACCGACACCCCACACAATGCGCGACGAGCTTTCGCGCTGTCCGTCGACAAAGGCGCCGAGTGCCACCCCTGGTTCGGTGGTGGAAATGTACCCGCCGCGCGAAACTGTGCCGTTCAAGATTTCGTCGCCCTCGCCCCAGACCTCAATCTCTGCCAAACGCGGCCGCTCGCGACGGAAGTGGCGGATATCAGCTCGCTTGTCTTCGCTCAATTTCTCGTAGACTTCTTGGTCGACCAGCAGCTGGCCGCCATCGAGCAAATACTTATAGTATTCAATCGCACCGCGCTCACGGGCGGGCAGCTCGCCATATTCTGCTTCGGTCACTTCTCTGCCGCGATCTCCGTCGGTGCCGTTGATTACCAATTGGATAAAGCGCAGGCCCTGACTGCCGGTTTCTTTATCCGCTTCGGTCAGGTCGATCTCGAAGAGCCGCTGGCTCTTGTTCTCTTTCAACAGGCGCAGAGCCGTAGCGTAGCTGGGCGTAGCCGACAGCGGCGCCAAACTGGGCTTGCGCCCGTCAGAGTGGAGCACGTCAAAGAGTAAAAAGGGATCGCCCATTTCTTCGTCGACAAATTTCAACACTATTTTTTTTGCGAAAACAAAGCGGCCCAAATCGAGGTTGAACCACCACTGTGCCGGCAAATCAATGCCCGCAGGCACGGGCTCCGGTTCCCAATAAGTCGTAAGATCTCCATCAATCGCTTTATACGCATCAGCGGCATTAGAACCTGCTTTCACTGCGTCTACCAAGCTAATATCTTCCGGATCTTTTTTGATATGATCGGGCGTATTGAGACGGAGGAAATCGACAATATCGACGACCGCATTGGTATTCCGCTGCATGCTTTTCGGGCGCACGGAACCATTGACAATGTCCAATGTGCCCGGTGGGTATACCCAATTCTTCCAGTGATTTTGCGTACTGATAATGACCTGATTTGCGCTAACTCGATGCCCTTGCGCCAGCAGTTCACCAACGGACAACGTCGACATACTAATGGCCATTAGTGCACCGAACACTAATCGGATTTTACCGATCATCTATATTTTTCCTCTCAGCCTGAAATTTGTCAGTACGCCACCGAGACGGTGCGTAACACCTCGGCATTGTCAATACCTGCACCGAATGTCTCTGTAGCAACGCGCAGTCGCACATAGTATACGCCCGGTGCCACCATCTCACCTGCATCATCACGACCATCCCAACGCAAAGAGCGCAACCCCGTACTCAATGCCCGTTGCTCCACCAAGTGCCGGACCGGCCGTCCGCTCAAATCGTAAATCGTCACCTCAGCGGGACTGCTGTCCCCTACTCGGATAACGGTAAATTCAAATGCCGCTTCGTCATTGACGCCGTCACCATTCGGCGAAAATACCCGAGGTAATATTTCGACATCTCGAATGAGTTGTTTGCGCCCTACGGTGCCGACGAGCGTGGTCGTATTACCCTCTCCCAATACAACGGCATTGCCCGCATCCACTCGCTGCCAAGAATTATCCACACCCCGCTTTTGCAGCAGCGGTTTTAATACCGCACCTGTAGAAAAAAGCACCGTGCGAAAGTCTAGGCGCACAATGTCGACATTATCACTGGGGCCAATGCCAGCAAAGGATACCCGCAAACTATCCCCACCACTTTGGGCCACTTCGATGCCCTCTATCGTCAGGGCCTCTAAGTCGGCTTCGCCCACAAAATCTTCTTCAGAACCTGCGAATAGACCGGAAAATTCTAGGGCCATATCTGGGGGCGATACGAGGAGCAACTCATCAAAACCGCTATCATTTCGTAAAAAGTCAGGACGAATATATAGAGAGAACGGTCGCTCCACGCCGAGTGAATCCACCTGAAACGGTACCACTTCGCCCACCAAGCCCTGTGCTACAGGATCGACAAAATTGAGCCGAATAGAACGCAGCGTCGCGGCAGCGCCTGGCTCATCGGATACGATTGTCGCTCTAACCTTGAGGTACTCGCGCGGCGATGGCGAAGTAATTGGGCTACCTGACGAAGTTTTATACGGCTCACTCCAGTCACTCCAGTCATTGCCCGGGATCTCTTCGGGCACAATATCACCTCTGAATAACGACAGCAGCTTGCCATATTGGGCCTCTGTTACTTCGGTCCCGTCTTTTTTGAAGTAGTGTAAGACCTCTCCCAATTCGTTACCGGTGCGCGTTTGAATCTGCACACTCGTGCCCGGCGGCACATCGGCGTCCCACTCTATAGACAAGAGATTTCGACTTCCTCCAAGTCGAATCAAGTCTGATTCTAACTCAACCCGCGGCTGAACACCGTCCCCGTATAGTTGGATCTCTGCCAATTCAACTCGACTACTCCCGCGCTCCTTGATCTGCCAAAACATGCGAAAAAAGCGGGCTTTGACTGGATCAAAACGGTTACCTTCAACGGATTCACGTACGCGGCCTGCTTGTGTGCGGTCCAATGCGGTCTTCCACTCCAGCGTGCCGTCTGGAGCAAGCGAACCATCCGAAAACTGTAGTTCGTAATCACCAAAACGCCGGAACCGTCCACCATAGACCATGCGATGCGTGTCGATCCAATAAAACGATCCCAAGTCAAAAAACAGCTCGCGATCAAATATCCGCGTTGCACCAGGCTGTGCGTCCCAGACCATCTGGGATATCGTACCGCGATTTCCATCAACAAAAGAGCTAAGGGCCACATTGGGCTCTGTCGCATGGATATACCCGCCGCGTGAAACGGTTCCGCTCAGGATCTCATCGCCCAACCCCCACACTTCGAGTTCTGCCAGCCTCGGCCGCTCTTGGCGAAAGTAGCGAACGGTCCCCTGGCGCTCTGATTCCAGTTGTTCAAATATATCCCGTCGGACGGGCACTTCCCCCCCGTTAATCAATTTTTTGTTGTACTCAATGTCTCCCCGATCGGCGACAGAAAGCGCCTCGTATTCCTCCTCCGTTACTTCTCGTCCTCGACCCGCGTCTGTGCCGTTAACAACTATTTGTATGAACCGAATGCCCTCGCTCTCGGCTTCGGCACTAAGTTCTTCCAGATCAATTTCGAAAACGCGCTGATCCTTGTTTTCTTGCAGCGTTCTAAGCACCGTTTTATAGCGTGGCACCTTCGAACCCGGCACACGCGGCGGTGCCAATCCATCGGAAACTAACACGTCGAAAAGTAAGAACGGATCGCCCAGCTCTTCATCCACAAACTTTAACACGAGTTTCTTAGTAAAAACAAAGCGGCCCAGATCGACGACAAACCACCACTGAGTCGCCAAATCGCTGCCCGCTTCGGCCGGATCGGGCTGCCAATAGGTCGTCATATCACCATCCATAATATTGGGTACGCCCGCGCGATTCGAACCCGATTGGACCGCATCTATCAGCCCAATATCCTCGGGGTCCTTTTTAATAGACGATGGGGTATTTAGCCGCAGAAAGTCGACGATATCGAAAACGGCATTGGTATTGCGCTGCATAACGGATGGCTGCACTTGGCCTCCATCAACTTGCAAGGTGCCCTGAGCGAAGACCCAATTTTCCCAATGGCGCTGAGTTTCGACAATGACTTGGCTACGACTCAATCGGTATCCTTGCGCTAGCGCCACATCAACACCACCCATAGCCCAGGCAGCTATACACAACATCGGCAGAAAGCGGGAATTATGTGCACGAAGGATGCTTAAAAATATAATCTTCAACTCCAGTCCTCCCTTAGATACCAACGATCAATAGACGACGACGACAGGACGCAGTGCCTCGGCATTGTCTATTGCCGCTCCTTCAGTCCTTGTAGCAACGCGTAGACGCGCATAATAGATGCCTGGCATCACCATCTCACCCGCATCATCTCGGCCATCCCAACGCAGTGCTCGCGCCCCTGTACCCACCGTGCGCTGTTCTACCAAACGCCGCATCTGTCGACCACTTAGATCGTATACCACCACTTCAGCTGGGCTATTGTCACCCACCCGAATAACGGTAAATGCAAATGTGGCCTCCTCGTTGATCCCGTCTCCGTTGGGTGAAAACACGGTAGGAGTCACCGAAACATCGCGAATCAGTTCCTTTCGACCGACCGAACCCACTAGCGTGGTCGTATTGCCCTGTCCCAGCGCAACTGCATTCCCAGAATCTACGCGCTGCCACGCGTTGTTGGCCCGGTCACGCTGCTGCAGTGCAGGCCGCAGTACGGCCCCCGTCGAGAAAAGGGCCGTGCGGAAATCCAATCGCAACACGTCGACATCGTCTCTCGGGGTGATTGTGGCAAAGGCCACCCGCAGGCTATCCCCTCCCTGGGCCATGAGTTGTACATCGGCCGCAGCTAAGTCATCCACCGCGCGGTCCCCACCGATAAAGTCCTCTTCTTTTCCGGCGTATAACCCGACAAAGTTCAATGCCATATCCGGCGGTGCGACCAACATTAATTCATCAAACCCGCTGTCATTTCGCGCAAAATCAGGCCGTATATAAAGCGAGAACAGCTGCTCTACCCCGAGGGAATCTACCTGATGCGGAACAACTTCTCCGACTAAACCCTGCGCTACTGGATCGACAAAATGGAGTCGGATAGAACGAAGCATGGCCGATGCGACGGGATCGTCGGAAACCAGCGTAGCCCGCACCTTGAGGTACTCACGCGGTGAGGGAGAGGTAATGGGACTCCCCGACGAAAACGTATACGGCTCGCTCCAATCGCTCCAATCATTGCCCGGTACCTCCTCAGGCACGATATCTCCACGAAATAGAGACAATAACTTACTATACTGGAACTCGGTGACCTCGGTTCCGTCTTTCTTGAAATAATGCAATATCTCGCCTAATTCGTTGCCCGTGCGCGTTTGAATCTGCACATTGGTGCCCGGGGGCACGTCAGCATCCCACTCAATCGACAGCAGGTTACGGCGTCCTCCTAGACGGATGAGATCCGATTCGAGTTCTACTCGCGGCTGATATCCCTCACCGTAAAGCTGCATTTCGGCAACGGGTACCAGCGCATTGCCCCTTATATTGCGCGCCTTGGCTTGCAGGCGGAAAAAACGGGCCTTTACTGGCGCAAAGCGATTGCCTTCAATCACAGCTTTAAGGGTCGCTTCCTGCTCGCGAAAAAGCGCAGTAAACCAGCTTAATTCACCATCGGGTGCACGGGAACCGTCAGAAAAGTCTAATTGGTAATCAAAAAAGCTACGGGCATGGACATTGCCCGGATTGTAGACAATGCGGTGCGTATCGATCCAATAGAATGAGCCTAGGTCAAAAAACATATCGAGATTCAACTCATTGGGATCGGTGATTTCCGCAATGGTGGTTGTCACCGTTCCAAAGCTCTGGATATTCCCGTCAATAACGGCCGCCGTGTTGATTTGTTGCGTAGAAGTAATAAACCCACTGCGCTCAACGGTCCCGTTAACGATTTCGTCCCCGGTCGACCAGAGTTCCAACTCGGCTAAGCGAGGACGCTCGCGCATAAAATAGCGGATAGCCCCCTGTCGATCGACTTCAAGCTGTTCATATACACCCTGCTTTACCACGACCTCGCGCCCGTCAGACAGCCTCTTATTATACTGGACCGCACCTCGACTATCCGCATCGAGCGTATCATAGACTTCGCGATCAACCTCTCTGCCCTGCTGCAAATCACTCCCGTTTACGACGATCTGAACAAACCGTATCCCCTCACTCTGTGCTTCCGCGACATCGCTAAAGTCAATCTCAAACACGCGCTGGGTCTTGTTCGGTTGTAAATGGCGAAAGACGGTCTTGTACTCCGGTGACTTCGAACCCGGTACTCGCACGGGATTGAGGCCATTTGAAACGAGTACATCAAAAAGGAGAAAGGGATCCCCCAACTCCTCATCTACAAACCTCAATACCATCTTTTCAACGAATACGAAACGCCCAAGGTCAATGGAGAACCACCACTGCGATTCCAGATCAACATCTGGCTGTAATCGATCGGGTTCCCAGTACGTGGTCATATCACCATCGAGGATATTTAAGACTCCCTCGCGATTGGACCCCGCCTGTATGGCATCGATCAGTTGGATGTCTTCGGCCGCTTTACTACCAAGTGCGGGGGGCGGATGGAGACGCAAATAATCAAGGATATCAGACGAGGCGTTGATATTCTTACGCAGAAAGCGAGGCGTTACTTCCCCCTCATTGGAGATTTCTAATGTACCGGTTGGAAAAGACCAGTTGCCCCAGTGCCTACCTTCTGTGAGAACCTGATTGGCCGTGATACGATGTCCCTGCGCGTCTGCTGCACCGTTTGGTAACAGCAAAATACAGCACCCCCACTGGAAAACCTTGCTGCAAAATCGTCGCATGGCGTATTAGTAGGCCAGGGAGACAATGCGTTCGACCGAATCCGTGCCCTGATCAGCGGCCACCTCTAAGCGCAGTATATACATGCCCGGAGGTAGAATCTTTCCACTCTCATCGCGACCGTCCCATTGCGTGGAGAATCGGCCACTCGCAACTCCTGCTACCGACACGGAGCCAAGGCGCTGCCCAGACAGCGAATAAATATTGATCGACGCTGGCACTGTACCTGCGAGATTGAGTAAATCGTACTCGATTACCACGCGATCATTGACGCCGTCGTTATTAGGCGTCAGAACCGGTGAAGACAGCTGCATAGCCTGAATGGTTTTGGACTCAAGTCCCGCCAAATCAACTCGAAGGACATCGCCATCGTATAGGTCGTCGGCATTACCCGGAGTCAGCGTCTGGTACACCTCTTCGGCCATCTCACTGTTAAAGACGCGGCCCGAAAACACGGTGCCAAACTTAAAGACCTCGGCCCGAAAGTCGACCTCGATCAATTCCTCTGTCTGTTGGATACTGACCGGTGGAACGCGAACCGTAAAACCGGTATCGTCCAGATCAACGAGTTCAAAGTTCTCCTCGACGCCACCGATACGAACGGCATCAACGCCGATGGCACGAGCTGGCGTTTCGATCCATATGCTGTCAAAACCCAAATCTCCGCTGTCGAGATTCGGCTTTATTTTATACGTGAATGCAGTGACCTCGCCCGCAGGCGCTCTATTGGGCTCAATTTCAGCGAGCGCTTCGCTAGCAATTGGCGGTATCGAGACCGAAAACTGTAGGTAATCCAACTGGCCACTGGCCTCTAACCCAGAGAGGAAATCAACCTTGAACTGCACGAATTGGTGCGGTTTATTACCTACCAGATCACCGCCATCTGATTCAAAATCATAGGGAGTCGACCAAAAATCCCAGTTTTCTGTATCGTGGGTGATACCCGCCTTCTCTCCAGATTCTAGACGCTTGTAGTCGGCCAATTTAAGCGGCCGCCCGTTGGCAGCAAAACGAGTGCGCTCATCTCCTCTAAACGTAAAGCGCCAGTAATTGTTGGGGTCGTCGTCACCCCCGGCACGCATCGAAATATCGATCTTCGCTTCTTGGTCCTGATGCCCCAACCAATTCAGCTGGCCTAAGCTTGCCGGCTCGCCCAAATCAATGACGTTAGACACGTAGTACGCGAATGGAGCGTATCCAATGCCAAAGATCTGAAATTCCGCCACTTCCCAGATGCCACGCGTATTTTCGAATCCCTGGAACAAGATCTGCTTGATAGGTACCGGTGGCATTTCCAACGTAATATCCGAAACCGTGTTTTCGGTAATTTCATGGGCCACATCGAAATTCACATAGTGACCACGAGTACCAAAATTGCGATCCCGAGTGCCGTCTTTGAGCGGGTCGCCGTCACTGATACCTATGACAAATTTCTGTATGAAGCGGTCATGTTCGTGTTTTTCTCGGGGAAAAAAGCGAATTCGCTGGATCAGAAAGCGCCCGCCAAAGTCAAAAATCAAGTGTTTCTGGGGCGGCGCATGCGCAGCAAAATGTCCATCGCCTAAGTAAGCCGTGCTGGGATCTTCATCAAAGAAGACTAGATCTTCTTCTAACCGCCTTTCCCAACCCGTCCATCCAAGCGCTAGGATCTGACCTCCACTGCCTTCGAGCGAAGGCGTGAGATTCACACTGGGATCCAGTTCACGTGGTTTGATATAATCAGGGCTCACTTCCAATAGCTCTAGGCTACCGTGACGCGCCTCGTCTGCTTCGCCCCAACTCAACTGGACAAATTCAAAGTCGCCGCCAACCTCTGGGCGCGGTAAGCTCTCTCCGCCAATGCGAAATATTGTGAGTGCATTCGCAACACCAACCCATCCCAACGCCATCGCAAACAATACACAACGTAGAAAACTGAAGTGATTCATGGCTTTCTCCAACTGGGTATCCTCGTTAATAAAATCAATATGCCAACGAGACCGCGTGCTGCTTAGCAGCCGTACCACCGTCTGTTTCTACCACCAACCGAACAATGTACAGACCGGGCGGCAGCACATTTCCACTGTCATCGCGTCCATTCCAAACGGTGGAAAACCGCCCACTCTCAGCCGCTCCCGCTGTTATAGCATTCAATCGGCGGCCAGCCAGATCATAAACCTCAATCAGTACCGGTGCAGTGCGTATCAAATTGAGTAAATCGTATTCTATGCTAATCTCGTCGTTAATTCCGTCCCCATTCGGCGTAATAACAGGGGACGATAGGCTCATTGCTTGAATCGTTTGCTGAGACAGCCCCTGTAAATCCACTCGCAGCACATTGGCATCAACCAATGGATCGGCATCACCTGGCGTCACCGTTTGATGTACTTCCTCTGGGCGTTCATTGTCAAAGACCCGACCCGAAAATACGGTACCATACTTAAACACCTCGGCCTGAAAGTCGACTTCTATCAACTCACCCGTTTGATCGGTATCTACTCGAGGAATGCGGATAGTGAACCCACTATCGTCTAAAGAAATCAATTCAAAGGTTGCGTCTATCCCCCCTATGCGTACCGCATCGACGCTGATGGGTTGGGCTGGCGTATCAATCGAAATGCTGTCGAACCCGAGATCGTCGGCCTTGAGTAGAGGCTTGATCTTATAGGTGAAAGGGGCGGCCACCCCTGCCAGAACTTGGTTCGGCGTAATTTCGGCCATGACCTGGTCAGCGACCGGTGGGATAGACACCTTAAACTGCAAATAGTCAAGCTGTCCACCGTTGTTCATACCCGAAGTAAAATCAGCCTTAAACTGGACAAATCGGCGTGGCTTGTTGCTAATAAGATCGCCACTACTGGACCCGAAATCATAAGAGGTCGACCAAAAGTCCCAGTTTTCCGTGTCGTGGGTAACCCCCGCTTTCTCTCCCGAATCTAGCCGGTTGTAGCTCTTCAACACCAGCGGTAATCCGTTTGCGTCAAACCGCGCTCGTTCATCGCCTCTGAACGTGAAGCGCCAGTAGTTGTTCGGATCCTCATCATCCCCGGCACGCATGGCGATATCGATCTCAGAAGCTGCGTCTTGGCGCCCCGACCACACCACCTCACCCAGGCTAGCCGAAGCACCGAGGTCAATTACATTGGACAAATAGCTGGCTTGTGGAGCAAAACCAATTCCGTAGATTTTCAACTCGGCGACTTCCCAAATACCGCGCGCATTTTCCGGAGCCTCAAACAGCAACATGCGCACGGGCACCTGTGGCAATTTCAAGTTGAGCTCTGACTCTGTATTTTCGGATAGCTGATGGGCGATATCGAAGTCAAAATATTGGCCTCGATGCCCGGAGGCGAATTCCCGCGTCCCGTCTTTAAGCGGGTCCCCGTCATTTAAACCAATCGTCAACGTCTCTATGAATCGGTCATTGAGAAATCGTTCACGGGGGGATAGTTCAATTCGATCTAGGAGAAAAACACCCCCGAGATCAAAAATCATGGACTTTTGTCGTATGACACCGTAGTCGCCCCCCCAATCCCCATCTCCGAGGAAGGCGGTTGCGGAATCGCCATCGAACATCTTGAGATCACGCCCGAAAGCCGGCCCCCATCCCGTCCAAGTCAGCGACAGAATACGTCCTCCCAATTCTTCGAGTTGAGGCGTGAGATTAACCGACGGATCAAGCTGCTGTGGAGCGATAAAATCCGGATCCATTTCTAAGAGATAGGCCCTGCCGTGGCGAGCAGGTTCAACCTCAGACCAAGATAGTTGTACGAAATCGTAGGGAACGCTTAATTCAGGCTGTGGTATGCTCTCTCCGCCAATACGATAAATTGTCACGGCAGAAGTTGACTGTGCGACGGCGAGACAGGCAATGGTAAACCATCCCCACATTTTCACGGTTCAGTTACCTCGCTTAAGAGCATAAGGGTAAGGGACCAGAAATTGAAAAACATGTATCGAACTATAGAACATTATATATAAAAAAAAAGAGGAGAGATCAACTGTGATCTCTCCTCTTTTTTGTGGTCTAAGACCAGACTACGCACCAAACATCAAATTAGCGTGCAACCGAAGCTTTGATGTGGCCCCAGCTATCATTCTCGACGGCGGTCGGCAAGTTTTCCGTGTCGACCGGGAGGAGGATGAAGTCACTGAAAGAACTGGCGTTACCAAAGATGTCTGACTGACCACCCAATACCCACTTCCAGGTCTTGGGATCTTCTTCGGTTCCGTTATCGTTGTCAACAACCTGCAGACCAGCACCAACGATCTCACCTTCAACGAAGTCGTGACGAACACTTTGGTCCGCACCGGCAAAGTTGAAATCATCCCAGGCAACCGTGTACCACTCAGCCTGGATCGTAGCCTCCGAGCCGTGCACACCGTCGAGGGTGAATGAGTCGGCGCAGCAAGAATGGGGCTCTTCGTCATGCCAATCAGCAGTGGTCATCCAGAACCAGTACCAACCAAAGGGCTCGAGAGCCGGCCAGCGGTAGTGACCCGTCTGGGCCTGACGACCGCGCGTGCGCAGCGCTTCTTCTTCGGTCTGGCCTTCCTGACTCCAAAACCAGTCACCGCTGTGGTCAGCGTCAAGACCGACCTCGATACTATCATCCTGACCGCAGCAACCAACACCACCGGCATCGCGGTCCCAAACGTTGTCGTAGCGATCGTATACGTAGTAAATACGATCCAACTCGTCGTTCCAACCCATCGCGAAACGGAACCACAGGTCAGAAGTGTCTACGGGCTTACCGCTACCGTCATCAACGGCGAAAAGATCACCGTTAATTTCAAGCCACAACTCTGAGGGAAGGACATCCCATTCGGAAATGTCACCATCGAGGTTGGGCAGGTGAGACGTCGGCCAGTTCCAAGCACCAAAGATCAGTCCCTCAGGCACGTGAGACGAAGCCGGTGCCGCAGTGATTACTGCAGCTGCCGCTAAAACTAATAGCTTCTTCATAGATAACCTCCTTGCAAGGTTTGTTCAGAAGCACTGAGAATACTACAACAGATTCTACATCACTAGCGTTCGTTATTAGATAGATCAGTTCGCAATCTAAACCGGCCTCTAAAACATGTCAAGGATTTTTTTGTATAGGTCAACACTCCGCTTCGCAGGCATGACGTTACTTGAAGCTGGGCCTCACGAATCGCTCTTGACGGGCGTACCGGTCGCCCAAGGCATAGCACTTCGGCTAAGTTCTTTCCGCAGAGACACCCGCTGTAGCTGACGTGCTCTTTCAAGGTATTTTTCCATTTCCTCGGGTTTTCCTTGGCGCTGGTAGGCTCTACCCAACGCCATGTAGGCTCTTTGGTATTCCCCGTCTAGTTTGACCGCCTGTTTAAACGAGGCTACTGCCTTATCCAACCTACCCATCTGGAAATACTCGACCCCCAAGTTGTAGTGCGCAGGAGCAAGGTCGGCATCCCTCACCAAGGCTTGCTTATGATAGCGAATAGCCTGCTGTCGCTGTCCAGCAACCGAATAGGCAATCCCCAAGTGGGTATATGCCGTGGCATAGGTGCTGTCGATCGCAAGGGCTTTTTTATGTGAAGCAATGGCCTGTGACACTTTCCCCTCGCGGCTATACGCTACGCCGAGGTCATCATGCACCTTCGCGACCTCCGGTGTCAGACGCGCCAGATATTCTTTTGCCTCCAACGTCGACAAGGAATAGGTCGCATCCGTCCAAGCAAAAAATAGAATGGGAACGCCAAAGTAAACCAGCTGTTTTCCGGTCTCGAATACGTAGGAAAAACCCGGCCATCGATTGATTAAAAGACGCAACCGATCCACTGTACCCAAGCGATCGTCTGGTTCATCTGTTACAGTTTCATCTACAACAAAGTTCTGGCGAATCTCTTTCTTATGCACCTTCCACATGAACCCATCGTAGTAATAGTGCATGAAGGCCGTTGTAGCAATCAAGATCTTAACCAGATCGTATATGAGGTAGTTCTCGGTGGCCCGCGCCATGGCCTCAACACCCCCATAGGCCAAAATAAGCGCGAGGTAAATTAAGATGATTCGAAAGCGACCGTCGGCGAAGAGATAGCGGAAAAAAGAGGCACCCAATCGATTGGAACGCTTCAGAACGCCATGGTTGTATATCCAAACTATGGCGAAGTACTGTATGTCATGCGCGAGGGCAGTAATTGCATAGCCCAAAATAACGTCATCCAAGACAATATAGGCATAGTAAACGGTGAGAAACGTAGTCGCTGTAATGGCTAACTTGGGCCAAACGACAGGCACCCCTTGCCTGCTCAGACGCACGAGATGAATCACATAGACCACGGATATGGCTACCGCCAACACAAGCAGAATGTGCCGGAGCACGGGGATGTATTCGGGCTGGAACCAAGTATACAATCCGAATCCATACCGATGGCAGCGCTCCATAAAATTGACGAGATAATGCGGGCTAGCCACCACTATATATGAGAAGCATATGGCCGTGAGCAACCAATCTAGTCGTCCACTAAGTCGGGAGGGCTTATGGCGCTTGACATCGTATATGCGCATAAAACCGTAGTGCTGCATAAAGAAATGCCACATATCCCATAGGGCGAGGAAAATAAAAAAGCCCAAGTGGCCATTAAATACACTCCACCCCACGCACACAATGATGACTATAGGAGACACGATAAAGCGAGCTTTATAGCGATCAAAGAGTTCACGCTCGCCATAGGCACGCATCAAACCGGGCAGGTGATGGCCTACGGCAAAAAAAGCCAGAACAAATAGGGCGATGTCAAAGGAACTGAAGTAATTTGCAGCAGACTGCAGAAGTGCTAAGGATAGCAAAGGCGTGCCGATAAAAAACAGCGAATCGCTAACTCGGTTAATAATCCAGCCTTGAGGGGCGCTACTCTTGCCCATTATATGATACCTGTCAACGTCCTTGTAGTTGTATTATTCGACACTAAGTTAGCAGCATTCAAGGATTAAAAACCCGCAAACACAGATATAAAGGCCACGCCAGCCGTGCGAGATTCACTGTCAAACTCAACGACCTCGAGCGACCGCTGATCATAGCGAACCCCTATTTGAGTTGTCATATTATATCCTAAATAGGGCTTCATATTTGTCAACTGCAGTGCGAGAACCGTGCCGCGAAAATCACCCGTCAACGTCCCTGGATCCATCTCTTTCTCATCGCCAATGAGGTTTGCGAAAGTACGCTGCTCAAGGCCTATTTCTATGCGAGTCGATTGTAATAGTGGAAAGCTAGCCTGGAGAAAAAACAACAGATCCCAGCTGCGCTGCTTCGCTATACTTCGGCTAAAGGGCACCTCACGTAAAAACTCACTCTTAACTTTTGGAGAAATGGATAAACGACCCCAGTCGAACAGATAATCGGCCTTGTTGATGATCCCGAGGAAGCTGGACGTTTCCCTTCCGTTTCGACCATCTGGGCCGAGCGGATCAAACAGGACTACGGCTTCTCCCGTTTCGTCGCGAACAACCTCTCCCGCTTCGTCGCGCAGCAACTCGACGTCGGCGTTGCGTTGCTGCCACCAATCCCACTTGAAACGATGACGCATGCCCCATTTTCGAGGACTAGAGTATTTCCAATCAGCAGCTAGCGAATTAATCCAAGTATCGTCTGCTGCCAAGACATCGACTACCGGTTCATTCCGGCCACTGGTCTCGACCGGATTACCAAAGCGAGGACGAGGAAGGACCCACTGATATAGGTGGTCGTGTATGGTGTCTTCCGCCTGCCTGAGCATGTTGAAGATCCGTATCTTACCCGCTGTCGGAAGACTCTTTTCAAACGTAAAAATGCCGTAGGTCGTCGTGTTGTGGCGATTCGCACCGCGCATTTCCTCGTCCAGCCAACCGACCGTAAGCTTCACTTCCGGTGTCACTTCAACGCTGCTGTATACGTTGTGGCCCCAGCGATCTCGCTTGTAGGGATAGTCGGGTTCGTTGTCGTTTTCGAAACGATCAACCCAGCCGTTATTGTTTAGGTCTATCCCAAAAAGAAATTCGGGACGATCTACGTGATACCTCAAAAAGGGCTCATCGTAATCGGGAAAGAAATTTTGCCGATCACCGTTGCTATTTTGATTGAAATCCGATAGAAAATCTCCATTTTCATCGAATCCGGGAAAGACGGCTGGATCGGCCACACCTTCCGGAGTCACTTTAAACAGCTGGCCCGGAATCGGGATAAGGCTTCCCTGATTGAAGCGCAATTGGTCGGGATGACGATCGTTGTCATCGTTGTCTTCTACGAAATCGTAGTTGCGATTTGTTGCTTCTGGAGAATAGTCAACCGTACCACGAGCGTTAACCGGCCGCACGGACGAACTGTAATCTTCGTCCATCCCGAACGCTTCCAAGAAAAAATGCCATGGGCCCGACTGCTTCGACAAGTTCATCATCCAACCTATCGCCTGTTCGTCATCGACAATACCGCTTATAGCAGGGCGATTCTTGACGTTGACTGAAGGATATTTTCGATATTGGTTGTTGACGTTGAACTCGCCGTAGAAATCAAAACCGTAAAAATCGCGCAGTTCAGCCGTGGCTCCGATAATTTGATTGGCTGTAGGCAGGCCGTAGTCGAACACAACTTCGCGCTGATTGAGCCTATTGCTAATATTACCCGGCGCACGAGATACTACGGTAAACTGCGGTTGGCCGACGTTGTTAACCTGACGGTCGGAAGCAACCTCAACCCGATAGTCGTTTGCTACAACCATGCGCACACGCACATTTTTTATAGCAGTAACCGCGTCTTCAGCCTCTGCTAGCGTCAATCCTAAACCCTGCTGCAAGCGCAACCGAAGCGAACTCTCTTGATCGTCTTCGGTGCCGGTCAACTGGTACTTTAGAGTGATGCTTTCAGCGCCATCCGCCGTTAGAAAGCCGTCTCGCACACTGCCACCTTCACGCGCAGCACGAAATCCGATGCTCGAGCCCGTAATGACTGTGTCTCGAGGAACCAGTTCAATTCCTTCCACTCCTTCGACTTCTCTCATTAAAGTCGTTGTTATTTGCACATCTTCGCTAAACAGCACGGCCCCTCCGGTTCCATCTTCCGGACTATCATCGGAGAGTCGGACGACCAAGAGCGTCTGCCGCTGTTCAATCTGTCCGCCGGTCAGAAGGCCCTTGAACGGATTGTCTCGAAAGCTCTCACGTGAGCCGGTGCCGTTGTGTGCATTGACGAACGTCGCACCAAGAGTTAGGGAATTATTTACCGCCGCCTCGATACGACCGGCCATCAGATTCGTAAAATGCGACGAAGGCCTGGTTGGTATCTCAGCATCAATAGCAATGATCGGATTTGATATGCGCGAAAACAGGCCTGTGACTTCGACATTACTATTGGCCGCACTGATTACCACACCGTTGAAACCGGCCTTGCGGAACGTCATCGGCGTTAGGGTCGTATTGATTTCGTCGCCTATCATAATCGAGTAGCTATAGTCGCCACTTTGATCTGAGGCGATAACCAGCCTATTAAACCAACTACCGTAAATGCCCGGCTTAGTCACTTCACTTGACTCAAAAGACAGCGGTTGACGCTGACGCCAATCGTACACCAAACGACCGCGCGTTATTAAATCTCCAAAACTATCGTAAAAGTAGAATCCCTCCTGATTTCGATCTATATAACGACGATAGGATTCCTTAGCATAATTGGTGTACTCCCACTGGCGAATACCGTATTCACTGTAGAGTTCCTGTGGAAGATACCAGCGCTGTATCGTGGGATCTAAGGCACCTATCTCTATAGACAAGCCCGAAGCCGAGTAGGTGCTACGGTCGCTGAGTCGACGCCCTAAGCGGTTGCCATAATCCATCTGGGCGAGCGCGTTAGACGCGCAGATTAGCAGAGCGAAAAAAGCCGCCGCGCCATAGAATCGGCTCACCATTACTGCAACCCCGCATAGACCGTTAGAAAGCTGGTAGTAACGCTGCTCGCTTCGTTTCCAATATCAAAACCACCGGCAGCATTCTCGGTAACGCCTTCGGTTAATATGCGCGAGAAGCGCAAACCAATTTGAGTGGTTAACACATAACCTTGGTAGTTCGACATATTGGATAACTGCACTGCAACTGTGCGGGCGTTGATATCGCCCGTTTCTCGGGTGATACCGAGGTCGACCATCTCCTCCTCATCAGCAACTAGATCGTGCAACCACAGCAGTTCGACACCTGCCTGTAGCAAGGTATTTTGCAGCGCGGGCATCTGAGCAAGTAGGATCCCTGTTCCCGTCCACTCTCTGCGCTTTTCCTCGCTACGCAGGAAGGGCGTCTTGCGCAAATATTCACTCTTAAATCTGGGGCGAAGGCTCAGTCGCCCAAACTCGTACAAGTAGTCGATCTTATTGATCGCACCAAAGAAAGTCGAGTTATCGCGCAGAGGGCGGTTGTCTATATCTCGCATACCGCTGGTAACCTGGTTAAATACTTCCCATTTAACCTTATTGTCGACCCGCAAGTTTTCGATTCCCCGATAGTCAAAACCAATGAAAGAAGAGTTAATCCAGGTATCCTGTGCCGGCAATATATCACGCACCAAAGGCTGTATGCCAGTTGCCTCCACAAAAGGCGTCGGCTCTCGACGATCGTCGGGAATTGTATCCTTGCTACGCTTTAGCGATTCAAAGATTTGCAACCTACCCAGCCCGGGATAGTCTCGGTCAAGGGTAAAGAGCAAGAAGTTAGTCCGATTAGAGCGGTTGACCGAAATCATATCTTCATCGGTTCGGCCCACGCTCAGTTTCACGTGAGGCGTAACAAAGGCTCCCACATAGAAATTGTAGCCGCGTCGATCTGCTTTATACGGATAGTCTGGCAAATCGTCATCTTCAAAACGATCAATCCAATTGTTGTTGTTGTGATCAATGCCAAAGAGAAATTCCGGGCGATCGACTTCAAAGCGCAAAAAAGGCTCTTCGTAATCAGGCAGAATATTCGTTACAGTTGCATTATCGTTCTGGTTAAAATCGTTGATAAAGTCGTTGTTCTGATCCCAGCCAGGAAAAATCAAACGGTCGTCGAGTTGGCCAAAGCGCGTCCAGTCTGGAAAACGATCAAGATCGTCGTTATCCTCGACAAACTCATATAGATAACGCAGTGTATTATCGTATTGCACATCGCCGTTATTATCCGCCAGATAAGCCGTCGTCGAATAGGCTCTGTCAAAGGAGTAGGCTTCGCCGAATAAGTAATAAGGGTATGCCTTCTTTGATAGGTTAAAGTGCCATGCATCAGCATCTAGCGAAGATATTTCGTGTTGCTTACCAGCGGTAAATGTCGCGGCATTGGGATACTGAAAGTATTTTTTGTTTCGATCCCACTCCCCATAAAAGTCAAAGCCCAGAACATCGGTCCCCTCGATGGAGAAACCACCTACCAGATTACCCGTAGGCAATCCGTATTCAAAGCGCACCCGCTGCAGGTTAGATATGTCCTGCACGTTGCCATCAGCCCTCTGCACGATCATAAAAGCAGGCTCGGAAGAATCTATGGACTCAGGACTCAACGGCGCCGAAGGCATGGGGCGCTGTCCGGTTTGCTGACTCGACCACATTTCGACCTTAAAATCATTGGCCATCACATAGTCAAACTCGACGTTGGTAATTGAGGTGGGATCAGGACCTATGTAAGACGGGTCATCAAAGTCGTAGTTGAGCACGATGCGCTCTGGGCCGTCTGCGGCTAAAAAGCCAGAACGCTGAAACCCACCAAAAATGATGGGCCACTCTGCACCGGCTCGCACCACCTGCTGCAGCGTAAATACCTCTTCCCTGCCCGTCTCGAAATTCTTACTGGTTATGCGCACATCATGCGAAAAAAGCGCTGCGCCCCCTTCTCCGTCAGCCGGACTATCATCGCTGAGAACAATTGCGATTGCCGTCAGCGGCGTGCTACTCTGCCCAGAAGTTAGAGTTCCGGCTATCATATCCCCGCTAAACAGATCAAGGCTGGTATTGGAGTTTCGCGCATTAACCAGCGTTGCCCCCAACTCGATGAAGTCACCGAGTTGGAAGGTTGCGCGACCGCCAAATAGGCTGGTGGCATTGGTGCGGGTAATTGGCTGATTCGTAGCACCACGAATAGGCTCACTAATACGAGAAGCCAAGATCGTCGCCGCATATTTATCAGAGGCAAAATCAATTTGCACTCCGTTAAACGTGGGCTTGGAAAACGTCATCGGCGTCAGCGTAGTACGAATGCGATCGCCGACGGTAATAGCATAGTGATACTGCCCCTTCGATTCACCGCCAATTGTCACCGAATTAAACCACGACGAAAACCGGGAATTCTGGAATATGCTACTACCCAACTGCTGCGGCTGATCTTGACGCCAGTCGTAAATAAGCCAACCGCGCCCGATAAAGTTACCGTAAAAGTCGTAGAAGTAGTCTCCCTCCAACGTGGTGCTAACGTAACGCTGATAGGGATCCCGGGCATAGTTAGAATATTCCCACTGTCGCCAACCATATTCCGTAGCTAGTTCCTGTGGCACGTACCACTTCTTAACCGCTGGATCAAGCGCACCAAACATCACTCCAGACCCCTGCGGTTCGAAGGATACTTTTCCCCCTCGCTGAACGCCGAGTCGGTCTCCGTAGTCTTGACCTGATGCAGCCACAGCCGAAAGCTGCAGGCAAACAAGACAGAGCAGTACAAAGTTGTTATGGGCTTTCAAACTCAATCCCTCCCTTTGCGGTTGAGTTCT
>CALDFW010000131.1 GCA_937942165.1 uncultured bacterium | reverse complement strand
GTGACGCTGTGACCGCTAACGTAGCGATTGTCCGTATCGCGCAGCGCGTCGGCCAACGCAGGAACGGCCGCCGCCGCGCCTTCACCCATGCGCGCTAGGCTATAGGCGGCTTCGTAGCGCGTCTGGCCGTCCGGATCTTTGAGCATGGAGCACAGAGCCGGAACGGCGGCATCAGAGGCGCCAACCATCGTGCCTAGCGCCTCAGCGGCATTGCGACGCACCCAGTCGGAATCGTCCCCCGCCAGCGCGGAAACGCCGCGGGTGGCCGCTTCACCGGAAACGCGTCCCATATCACCTAGGGCAAAGGCGGCCAGACCGCGGGCCGGCTCGTCGCTCGAGTCCAGAGCACCTACCAGAGTCGATGCCGCTACCCCACCCATCTGTGTCAGTCCATGCGCAGCGACCAAACGCACGTCTTCGCGCTCGTCGGAAAGCGCCTCGGACAGCGGTTCAATCGCGGCCGACCCCGCGGCGCTCATAGCGTAGGCCGCACTCGTGCGAACGGGTTCGCGCTCGTCGCGCAGCGCAGCGGCCAGATCACCTATCGCGTCGGCTGCCCCCTCGCCCTTGAAGCCCAATTCGCTTACGGCGCGCAAACGCACCGCTGGGTCGGCATCTTTGAGTTCGGCGCGCAGCGTCGCGACTGGGCGCCCATTCCCAGCCGGTAGCGCACCGCCACCGCAGTGCCAATCCCACAGCTTGGCCCACATAAAATTCTCGTCTTTGTCCCGCCACACCGGATCTTTACAGTTCCACGTCGGCGCCGTCGGCTCGCTCATGCGCGTAAACTGGAACTTCATCATATAGCGCATGCGCGGAAGCTGGTTGGGCATCGCGCGATGCCACAAGTCAAAGTGGACCAGTGCACAGGTTCCGGCTTCCCCCGTGACGGGGAGATGGATTTCCTCCGACTCGTTTTCAGCTCGCCGTTCAAAGCAGTGCGTGCCGGGCATGACGCCGGTCGGACCGTTTTCCAACGGCGTGTCCTGCGGATAGTAAAAAATCATGGCCCAGCGCGTGCGGTGACGGCGCACCTTGTTAAAGCCCCAGTAGCTGTCCTTGTGCCATCCGCCGCCTTCGTTGGGTCCGCGGTTGATATGGGGATGCCGGTGCGCGTGCATGACGTAGTCGGGACCCAGCACGCTGCTGAGCGCACCTACGACCGCTGGATCTTCAAAGACCGCGCCCAGCTCGGGCACGCGCGGCAGCACGTTGTTCCCCGGATTGCCCTCCTTTTCAAAAACTTCTTCCGTGCGCTCGTAGATGCGCTGATGCACCTGGGGCGACAGCTCTGTATTGAGTTTGACAAAGCCGTTTACGATGAATTCTTTCATTTGCTCATCGCTGAGCAGATACGTTGGATCGACCAAAGCTAATACGCTCCTGTTGGGCCAATGAATGGGCTTATCTAGCGCGCTGCGCGCGCCGCTCCGACACATTTCTCTGCGCAAATAAAACGTATCTAACCAACGGCGACAAGCAAAACACGTATCCATGAATACACCGAATGCTCCACTTTACGTATCCGACTTAGATGGCACGCTGCTGCGCCCCGATGGGACGCTGTCGGCCTACAGCCGAACCCACCTCAACCAGCTCATTGAAGACGGACTGCTGTTTAGCGTTGCCACTGCGCGCAGCACCGTGTCCATGCGGCATATTTTGCGCGACGTGCATGTATCTCTACCCGTAATCAACCTCAACGGCGCGCTGCTGTCCGACCTGCACAGCGGGCACCATCACGCCATGTACGCCCTGACACCCGAAGAGGCGCAGCGCCTGTGCCAATGCATAGAGACATTGGGCCACCACCCCTTCATATCGGTGACAGACGGCCAGCGCGATCACCTGTATTATCGAGACATCTACAATGGGGGCATGCAGTGGTTTGTCGAAGATCGAAAGCGCAGCGGCGATCAGCGCCTGCGGCAAACCGATGACGTGCAGCGCGCGCTCGATTTCCACGTGCTGGCGCTGACGGTAATTGCCATGAAAAGAGAAGAAATCGACGCGCTGCGCGCAGCTATACTAGCCGAGTGCGGAGACTCCGTGCAGGTGCACGTCTTTCCCAACGGCTACTCAACGCTAGGCGACGTTTGGCTAACGGTCTACGACGCCCGGGCTACCAAAGACCGCGGCATTCAGCTCTTGGCTAAATACGGAGGATTCTCGCTGGACGAGCTCACCGTGTTCGGGGATGGACACAACGACGTTGAGATGTTTGAAATGGCGCCGCACGCCGTCGCCGTAGGAGACGCTGTCCCAGCCGTTGTACAACTGGCGACCGAGCACATAGGTCACGCGGCAGAAGACAGCGTCGTGAAGTATCTGCAAAGGGCACACGCCCAGCGCGTCTACTGAACTCCGCTGTTTAAGCCGCGCAGCGGCGACGCGATGTCCCGTTCGGAAAACTTGATCTGCACTTTCATATACGGCCCGCGCGCCCAATAGGACGCATTGGACAGGTCGCGATCCTCGTTACCCGCAATGTTGTATCCCAGCGCCAACCGCGTGTTCCTCAGCGCGATATAACCCAGTTCCAACGCCGAACCGTAGTTCAGGTCATCCTGCTGGTACTGGTTGAGCACGCGCAGTTCGGCCAGCGTGTCCCAGCGCTGCGTCCACTCATAGCGCAGGTGCGTAGACCAGAGATCGGTCAATGCGTGCGCCTTGACCTGTCCCGTGCGCACCCGGTTCAGCTTAAAGGTGTAGCGCGCGTACCACTCTAAGCGGGCCGCTGGTTGCACCAGAGTCTCTATCGATCCAATATGCGACGTCTTCTGCGCATCTCGCTGCTGCCGATTGTCGCTCTCCGACTTCAGCTCGTACTTGAGTATCGCGTTGATCACGTCGTCGTGATACGGGCGGTGCGCCAAGCCCAGAGATAGCTGATGGCGGCGCAGAGGCTCCATGCGCGACGTAGTGCGGTCCAGGTGCGACTCGTCTAAGAAGGTGTGCTTTGCCAAGACAGACCAAGTGCGCGCCACGGACCAATCGCCGGCGCTTGTGACGACCATTTTGTCCGTGCTGCGCCCGTCGCGCCGCTCAAAGCGCGCGCTGGCCTTGAGCGGATCCGCCGGCAAGTACTGCGTGGCGATGCTGTAGGCTGTAAAATCGTTGTCTCCCGTGCCGCGCAGCGTGCGCATGCGTTCAAAAGTCGTATCAAACGTCCACGCATCGGTAACGCTGTAGCGATGGCGCAGGCCGACAATGGCTTGGTTCTGCTCGCGGCGCAGGCCCGAATCGAGCTGATAGCGCGCATACATATTCAGATCTTCGACGAGCGTCGATTCGATACCCCAATTGGTGTAGCTCGACTTCCACAGGCTCTCGTCGCGAAACGCGTGCTCCATCACAAATTCTACCCCGTCGCGCAGCATCCAACGCCCGTTGACCCTGTTGAGCGTTGGGCGATAGTTGAGCTCTTCGTCGCCCAGCGTCTGATCGCGCTCAATGCCCAGACGCAGACGCTCACTGGCCGTCCACTCCAGTCCGCCGTTAAGCGTCGTGCTGCTCGTAGACGGCGTGCTCGCCCCGCTCAGGCGCGTCGATTCAACGGACATCTTTTGCGAAACAGGACCCCACTCCATCTGGCTGCTGAGCAAGCCGCTGCGCCGCTCTTGGCCGGTGAGATCATCGTTGGTCTGATAGGCTTCTCCCACCAGCTTGAGTCGGTTGGCAATGCGCCAGTGCAGGCGGCCGCGCACCTTGCGCTCACCGGGGCGGGCCGTAGTGCTGCTCGTATTGAGATACGCACCCTGCGCGTCGCGATAGTACAGCTCATAGCCAGCGGACCGACCTAGAGCTCCTTCGCCTTCGACCTTCCACGCCCAAGCATCCTCCTGACCGCGAACGCGAGAGCGACCCAATTCGGAGGAAATCGAAAGCAGGTCGGAAAAGCGCAATCGACCTTCCACACCGGCTAGCAGGTAGTCTCCCTCGGCGCGCTCTTCGTTGACAGCCGTCGTTCCCAGCCCCCAGCGCTGGCCCCCATCCAGATAGATGTGCGCTCCGCTGACCCACTGTTTGTCAATCGCCCGCTTGGTTTCGTACGTGACGACGATAAACTGGGGATTCTCGTCGGCGTCGTAGCTTGCCACGGGCCGCTTAAACAGCAGCGTCGCTGCCTCGTAGTCTATGTCGTAATCGGCGTATCGGTGCTGGCGACGCTCCTGCAGGATCTTTTCCGGATGCAGTCGATCGCGAACCTGTAGGACGATTTGCTCGCTGCCCTCCACAATCTCCAAGCCGCGCGACCGGGCGGATAGGTCGTAGAGACCCGAAATACCCTCACCGCGGATCTGGTCTATTTGAAGCGTCTGTTCCGTTTGAGCGGCAAATGCGCGCGTGGTCAGATGGCGCGTGCGCGTCTGCGTGCTAACGCCGGTAAACACGCGCTGATACGACGTGAGCTCGGCCTGCGATAGGCGCGTTGCAAAGTCGCCGTACTGTGCAAACGTACCGTCTCGCTCTATGCGCGCATAGAGCTTACTCATCGTCGGTGCCTCGTAGAATATCGAGCTGGCGTCGCCGTAGATAGGATAAACTTGCTCGGGGCGCAGAAAGCGGAAAACCTGGCTATCGTAGTAGCGATCGGAGTCGTATGAAGAAGTTAACAACCATCGATTGCCCAGCGTTCCGCGGGCAAAGTAGGCCAGTCTTCCCTGCGTGTACGTGCCCTCTTCCAAGTCGGCAGCACCGCGGCTGCCTGCTGGGGCCTTTTTCTCATTCCACCCGATCTGACCATCGGCTGTTCCCACGATATTCCACGCCGTCTCGCGCGTGGAAAAGTGCAGCGTCTGTGCCTCTTCAACGGCATCGGAACGGACGACAAGCCGCGCGGGACCCACCTGAGCAGCGGGACGAATGCGCAGCACAATCTGGCCGTTAACAACGGGTAGCTGCGTGCCCGGCTGCTCGGGCACGGCATCCTCATTGAGGAGCTGACCACGCTCTAGCTGGACCGTCACGGCTTCCCCCAAGCGCGGATCCATACCCCACGCGTCGCGTGCGTAGACGTAAATCTCGTGCACGGCCGTCGTGTCTGCCGGCATATTCAGCAGCGCGTCGTCTATCTGCAGCGCAGAGAGAGGACCGGCTACGTGGACAAAAACGCTGTCCGTCACATCGGGATCCCACTCTTGCTGGACAACCCACTGCGACGGACCCAACGGCAAGCGAACGTCGACAAAATGAGCACGACCCCTTTCGTCGGTCTGTTGGCTGCCGACAATCCGGTCTTCGTGCAGTAACAACAGACTCGTGTTGGGACTGCTTACGGCGCGTATCGTGACGCGCTCCTCAAACATCAATGCGTCGTGCGCAGGCGACTCAATCTCAACGGTCTGACCCCAGGTCGCCTGAGCAAAGAGCAGCGTGCCACAAACGGCAATGGTCTCGCGCAGAGCGCTCAGCAAATGCGTCATCGCCTTCATCTCGACACCTCCTCCCCGTCTTTCTCAAGCGGTTCTTCACACCACACACCCTCTACTTCATAGTGGACAAACGGGCGAGGGTTTGCCGCTGCATCTGTCGAAACTCGGTAGCGCAGTTCGAGAAGGGCGCCCGGCGCTACGTCGCGCCAAATTTTCACTGCGCCGTCTTCTCTATGCAGCAGCGATTCGTCCTCGCTGCTCAGCGCGACGTCCCCATCCCAATGCTCTCCCACGTGCACGAGCGACAGCGTTTTCAAGCCGCGGTATACTACGTGCACTGTGCGGATACGCGCTCCGGTGCTGTCGATATCCTCCGACGTATTCCACTGCCACCACGGGGAGGCATCCACCGGCACGGTCAGCGTGTCGGCCAACAGAACGCGCTGGCTGGCTTCAGCGTGCAGAGCCGCCGTGATCAGGGCTTGGCCCGTCTTCTCTCGACCCACGCTCAGCGTAGACAGCTGACGCAGCGTATCGGGCGCACTGAGTGATCGTTGAGTCGGGCTGAGCCCATCCGGTAGATCCCAGTGCACCTGAGCCGGACGAGCGCTTTGAGCGGCTAGCTCCCACGTCCATCGCGAGCCCACGCGGGCCACGATACCCTGTCCGGAAGCCGAGGTATCGGCGTCCGTATAGCCGGCTACCCAGCGATCGGCGTGCGGCGAAGAGTCCAACTGGTGCCACCGTAGGCGGGCGGCCTGAGGCGGCTTCCAATCGTCCATGTGGTCAAGCTGACCGGTTACAGAAGCGGCGACCCGACTGCTCGGGTGCATGGTCCGACTGATCGGCGTTGGAAAAGCCGTATCTAACGCCTGCACCAATTCGATGGGCTCCGTGCCGGGCGGAGCGTAGGCCTCCAAGCCCAGCTCGTACGACTCGGGCTGGATAAAGCTTACCTCTACCCGACGATTTTTAGCGCGACCCGCGCGAGTTCCGTTGTCGGCCAAGGGCGCCTCGTCTCCTCTGCTCGCAACGCGCATTTGGGACGGGCGAACGCCCAACGCTTCCAAGGCATCGGCCACGCCCTGAGCCCGCGCCAAGGCGAGGGCTCGGTTGTCGACAAACAAGCCCTTGGCCGGCGACTGCGAATCGGCGTGCCCCTCAACGACGATGCGTAAAGAGGGCGTCGACAGCAGGGGAGCAGCCAAGAGGGCTAGCTGCGCTGCATCCGACAGCTTATCAGAGCCGCTGTCGTAATGGAGCGTCTGTCCTTCGGGCCACAGTAGACGCACTTCTGCTCTGCGGTTGTTGCGTCGGCCAAGCGCTGTTGCATTGTCGTCCGCCGGTCGGTCAGCCGCATGGGCGACGACCTCGATGCGTTCGGCCGCTATGCCGCGCCACTGCAGTTTCTTTGAGAGGATCTCTGCGCGATCTGCGCTCAGATCCGCGTTGCTGTAGTAATCGGCATTGAATATGGGTTCGATATCGGCATGGCCTTCGATGCGCACGCGCACCGCCGGCACGGATGTCATAAACTCGGCTAGGGCGTCAATACGCGACCCATTTCCTTCAACGAGCTTGGCTGATCCAGGCTCAAAGTAAAAGGGCTCTAAGGGCTCTATGGGGCTTGGCCGCATGGACCGGTCCAGCCACCAGTGGGACGCAGCCCTGTAGGGAGCTGGGGCCCAGCGCGCACGCGCGGGAGCATCTGCCGAACGAACTTCTGCTCCCCATACATCTAACGCCCTGCCACGGCCTAAGGCTTCCCATGATAAATGCGCGCTCTGCGGGGCACCCAGGCTATCTACGCCGAATAACTGCGCTGTAACATACGCCCTTACCGTGTCTCGTGCTCCCACTTTAAAGCTCTTGTGCTCCGGATAGGCACCGCTCATAAGCTGTTTAATTTCAATAGTTTCTTTAGACTCTATATATGCTCCCACATCTTCGCTATCCGCCGTTTCAGACTGCAAAAGATCTGCGTTACGATCACCTGGGGCCTCCCAGCGCCCGTGTAGCGCAACCTGATATAACTTCGGCAGCACGAATGCCATTTCTGCGCGGCGATTTTTGCCACGACCCTGCTCCGTCTCGTTTTCAGCCACGGGCTGACGATCGCTGGCGCCCTTCACGGAGATCTGCCCCGTGCGGACACCGTCCTCGACCAGCCAATCGGCGACGGACTGTGCTCGAGCCAGCGCAAGCTGGTCATTATCGCTAAAGTCACTGCGCACGATGCGCTGCGCATCGGCATGCCCCTCAATCACTAGGTGCAGAGAGGGAACGGCCTGCAGCTGCATGGAAAGCGCCTGCATGTTTTTCAGGATCGCGGCATTACTAAAATCCGGCACTCCGCTGCCGCTGGCAAAGTAAAGCGTCGGCAGCTCTGGCAAGAGCGGCTTCAGCTCAACGCGCCTATTTTGCCGTCGTCCTACTGCCGTACTGTTATCGGCCACTGGCCGTTGGTCTCCATAACTTACCACATCCAACTGATTGGCATCGACCCCAGCGGCCACCAGCCAATCGGCAACGGACTGCGCGCGCTCCATGGAGAGTCGATCGTTGTCTGCAAACGCATCGGTGGCTATCGGCGTAGCGTCTGCGTGCCCGGCAACGGCCCATCGCAGCCCCGGCAGAGCATTGATCATATGCACTAAGTCGGCGAGCGCGGAATGATACGACTCGTCGACCCTGTCGGTTGCCGTTTCAAAGTGTAAGGTCTGCAGTGGCTGCACCGGCACCTGTTGCACGGTGCGATCTAACCACCAGCGTTTCATAGCGAACAGGCGCTGGTCGAGATATCCGCTATCAATCTCGCGAAAAGGGACGTTAACCTTGGCCAAATTGGCTCGGCCAAAGTGTACAAAACGCGTCCACGGATCGCCCGCCGAGCGCGTGCCGTAGGCGACCGGTTCCAAATCGGCGGGAATGTGATCGGGGGAGAGGCGCAAGACGTGGTCGCCGCGTTCGACTTCCGGGATGGAGAACCGACCGTCTGCATCGGCGACAACGCGCGTGCCATTCTCCATGGTTAGGACAACGCCCGGCACCGGCGGCTCGCCTGGATCTACAAGACCGTTTCCATCTCGATCGACCCAGGCTCGACCGATGGTCAGCTGACCCAGCGAAAACATAGCCGACGGCCGCACGCGCACGTTGATCTGCGTGATATTCGAAGCGAGTGAGACCAAGCTCGTAGTCGTCAGTGCAACGCCAGCTGCCTGCGCCTTACCCGAGCTATTTTCCGCACCGACGCCGGCTACCGCACTGAAGCTCAGCAGGCGCTTGTCTCCCGGAGACATGCCGGGCAGGAACCATTCGAGCAGCTGTTTCTCCGTGTTGAGCGGCATATTGACGGGCTCGGTTAACAACTCTGGA
Source organism: uncultured bacterium (assembly GCA_937942165.1). GTDB lineage: Bacteria > Latescibacterota > UBA2968 > UBA8231 > UBA8231. The sequence continues at coordinate 3,596 of CALDFW010000131.1, read as the reverse complement.
AGCGACGTCGAGTCGGCACGCGTATCCACTTGCGCGCGCTTGGCTCTGGGCGCTGGGCGGTAGCCGCTTTCCTCCAGCGTCGTCACTTCTTGTCCCTCAAAAAGCGAAGTGCCGTTGACGTAAGTAAAGCCTTCCGGGATCTGCATGCGCACTAGGAGGACAGCGAGACTATCGTGCGAACTCAGGTTGGCCAAATCCAAATCGTAGCGCACAAAATCACCCAGTTCGATGGTCGGTTGGTCAACGGTGATAGCGATCTCAAAATAGGCCACTACGGCCGTGAATATGACCGCCTCCGACTGAACGGTCACGTTGCCCATCGTAGCCTGCACTCGGCTCTGCATGGGGTGCGTGCCCGGCGCCAGATCATCGCGCGGCTCAACTTGGTAAGTCCACTCGACCGCCCCTTCAGCGCTGTCGACCTGCCATTCGATAATGCCCGTAACCGGATCGTAGTTTACGGGCCGCGAGCTGCTGCCCTCTACAAAGACTAGTCCCCCCGAAAGCGTATCTCGCACGGTCCACGTCCCCTGGCGTCCGTCGTTGTCTCGAATTGAGATCGACACCGTCGCCCGATCGCCCACCGTAATCTCTGTCGGATTGACCGAGACCTGAATATCCACGTCAGGTGGTTCCGTTTGCAGGGCAAACGAGGCGGATGCTGCCCGCACCACCTCGCCCTGACCAAGGCCGTCGGCCTGCTGCAGGTAGGCCTCGTTTTCAATAGGCACTCCGACCACTGCGTCGCCGCGCAGGCGAACGCGAATTTGCACGCTGTCGGCGGCGCCGGGCGCCAGGTCGGGCACCGACCAAACAAGCGTGTTGCCATCGACCTGCGCACCGGGTGCCTCAATCAGTTCCATATCGCCCGGGAGTATGTCGATCAGTGACATATTGCGGCCGACCGCTTCGCCGTCGTTGTAGTAAGCCAGCGTATAGACAAACTCCTCGCCCGGAGAAACCAGTTCAGGCATAGCGCGCATTTCCAAGCGCCAGGCCGGTTCCAATACGCGGATCGTTTGCGCGGTTTCTTGCTCGGCGAGCGAAGCACCGCTGAGGCGAGCGCGCTCGGTTATCTGATCGCCCTCTTCCGGCTTTTGCACCAAGCGCACGCGCACTTCAAGCACGACTTCTTGGCCGGGCTCCAGATCACCTTGATCAAAGGTGAGCACACCTCCAACGTTGAGAAAAGGGCCCGGATCGACAACCTCCCAAGCGTTGCTCAGCGAATCCACCAGCGCAATCTGTCGGGCAGCGCCGTCTCCCACATTCCGCAACGTGTAACGCAGCACCGTCTCGTCGCCAATGCCCAGTTCCGAATCCTCGATTTCAAAATCGAGCCGCACGTCAGGACGCTGACGGAAAACGGGGATATTAAAAGCGATGGTCTCGATATCGGGCACGTAAATCGACTCGTCGGTCAGAGCCACGTCATTGGCCTTAGCCATTTGCATGCCGTCTTCGGCATGGGCCCACATGCCAATGATCGCATCTTGTACCGGCCCCGGCGTAGTAGGCTGCACCTCTAGGCGGAACGTTCGGTTCATGTATTCGTTGCCGTCTGGCAATTCCACCGTCATGGTGTATTCGACGGACTGATCAATGCTACCTACCTGATCACCGCCGAACAGAAAAGCGTATCCGCCAATGTCCGTCGATACAAAGGGGTTGATGTTGTTGAGGTTGGGTGAAGCACCGATCCCATCGAGCAGGGGAATCGGCAGTACGCTGCCGTCCAAATAGCGCAGAGCCACCGTTGCGCCCTGTACCAGATTTCCCGTATCGGCCTCGTAGACAATGCCAAACGGGTCGATGAGAATCAGCGCGTTCACGACCACCGATCCGCTGTCTTCGCTCAGCGAAGAAACATCTGCTGTGGCGACTTTCCCATCGGGCAGCGTAGCACGCAGCATATAGCTACCGGGATCCAGCCCGATGAACTCATACTCTCCGTTGGGACCCGCTATGACGGACCCGACCACGTTGCCAGATTCGTCCACAAGTTCAACCAAGGCGCCGGCATAGCGCGAACCCGATGTGCTATCCCTTCCCTGCAGCGCACCAGAGACCGTATTAGTCGGCGGCGTTACGGAACCATCCGTCGCCACATCCACATCCTGCAGCTTGCCGTCGAGTATCACGCGACCGGTTTCTCTATCGACGATCGTCGATAACAGCTCAAAGTTGCCCGGGGGAATTTCGGGAATGATATAGAGGCCGTTCTCGTCTACCTCGACCTCGATTTCAAACGGCGTGCCCTCCACCGTCGTGCCCACGAGGCGAACCGTTACCAACAGGTTGGGATCGGCCGCCGTAACCTCCACGCCGCGCACTTGGTCAAAGACGCGAATGGCCGTAGCACCGGGCAAGACCTCTAGTTTAATTGGCTCCGATCGAACGCCGCCAAACTCGGCAAAGACCTGCGCAGTAACGCCGGCGGCCAACACGGGGGACACGTACGTGATTTCAGCGTACCCCTGTCCGCCGCTGGTGGGAATGACGACTAGCTGCGAGCCGTCTTCAAAAGTTCCTAATTCAGCCGAAAAAGTGACGGGGTAACCGTCGGCAAGGATGCGGCCCGTTTCGTCCGTTATCCGCGCGCGAATCAGCGCCGTATCTGTCCCGTTGGCCACAACCTTCGGCGGCGTGGCCTCCATGCTGATGACGGTGCGCCGGACCACGGTCACAACCACAATGGTCACGGGCTGTAAGTTCGTGTTGATTTCGTCGTAGTAGGAGCCAACGATACGGTCGCCTTCATCCATGGACATCAGACCGTCATTGGATACAACCTGAGCCGACTCGCTCTCCACAGAACCCGGGCCCGTTCGCACTGCCGACTCGCTCATCACGTAGGGCGTATCCTCAAAGACGCGCACGTCTCGCGTCGGCAAGGAGCCGGTAAATTCACCGGTATCAGGACCCGTTTCCTTCAGGTAAATCGGCTCAACGTCGTTGTCTGTCTCGTTGGCCAGTATGACTAAAACCGAGTCAATTGCGTCGTCGGATAAGTTCTGGTCCAAATCCAATACGCGCATCTCAACGTCTTCGCCAGCGACCAGTTCGTCGCTCTGTTCATAGGTCCCGTCCCACGTAAAAACGGGTTCGATCACCTGGATGCTGTCGGTTGACGTCACCGTTGAGTCCGCGCCCGATGCCGGCGGATTGCTCATGCGCGCCAGTGCGCTGTTGGCAACGGACGCGCTGTCCGGTGCATCCTCAACCACCGACGTCGTCAGCGCGATCAGGCCGCTGCCGCCGGAAGCCAGATCGCCCAGAGACCACACCAGACGCTGACCGTCTACCGTGCTTGGGGCCGGGTCGGCTGAGACATACCTCAGGAGCGAAGGCAGCTCGTCCTCAATCTCAAAACCAACCGCCGCCCCTTCGCCGCTGTTTTCGTAGCGCAGCTCATAAATCAGCTGGCCGCCTGGCTCTACTTCCGTGGACGTAGAGGTCTTGCTCAGCGCAATGTCCGGATAGAGCACAATCACCTGGATGCTGTCGGTTGACGTCACCGTTGAGTCCGCGCCCGATGCCGGCGGATTGCTCATGCGCGCCAGCGCGCTGTTGGCTATCGGCTCTTCGCCCGTGGC
>CALDFW010000130.1 GCA_937942165.1 uncultured bacterium | reverse complement strand
GTGCCGAAGTCAAAGACGACGTGATCCACGTGACGGGCGATTTCACCATGCACGGCGTGACCAAGTCTATTGTGCTCCCCGTCAACGTGCTGGGCACCGGGACCAATCCGTGGTCAAAAAAAGCGCAGGTCGGCATGTCCGCTCAAACCGTGTTGAGTCGGTCGGAATACGGTGTGAACTCATGGACTGATGTGGCGAGTATTCTCGGCGACGAAGTAGAAATCAATCTAATGGTGCAGGCCAACGCCCAATAAGCTTCCCCAGAATTACTTTCCGCGCAAAAAGCCCTCAGAGCGTCGTGCTCTGAGGGCTTTTGCCTCGGCACATTACCGACAGCGGTTTGAGCGAGCACACTACGCGATTCGAGACTACGATAAGTGCCGTTCGAAAAAAGTCACCGACTTATTCCCACCCCAGCCGTGTTCACCTGGATGCAGATCCAACTCGAGGTTATCGGCCGCTCCAGCCGCCTGGTAAATCGATTCTACCTGCTTGTAACACGCCATAGCGGTATCTACTTTGAAACACGTATCGTGTACACCAACACCCACCAACAGGGGACGCGGCGCAATCAATCCCTGCACGTCAGGCAAATCCATCAGCTTAAACAAACTCGGAGCCACCTGCATGCCACAGTAGTTTAGGTCGCGCACGCCAAAGGCCGCCCATAGATCGCTATAGCATATAATCTCAGCCGCCCGAAAGCGCGCATCACACAGCGTCATCCACAGCGTCATCGTGCCACCCCCGCTCAAACCCATAACGCCTAGGCGCTCGCCGTCTACCCCCGGCAGTTTACATACTACATCGGTTGCGGCCCGACCGTGCGCTACGTTTATAGAAATAGACGTCATACCAAGCATCGTGGCGTGTAAATAGTACAAGTTACACCAGTCGCGATTGCCCGCCGAAGTCCGAAAGTTGTGCTTTTCGCTCTCGTTTCGCTCTCCAAAGCCGATCCAGTCAATGGCATATGTGATGAAGCCTTGTTGAGCCATAATTTGTCCGTAGTTGTAGCGGTGCTGCTCCATATTATCGCGCAGCGCCGGGCTAGAGTCATTGCCCATTACCGGCTCTTTTCCATAGGGGCCATGACCGTGACAGCAGAGAATGGCCGGACGCTTCTCTCCGCGTTTTATATCGGTCGGATAGTTAACTAATAGCGTTGCCGAGAGGTGCTTTTGCACGTCGATAATCCAGCGCTGGCGGCGCAGACCTTTTTCTTCCCACTCGGCCAGCATCTTGGGTCGCGGTGCAACGGGATCGGGAAAGTCGCCTAACGTAGCCAAGACTCTCGGCTCAGCCTGACGCTTCCACCGATTAAATTGACTTTTAGTCTTTCCCTTAAATCGATATTCAGGCACGTGTTCTTCAGCTAAGCGAATAAACATCTGCTGCGGACTCAGATTCCGAACGGTCATTCTACCGCCTCCTCGTAAGGGTGGAAAATATCTCACACTGCGTTGACGGCGCCCCATGACACATCGCCACGTGATATACATCGTGCCGTGCATAAAATAGAGTCCCCCAGCTCCAACTTGGCTCTGGGGGACTCTATTTTACAAAAACGGTAGCCGACGCGTTCAGTAGGCAACTGCAATTGTGCCGGTGCGCTTATCATCTCCCGCGTCCGTGCCCAACGAAATCTCGTATATATAAGAGCCCGGGGCTGCCGTTTGTCCAGAATCGTCACTACGCCCGTCCCAATGTAGCCGCCACTGGCCAGCCTCTTGGGTGCCTGTACGCGCGGCAATGCGACGCCCCGCCAGATCGTAGATCTGTAGAACGGGCTCAACTCGACTGGCCTTATAGACGATGAAACGCACGTCGAGCTCGTCGTGTATCCCATCTCCGTTCGGCGTAATCACGGCTGTAGCTAGCTCCACTTCGCCAATTAATTTTTCCTGGCCGATCAAGTTGGGCAACATCACGACATTTGAACGACGGACAGCCGGTTCAACCGACTGCCATAAACCGGGCCGATTGGACAGGCCCAAATCGGCGCTTACGACCGTCGCGTTGTTCAATAGCTGCGTTTCAAAAGCGATGCGCACGGAATCACCCGATACGGCCTGCCCCAAATCAACCCATAGCGAATCCCCTGCGGATACGACCGATTCGGGTTGAATTGCAACGCCGTCTACTTCAACGCCCGTGTAGTCGACATTGGACGCTTCGGGCACGACCAGCCGCACCTGATCAAAACCACTATCTCCGCCGGCACTGCGCGGCCACACGGTATAGGCAAAGCGCGTCCTCTCGTTTACCGGAGCTTCCCGAGGCCAGATTTGACCGCGCGCATCCTGAACAAGTGCCTGTTCGTATTCGATAGACAGCGAATTGACTTGCGGCCCGACTTGAGGATCATCCGTGCCTAAGATCATCTCCAACTGCACGTAGCGGCGCGGACTTTCCGACTGAAATACTTCACCCGAATTCTGGTAAACGTTGCTCCATGCGCCCCAATCGTCACCGACGACCAGCGTCGTATCGATGGCGCCACGCAGCACCTTGGGTGCGCTTTTCCATCGGTCTTCTGTGACCTCATCGCCCTTGCGATCGTAGAACGTATAGAGCGGATCCAGCGTATTACCGGAGCGCGAGCGCAGCTGCAGCTTAGCTCCGAGCGGTAGGTCTGCATCCCAGTGCAGTCCCTTGATCACCTTGGGGCGCCCGTCACCTGCCTCAGTGCCCAGATCAATAAAGGGCGAGCGCAGCACAACTTCGGCCGGATGACCGGGCGAGAAGAGCATAAACTCGCCCCATTTGACGATGCCCCAGCCGGTATCGCGGATACCGTGCCAGAAAAAGTAACGCATCTTACGCGGCTTGAAGATATAGCGGATATAGAGCAGGCGATCCGCGTTGGGATTTATGTGCGTAAACAACTCGGTATAGTCAAAAGCGCCCGGTACGGGCAAGCCAGACTGAAGAACCTGTGCCCCATCGGAATACAGCACGGTATGACCGGGCCCAGTGCCGTTGATCGAATACCCCACTAACCCTTCGTCTGACTTGAACGAGTAGAGAAAAAATTCATCGACGAAAAACGTAGCACCTAGATCAACGCCAAACCACACGCCCCCTTCTTTCCAACCCAAACTACCATAGGAAGAACCGATGAGGTTGTTGGTATTCATATCGCCGTCAAATAGGTTCTGGGGATCGACCGAGTTAATGCCGTTTACAAAGCTACCTCGCTGCTCCGCACCGAGGCTGATATTATCGCCAATGGCGCGAACGGATACTTCTGCAAGCGCAGCATCGGGCGATTTTTCTTCCACCTCGATGCGAATGCGCTGCACGACGCGATATCCATTCTTCAACGCGGGGTCAACTTCAATGCCCTCGTCGAGGATCAGCGCACTGTCGCGGGATGCGTAGGAAAGGGGAATGACGATCTCGGAATCTGCATTAGGACGCGTCGTGCGAAAAACGGGCTCCAACATGACCACATCTTCCTTAACGGAAACGCGAGCACCCGTGCTGGCATAGACGGTAAATTGACGAAAAGGCCGCGCGCCTTCGCGATCGGGAAACTGAAGCCTGATCTCTCGCGCTAACACCGTGCGAGCGAGGTCTATCTCTATCGCCCAATCTTCTACTTCATCAGCTGGATCGGGCTGCCAGTACGTCGTCTCGTCGCCGTCGATAATCGTTTCGGCAGCGGCAGGATTGGAAGTCGCCTCCCATATACCTCCGCTGACCAGGCCTTTGCTCTTGCTCTCGTAGCTAAATAAGTGAGCATCGCGCACCGCGTCGATATTCTTGCGATATTTTACCAAACGCAGTTGCCCTTGATCGCCAACTTCCGTCAGGCCAAGAGGCACCTCCCAATCCCGCCACGATTCGGTCCCTTGGAATACCAATCGTTCAGCATATGCAGCACTAAGGGCAAAGACACATACGCATACAGGGATAATAAGTGCGTGTATTCTATGCATTATTCTCTCCCTCAATAGGCCACGCCCACCGGGCGTATACTGAGGTCATTTCTCTGCTCTGCAAGAACGACGACTGAGACTAGGTACGTGCCGGGTTGAGCCAAGCGTCCGGTCTCATCGCGTCCGTCCCAGCGAACGGTGTGCAAACCGGCCATTTGCTCACCTTGAGGCAGCGTCACCAACAGTGCTCCATCCATGCGGTGCACTCTGAGTTCTACCGGAACGCTTTCGGGCAGACCAAAAAGCGCGTAGCTAATTTCTATTTCATCGTGTATTCCATCGCCGTTTGGCGTGACAACCGGCGATGAAAAAGCCATGTCGCGAAGCACGGAAGAAACATGAGACGCACTGCTAATCACCTGTAAACCATTGGTGGTGACTTGATCATTGGCATCTCCCTCGACTATCGGCTGAGGAAGACCTTCCGTCTGCGAATCGCTAATTTCTCCGAGGAACGTCGTTGCAAGTTCAAAGACTTCCGCGGCAAACACGAGGCGTAGCGGCCGGTTGTTTGTCCTCGATATCCGCTGGGGTAATACCACGCGTAAACCCGAATCGTCCTCTTCCACAAAAACCGGATCAACAGGCTCACCGCCAACAGAGAGGGACTTAAACTGAGGAAGCGTTTCCGTGCGGATATAAACAGTGTCAAAACCCCGCTGCGCACCGCTGGAAAACGCAGCCGCCAAATCGTAGGTGAAGTCCGCGCTGCGGCCCAGTTCAACTTCTGCAATACCGCGCACGGGCCTCTGCTGCTCGAGTAGAGCGACCTCGCCGACAACTCGATCAGCTAAGAGGGGAGCCGTCTCAACCCAAAGTGAGTCCAGACGCACAAAGTCGGCAAAGGCTTCACTTTCCAGCGTAATGCGCACCTGAATGTGCGATCCGCTGGCCAATCCCAGAGAAGACCCCGACTCCGAAATAGGCGAGGACCAATAGGTCCAGCGATCGCTGTCGTACAGGATACTGGCTCGCATGCCCGGCCGCGGCGCACGCTGGACGTAATCACACGAAGCGCAGGTTCGTTCAAAGCCGGTGCGCAGCTCATTCTCGTAGCGCGCCCGACTCACCTCTTTCTCTTTGCCCGTGACGGTGTATTCGCGATAGATATTCGGATCGCCGTCGCGTCCCGTGCGCACTTCGACCTGCACGCGCGCCTGCGCGTCGGGCGCTTTGACAAATGCATCGCCAACTCGGCGCATCTGCGTAGCAGCAAAGAACAGCCGACCGAAGTTTTGCTCCACGCCGAGGTCGATAATTTTAGTTTTGTAAATTACGCGACGCGGCACGCCTTCTCCATATACTTCGAATTCGCTTATCGTTCCGAGCAGCGCGCGCGCCTGATTGCCCTGCCCACCACCGCCGGCTCGGCGCAGAACTTCTTCGTCTATGATCGACAGTTTGCGCACCCAGCGAAAAAAGCGCGCATACTGTTGAGGAAACTCAATCCGCACATCCGGTGAGAGATTTTCCCGACGCTCGCCGATAACCTTTTCTAACGCCCAACCGCCTTTAACACCGAATAAATCGCTGCTCTCTTCCTGCAGAGACACTTGAAACGCAGGCGTTGCATCGGTGCGCAGGAGCGTACCGTCCGACCTGTATCCACTGGAAGGCGCGTGAAAACCAAAGGTGTGTGCAGGCATGGGTACGCCCAGATCTACCGTAAAGAATACCTTGTCTATGCCCTCGGCCTTAGACGAATTGTATGTCGAACTATCGGCGTCAATAAGGGCGACGCCATTTTCTGTTGGATCGCCGTTTCCCTCATTCCACTTCCATATACGCGGCCGCTCACCATCGACATAGCCCAGTTCCTTGGGCTGCCGGAGGAAAGACCAATCGTCAAGTAAGGAAATGATGTTGGTTCCAGGCTCTACGTATACCGGCCGCAGTGCGCCGGGGTCTGACTCGAGATCTACCATTACACGCACGGTGTCTTGCCCCACCCAAGGCACACCGCTACCGCCCAGTTTCCAAACGGCAAGCTGCGCATGAAGCATCGTAGACTGCAACATCAGAGCGCATAGTACTGTAGTCTTTGCTATCGTCTTCACGCTATACTCCGCTGCGTATTGTGGATTTTCCAAGGTAAAAAACCTTGCTCAAGACCGTCAAGTAAACCCCTATCGATCTCGCCGTGAACCGACGCGAAATAGCGAGAATATTCTGGTAAAACGTGGAATCTCATCGTCGTTTTATTATATTTCCTCGGAGAGACGTTCTGCACCGGTGTGCACTGCTACAAGACAACGACAGGACTTCATGTCAACACCGCTACAAACCGAGACCGTTGCAATGTTTAGCGCGGTTGCCTTTATGTTTTCCTCCGTTATTATAAAGTTTGTCACCATGCGACTCATAGTGCGCATGAAACAGACGATCAAAGAAGTCCAGGATCAAAAGGCGCTACTCCTAAACGAGCTGAGAAAAACCTCCACCCAACTGGCCATCCAGGAGCGCAACAAAGCCGCAATTGAACGCAAGTTGGTCAAGCGCGAAAAGAAAATGCGCGAACTCAGCCTTGAACTCCAAGAATACGAAGAGGACCACGGTCGTAGGGAAAGCAAGCGCAAAGAGATTAAGAAACAGCTTATCCGCTAGCGCATCTCGGCGTTCTATTGCCCCCTCCCCTCTTGTATTCGTAGCCAGTACCTCAATCTGAACAGCATCACAACGCGTAACCGCTCCGCAGTCTTCCCAAATAACAAAAACACTTCCTAATACCCTATAGCATTGTTTATTAATAACTTATATAGATTTTAAATCTTCCTCTTATAAGAAGAAAAATCGCTATCTAAGGCAGATACGTATGGTTTTTCCTGCCTAATGGCGAGGCGTTATGGCGCTTTTTCAAAAAAAGGACCACGCAAGCCTGCCAAAAGACTGGACTTATGAAATCGTGCCATTTTGTCGCTTGCGCGGGTGTAAAATTGCCTTTACTTACAAGGCTCCTAACGAAAAATCGACTGAGGAAGTGCATACCATGCGGTTTCTAAAATATTTACTCTCGACTTTTGGCCTAGCGCGCCGTTCACGGCTGCGCCGACGCACTTTGGAACGCCTTCGCAAAGAGCCCTCGCAGGTCGCTTAATCTACCTCTTACTCCGAATAGTCACAGCAATTCCTACAGCTCGACTGCCACACCCGTCTCCATCGATTCCTTCACCGCATCGAGTACGCGCATTTGTTCTATGCTATGCTCAGGCGGTATTCTATGCGCACAGCCGCTGCGTACGCAGGCACAAAGATGCTCTAGCTGCAGAGCAAATTGAAACGTGGGAGCAAATTCGTGCACGACTTTGCCATCCCGACCATCCTGCACGAGCGATACCGCCTGATTTTCGTTGTTCCACGCCTGCTCTACAAAGAGGGATCCCTCGTCGCCAACCAATTCGGCATACTGCGAGGACCACGCGTTAAACCCCACGGATATTTGCGCGGTGCGTCCGCCGTCAAACGCCAGTGTAATAGATGCGGCATCGTCCACTTCGACACCCGACATTTGCGCGGCGAATACGCGCTGGGGCTCCTCGCCAAAGGCGGCCCGCGCATGGTGGATATTGTAGCAGGCTAGATCGTAGATCGATCCCCCTCCCTGCGCGCGATTAAAACGCCAATTAAGTTCGGGCCTTCGGTTCGACTCAGCCACGCTGGCACAAAACGTACTGCGCACCGAAAGCAGGCGACCAATGGCGCCCGAATCGATCAACGCCTGCGCCCTTAGGTGCATGGGGTGATGACGAAACTTAAAGGCCTCCGCTATGAGCACACCAGATTCTGCCGCGGCGTCGACCAATTGGCGTGCCTCACCGGCCGTTTGCGTAAACGGTTTTTCGCATAAGATCGCACGCACGCGATTGGAACGGGCGACTTCGATTCCCAAAGACGCGTGAAAAACGCCCCATGTGCAGATTATAGCTATGTCGAGCTGCTGGTCGTTCAGCATCGCATCGACGCTGCCATAGCATGCATCGACGCTCCATTCGCCACCCAACTTCCGCGCGTGTTCTACCGATACATCGGAAACGGCAACGAGTTCGACCTCGTCTACCTGCGCACACGCGTTTGCATGGGCGCGCGCAATGCCGCCCGCTCCAATCAATCCCACTCGCAGTTTGTCTACCATATTAGACCTCCTCAACGCGCGGAAAACGCGTGCACCGTAACGGAGCGAAACGTCTCGCCCGGACGCAGCACCACGGAGGGAAAACCGGGCTGATTTATCGAATCTGGATAGTGCTGCGTTTCCATGCACAGCCCGTGATAGCGGTCGTATACGGCCCCTTCTTTTCCGCGCAGACCGTCTAGGTGAATCCCGGAATAGACCTGAACGCCCGGCTCCGTGGTATAGAGAGTCAGCACGCGACCGCTGTGCGGTTCGTAGAGTTCGGCAGCCAAACCAGGTTCCGCGCGTCCTCCGTTGTCCAACGCATAGTTGTGATCGTAACCGCCAATATCGATCTGCCCGATGCGACCGCCCACCGAGGCGGGAAGCGTAAAATCGAGCGGCGTGCCGGCCACCGGCAGCAGACGCCCGGTCGGAATCAGCGTTTCGTCTGGCTCAGTATAATACCGCGCGTGCAGAGTCAATATATGATCCAGCACATCACCCCCACCCGCTAGATTAAAGTAGGAGTGATTGGTCAAGTTGATGGGCGTAGATCGGTCGGTCGTCGCTTCGTACTCAATACGCAGCGCACTTTCACCTGTCAGAACGTAGGTTACCGTCACCGAAAGCGTTCCCGGATAGCCTTCTTCACCGTCGGGGCTCGTATAGTGCAGGCGCAGCGCCTCGCCGTCGGGCCGCTCGACAACTTCGGCGTCCCAAACAGCTTTATCGAACCCCTTAATACCCCCGTGCAAGTGGTTGGGTCCATTATTTACCGCAACGTCGTACGTAGTTCCGTCTAGCGTAAACTGCCCTCCCGCAATCCGATTAGCCACGCGGCCGGTTATACAACCGAAATAGGGGTTTTCCGTTTCGTATTGGGCGAGGTTATCGAATCCCAAAACAACGTCCCCCAACGTTCCACTGCGATCGGGCACCCAAAGCTCTGTCAGGATACCGCCGTATGTAATCACGCGCGCCCGTGCACCGCGCTCGTTGCTCAACGTATAAATTTCAACTGCTTGTCCATCACGTGTCGTGCCAAAAGACGCCTGTTGCACTGCTGCCTCCACTGTATGAGTCCATGCGGCAATAACCGCCATTATACACGCTGATACTCTCATTGATGACACTCCTCTCTCGCTTGCGCACCCTCTCTGTGAGACGTAAAATAAGAAGTCAAATTTGTCACACCAACCCCTTTTGAGAGGCCTACCCATATGAAATGCACGCTGTCTCTACTCATGCTCATCGCGCTGTATGCCTGCGGCGGCAGCGGCGATAGCGCGACAGAAGAAAAGCCACAGGTCGGCTTTGTAACCAATGGCGTAGCGTCTTTTTGGGTTATTGCATCAAAGGGCGTGGAAGCGGCCGAGCAAGCTTTCGACGTGGACGCCGAAGTCCACATGCCCGGCGAAGGCGTCGCCGATCAGAAGCGCATCGTTCAGGCCCTGCTCGCGCGCGGCGTTGATGGCATAGCAATTAGTCCCATCGATCCAGACAACCAACTCGACCTGCTCAACGAAGCGGCGGCCAACACCCATCTAATAACGCACGACTCAGACGCCCCGGACAGCGACCGCCTGTGCTTTGTTGGCATAGATAACTACTCAGCCGGCCGCGAATGCGGCAAACTCGTTAAAGAAGCCCTTCCCGAAGGCGGACAAATTATGATCTTTGTCGGCCGCCTCGAGCAGCTCAACGCGCGCCAGCGACGACAGGGCCTCATCGATGAACTGCTCGACCGATCCAACGATCCAACGCGTTTAGATCCCAACAGTGGCCCCATAGTCGGCGACCGGTTTACGATTCTCGATACGCGCACCGACCAGTTCGATTATGCCAAGGCAAAAGCTCAGGTCGAAGACGCCATCGCCAAGTATCCCGAGCTGAGTGGCGTAGTTGGCCTCTTTGCCTATAACCCACCCATGGCGCTTAAAGCTGTGCGCGAAGCGGGCAAAGCCGGCCAGATACAAATCATAGCCTTTGACGAGGATGATGAAACGCTGCAGGGCATTATCGACGGAGACATTTACGGCACAGTAGTGCAAAACCCCTACCGCTACGGCTACGAATCAGTGCGTATCCTAGCCGCTCTAGCGCGCGGTGATCGCTCCGCTCTGCCACCCAATAACTATTTAGATGTACCAGCTAGGCGCATCACCAAAGACAACGTCAGCGCGTTTTGGAGCGAACTTAAAACGCTCACTGGCAGCGCTCAATAATGCAGCTTTTACAGGCGCGCGGCATCGGCAAATCCTTTCCCGGCGTGCGCGCGCTGCACTCGGTAGACCTGCACGTCGATCGAGGGGAAGTCCTGGCCTTAATCGGCGAAAATGGGGCGGGTAAAAGCACGCTGATGAAAATACTGGCCGGCATTCAGCTCCCGAATGAAGGCGAGATCTCCGTAGATGGCACGCCGGTTCGCATCGATTCTCCGCGCCGCGCAACCGAACTGGGCATCGCCCTTATTCACCAAGAGCTCAATCTGTGCGATAACTTGAGCGTTGCCGCCAATATTTTCCTCGGTCGCGAGGCGCACCGACGCGGCATTATGGACCTGCCCGCAATTGAGCGAGGTGCCCGCGAAGCGCTGGAGCAGATTGGCCTCGACGTCGATCCCTCTACCCCTCTCTCGACGCTGTCTATCGCCCAACAACAAATGGTGGAAATAGCCAAAGCCCTATCGACGCGGGCGCGCATTATCGTCATGGACGAACCAACCTCAAGCCTGACAAACGAAGAGGCTACCGCTCTTTTCTCCGTTATAGGCGAACTCCGTCAGCGAGGTGTATCCATCATTTATATATCCCATCGCCTCGGAGAAATCTCTGCGCTGGCTGACCGCGTCTGCGTGCTGCGCGACGGAGAGAATGCGGGCCAGCTGCTGCGCGATGAGATCGACCGCGAACGCATGGTGGCGCTTATGGTCGGACGCGACGTGGACCAATTCTACGCACGCACAGTGCACGCGCCGGGCGAGGTTGCCCTAAAAGTAGACCATTTGATTGTTCCAGCATGGCCACAGCACGCGCTCAGCTTCTCCATACGCTACGGGGAAATTGTCGGCATCGCGGGCCTTGTAGGAGCCGGCCGCACCGAGCTCCTGCAGGTGCTATTCGGCATTGAGCCTGCGCTTGCCGGCACGATGAACGTAGGCGGCCAGCGCCTTTCACCGCGCACGCCGCGAGACGCCATTCGAGCGGGCTTAAGCCTCTTACCAGAAGATCGCAAGCTGCAGGGACTGGTAACGGAAATGAGTATACGCCACAATATTGGCCTGCCGGGTCTCCGCATACACGCGCGCAGCGGCGCTTTTATCGACCTTACTCGCGAGGCATCTGACAGCGAGCGAGCCGTCAAACAGCTATCCATTCGCACGCCGGACATAGACCAACAGACGCGCCATCTCTCGGGCGGCAACCAGCAGAAAGTGGTCCTCGGCAAATGGCTCGCCCTCAGTCCGAACGTGCTTCTTTTAGACGAGCCAACGCGCGGCGTAGATGTTGGAGCCAAAGAAGAGATTTACCGACTCATGGAGCAGCTGGCCGGCGAAGGCGTAGCGATCCTCTTCGTCTCGAGTGAAATGGAGGAAATTCTCGGCATGGCCGATAGAGCGCTCGTCATGCACGAAGGCCGCATTACCGGCCAGCTTCAACGCGACCAACTGAGCGAAGAATCCATCATGCATTTGGCAACGGGAAGGGCGGCCTGATGAAAAAAATACTCGGAATCTTTGGTCTGCTCGTTGCCGTCTTTGCGCT
>CALDFW010000129.1 GCA_937942165.1 uncultured bacterium | reverse complement strand
GCGCGACGCGACGCAGCCCTCGCCAGCCGCGCCCGAATACGGCTATCTGTGGTGGCTGCGCGGCGACGGCTCCTACCGCGCCAGCGGCGTATTTGGCCAGGGGATCTCCATCCATCCGCAAGAGGGCATCGTCATCGCACTAAACAGCGCGCGACCCAATGCCAGCACGCCAGAAGATACGGCCCGACAGGAAGCGCTTTTTACTGCACTAACGAACGCTCTTGTGAGAGCAAAATAACGTGCCACACTCGAACTATCCGCTTAGACAACCCCAATAGGAGGACCTATGAGCATTGGTCGAATATGGCCCAGTGAAACGATAGACGTGCAGGATCCGCTCAGCGGCATCACACTGCGCCAGCTCACAAACTTTCGCGCACATAGCCATCACTTCTACTTTACCAATCCCGGCTGGTACGACGGCGGAAAACGCCTGCTCGTCGCCTCCGATCGCGACAACCGCACCAACCTATTTGGCCTCGACCTGGACAGCGGCCAGCTCCAGCAACTGACCGACCTAGCGCCTCTGCCCCTGCCGCGCGAAGTGGAATTCCTGCGCGCCTGCGTCAGCAGTACGAGCGACGAAACCTACTTCTGGTATGGCATGGAGCTGCGCGCACTCGATCTGCATAGCTTGGAAACGCGCGTGCTCTACCGCATGGAAGACGGCTGGGACGTATCGATGATCAACTGCAGCGCCGACGGACGGCACGTCTACGCCAGCGTCTCCGAAGATATGTCCTCGCGCTTCCGCGTCGACTACCTGCGCGGCTACGTCGGCTTTCGCGAGACCTGGGCAGCCCGACCGCCCAGCCGTATCCTGCGCATAGCCGTCGACGGCTCGGGCGGTCAAATCCTCTTTGAGGAGTCCTACTGGATCGGCCACGTCAACACCTCGCCGACGCGCAACGAGCTGCTGACCTTCTGCCACGAGGGGCCGTGGAACGAGGTGGACAATCGCATTTGGGGCATGAACGTCGATACCGGCACGGTGTGGAAAATTCGCGCACGCCAAGAGGAAGGCGAGGCCGTTGGACACGAGTACTGGCACGCCGACGGCGAGCGCATTGGCTACCACGGCCGCAGGGTGGACGGCACGCAGTTTATCGGCCACGTGCGCTACGACGACACGGATCCAGTCGAGACGGCCTTTCCCGGCAAAACGGGACACATCCATTCCAACGGACCCGAGCTAATCGTCGGCGACGGCGGCCGCGTCGTCCGTCTATGGCAGCGGCAGGGCGATGGGTATGGCGCGCCGCGCGCCCTGTGTTGCCACGACTCATCGATGAAGATTCAGCAGCTGCACGTGCACCCACGCTTTTCTCCCGATGGAACGCACGTGCTCTTTACCAGCGACGTTTCCGGCTACGGCAACGTCTATCTGGCCGAGGTGCCCGACGTTGCCAGCTTACCAGAGGTAAAGGATTGACTTACAGATCTCAAAAAGACCAGAGACTATCGCCGCCCGGTGCATATCGTCTTTTGAATCTTCAAGAAACAGACCATGTCCCTCTCTGAGACATCCGTACTAACCCAGCACGCACCGAACCTGTGGACGCTTGCCCACCCTCTGCGTTTGGGCCTAGTCGAATTTGACCACGTTATGACGGTCGTCCAATTGAACGATGATCAGCTGTGGATCCATTCGCCCGTAGCCTACAGCCCGGCGCTGGCACAGGTACTGGAGGCGTTGGGTACACCGACCTTCTTCATCGCTCCAAACACGTTTCACGACCTCTATTGGAAGGCGTGGTTTGAGGCCTACCCACAGGCGCGTTTCTACGCCGTACCCGGCGTGCGCGAAGCGCACACGGAATTACCCTTTACCGACGTCCTAACGAACAAGCCACCCGCTGAATGGAGGGATGCCTTTGACCAGCACTTGGTTGGCGGGGTTCCCAAGATCAATGAGATCGCCTTCTTCCACCCTGCAAGCAACTCAGCGATCCTAACCGATCTCGTCTTTAACTACGAAACAGATCCCGGATTTAACTTTGCCACGCGCTGTATGCTCAAAATGGCCGGCACCTACAACCGCCGCTGTACCGTATCGCGCCTGCTGCGCCTCTATCTCAGAGACAAAGCGGCCGTTCGACGTTCCATAGACGAAATAGCCGACTGGGACTTCGCACGCCTGATCGTCGGCCACGGCCAGCCCTTAGAAACAAAGGGCAGTCACGCCCTTCGACAGGCCTACGCCTTCTTGTCTCACTAGGGCATGGACGGTCACATATCGCGTCGCTCGACCCACCACATCAGCGCGCGAGCGCTCAGCGGCAGGCCTATGCAAAAATAGGTTATCCACCAGAAACCCGAGACGACCTGCTCGCGGTCAAAGGGTGCTCGATCAGCGTTAACTTGAAAAAGCGCCCAAGCCGTCAGCACGGCGACGAGCATCCACGCCAGCCAGCACGCTGCGCAAAAATAGAAAAACAGACGCCGCGGGCTGTCTTTGGCCGTTCGCTCCTTCTTTGTCCTATCGTGCATAAAGGCCTTTCCAATATTGCAAGTGGGCATCTCCCAGCGAACTTACCCACACTCTGTTGAGCGCGCGACGCATACGCGGTATTTTTATCGTCTAAACCATTCACGAGAGAGCCCCTATGTCGCAAGACTCCTACGCCACGCTGGCCGGCAATCCGGTCCACATGATCCGCCCCCACCTGCGCGACGTGCCCGAAGTAGGCCTGCCCAAAGGCTATGCGATCCGCCCGCTCCGCGTCGAAGAAGGCGCCGTGTGGACCGACGTCGTGCTCGACGCCGAGCCCTGGTTAAACCTGTCGAAAGAGCTCTTCACTAATGAATTTGCGCACGATCTGTCGTCCGTGCCCGAGCGCTGTTTCTTTGTCGTTGACGATACGGACGCGCCGGTCGGCACCGCCAGTGCCTGGTACAAAAACGACCACCGCGGAGTCGACTACGGACTCATTCACTGGGTAGCCGTACGACCCAGCCATCAGGGCAAGGGCTTGGGCAAAGCCGTGCTGGCCTGCGCTTTAGAGAAGCTGTCCCTCTGGCACGAACGCGCTCTGCTCGGCACCCAGTCAAAGCGCCTACCCGCCATTGCGCTTTACCTAGACTTCGGCTTTCTACCCGACCTACAAAACCCCGACGTCATTGAAGACTGGCGCCTGCTGCGCACGCAGCTCAACCATCCCGTGCTGGACAATATAGAATTGTAGACAACTGCGTTTTCCTTGTGCCGCATATTCCTTTTTCATTAGGTTCGGCTACGTAATGCTCACCTGAGAAAGGCGTCATATGGGCCGTCTATGGGCCATCTTTTTTCTTTTTGCCATGCAGAGCCAAGCCCAAGGTCCCGCGTGGCAGCTAGGGGGCAGCGGGAGCGCGTGGAGCAGGAGCGACTCGCTGCAGGTGCTAATCGACTTTGACAGCACCCCGGAATCCATCCAGCCCGTCTACCTAGAGCCCGAGCAAAACGTCCTGCATCTGCTGGAAAACTGGCAGTTCTGGCGCGTGCCCTCCGACTATGACCTCGGCTACGAAGACGGCCAGAAGCCGCGCTTCTGGAACCGCTGGGGCGGCGCCGGAGGCGATCCCACGCAGAGCGGCATCTTTCTTATCGACGCCGACAGCACGACCTACAACGCCCCCAAAGTAGTCAATATCGCCAATACGTTTTTCACCATCGATACCGCCGTACCCATCCCCGCCTACCGCTTTGGCTTTTACACGCCGGACGAGGGATACCGCTCGGACGGCACGCCGCTGCGCACTGACGTCATACCGGCATTTGATGCCTCCATCGGCGGCGATGCGGAACCGGCCGTCAACTGGGGCGGCAATGATCTATTCCAACGCGTCGTCGCCAACGTCGGCACCAACTTCGAATCCGATGTCCGCATTGATTTTTCCCGCCAATATGCGCGTTTCTTTCGCTGGCGACGACGCGAGTCCCCCGTCGATGCGGAGGCGCTCAACCGCTGTTCGGGCTGCGGTGGACAAGGCAATCAGGCCATTCCACTCAAAGGCACTATCGGTGGGTTTGATCTCTTTGCGCACGGCGTGCCGCAGCGCGCCTTCTATCTGAGTAAGGTTGTCGATTTAGGGCGCATCGTAAACTTCGGTCACCTACACTGGCACGCCACGCCCATGCGGCGCGTCAACGGCGTTGCCGTGGAAGACCCCAAGGCCGACGTCTGGCTCACAGCCGAGGTCCGCGTCGGACGCGACGACGACCCGGCCGTCTACCACGAATACACTAACACCGGACGCGAAAAAGAAGTTTCGCGCGCAACCTATGAGTCACTATCGGCGGTCCTGGGCCGCGACCCGCGACCCGGCATCCGCGCCTCGATAGGCTACGACACCGATAACTGGTCGTTTTGGTCCATACCTTTTACCGAGACCGGACAGCTCGTCCGGCTGCGCAGCGGCTCTCATCTACAGATCAAACTGACGCTAGAAAGCCGCGACTTCGACGCGTGGATCCGCATTGACTCGCTGTGGATTGAAACACCCCCTCTGCTAGTAGACGAGGTCGTCGGTGAAATTGCCCGACTTGATGACCTACAGCCACAGCGCGGCTTCACCGAGGTCGAACTAGGTCGGTATACCGAGTTCGCTTACGACCTGCGCGCCGAGTTTACAACCGCTAGCGCACCCGGCTTTGATGCACTGCGTATATATACGGGCAGTCGGGCAGACTTTGTGCGCTTGGAAATGGGCGCGCCGCTCGCAGTCGTCGAGCCGGCTGCCGTTGCTCAAGAAGAAGACGCGCTCGTCGTTCAGCTACCCGAGTCCGTAACGCGTCGCAGCAACACGCCCGTGCGCGTGGTATTTTCTACGCGCCTCTTTGAGTTTGCCTCGACCTTTGAAGGTGAAGTATTCACCAGCAATAGCGACGCGCTACCGCAGCCCATTTTGCCGGGCGACGCCGGTGAAGCAATCGCCACCAACAGCCTGCGCGTGCTCAGCGCTGAAGGCGGAAGTGTCGATTTCGTACGGGATCTGCAGCGCTCAACCGGCGTGCTGACACCCAACGGCGACGGCGTCAACGATGGGCTGACGCTTCGCTACGCGCTGTTTCGCCTGCCTGGCCCCGTACCGGTACGTCTCGAAGTCTACACCCTCGACGGGCACCGCATAGCCCTTATCGAAGGCGGCCTGCAGGACGCAGGACCGCGTCAATTTGTCTGGGATGGACGCGATGAAAATGGGCGATTACTGCCGGCGGGGCTCTACCTTTTCTCAATCGCACTCGACACACAGGCCGCTCAGAAACGCGCGCTGTATTCACTGGGCATCGCCTACTAATACGCCCATGCACGCGCTCCTACTCATCACACTCTTCTGCACGGCGCTGGCCGCCGACCAGCTGCGCATTGATACGCCGGCCGAGTGGTCGAGCTGGGAGATGCCGCGCGATCTGATTCGCTTTAATGCGCGCGGTAATCTGCAGCTGACAAAGTTTCGCAAAGACATCAACGCCGTAGCCAACGCCGCGCAGTTTAGGCATCTCACGCGCACGCGCGGTGATCGAGTCGCCGGCGGGCTCTGGGAAGCCGGATCCAATCCGCGCGCGGCAGCCCGCGTGATAGACGGCGACCCATCCACCTACTGGCAGGCTTCACCCGACGACGTGCTGGGCGATTGGTTTGTGCAAATCGACTTAGGCCGCGCCGTGCTGGCCAAAGAGATTCGCCTGCATTTTCCCAATCGAGACGGCGCGCGTCCCTTTCGCCAGTTCACCGTATTCACGGCAACGGGCATGACCTCTGACGCCCTGGACGACCTCTTTATCTTCAGCCCGGTATACTTTACGACGCAGCCCAATCGCTCAACCGAAGTCGTTATTCCGCTGAGCTTTGACCTGCAGGACAGCGCACAGGTCGTCGACGAGGGGCTCGACGTCAACCTACAGTCCATCGACCAGTACCGCCTCGTTCAGTATATCAATTTCACCGTCGAATCGTTCGATCCCGAAGGGGCACTGGGAGAAATAGAGGTAGTTGCCGTCGGCGACAATATCAGCATCGGCACAGTCGGGCGCGGAGGCAGCGTCATCGATGGACTCACGGCGCGCTCCAACGAGAATATCCTAGACGCCGATATGAACACCAGTAACTCGATCCTACCCGTCGGCTTTGAGGGTCGCGTGCGCACTTGGGAAGAGCAGGGCACCTGGTTTTACGTAGACTTGGGCGCCGTCTTTTGGCTTGATGAACTCTTTCTCTACGTGCTGCGCCAGCGCGAGGGCACCGTCGGCTCGGTAGCCGGCGCACCGCGCGCCTTCAACTTTCTCTACTCAGACGGCACGCGCGCGATCCGCTCTGGCCTGCCCATTCCCGAGTCCTTTGACTTTACTCCGCTCATCGTCCAGCCCGATCCTACCCCCGTGCGCTACTTCCGCTACGTCTTTGCCCCGCGTCGCATTCGCTACCTTTTTTGGCACGCCCACATCCCGCAGGGCTGGGGATCGCGCTGGACGGAGATGATGCTCTACTCTCCCGGGTATCCAGCCCAAGTCGTCCTGCGATCGCCCTTTATCGATCTGGGCACGCTGGCCAACGACGGGCGACCCAAGGTGATTAATCGACTGGTGTGGGATGCCGACCTTCCAGCCGGCACGCGCCTGCATATGCGCTCCCGTTCCGGCAATAGCCAAAGCGCTGTTTACACGTTCTACAACAAGATTGGCGAAGAGGTCAAAGAGAACAAGTGGCTGAGCCTGCCCAAAGTGCTGCGCGGCCCCGTGGATACCACCGTTGTAGTCAGCGAAGACTGGGACGAGTGGAGTGAGACCTATACCGTTTCGGGTGAGGCGTTTAAGTCGCAAAATCCGCGGCGCTTTATTCAGCTAGAAATGACGCTTCAAACGGACGATCCAACCGTAGCGCCCCAGGTTAATGCGCTGTCTATCGAGTATGAAGAGACGCTGCTGCAGCGCGCCGTTGGCAGCGTGGCACCGCGCAGCGCAAAGGCCAATACGGACACGCGCTTTACCTATGCGCTGTGGCCGAAGGTCGATGGGCAAGATGCCGGTTTTAACAGGATGCGCTTTGGCCTGCCGGCCTTGGCACAAGACGTAGAAGTGCGCGTGGGCGGTCGGATCGTCGCACCCACCCGGCTAGATATCAGCGCCGATTCGCTGCACATAGACCTCCCGCAGCCCGTGCGCAACGATTCGCTGGAGGTCGCTTTTACCACGCGGGTAACGCGCAACGGCACCGTCATCTCGCTAGAGCTAGGATCCACCGAACACCCCGGTCTCTGGCAGTCCGTCGAGGCCGCTTCACGGCGCGCCAATGTCGTCATGCTGCCCGAGGTCATTGGCGAGAGGAGGCTGATCGAGGCGCTGGATATTTCCTCGTCGGTGCTGACGCCCAACGGCGACGGCCTTAACGACGAAGTGTATATTCGCCTGGTCACCTTAAACGTGGACGAGGCCGCTCCACACGTCGACCTCTTTGACCTACGGGGCAAACGACTAGTGCGTTTAGAAGCAACTTCTACCCGCCAGGCCGAATATGCCTTCGCGTTCACAGGACGCGATGCTGCCGGCCGCCTGCTACCGCCTGGCGTCTACCTTTACCGCGTTGACCTCGGCGCCGATTCGGGTCAGGACACCGCGCTGCACTCCCTCTCCATAGCCTATTAGATCAAAGTCCGAGCCGTTCCACCTGCCAATCCGGTGCGCGTAGACGCACCAGTTCGGCCCGCAGCTTGTCCTGCATGCTGCCCAGCATATCCCCTTCGCGCTCGGCCAGGTTGACCAGCTCGTTCGGATCGCTGCGCTTGTCGTGCAGCGAAGTGGGTGCATCCCATGACGAACAGTTACTCACCGGTCGACGCCCCCCATCAAAGGATCCCAAATCGTACTTGATAAAGCGCGCCAGATGGTAACCGTGCCAGTAGAGCGGCTCGTTGTCGTCAACCG
This sequence comes from uncultured bacterium, assembly GCA_937942165.1. Lineage (GTDB taxonomy): Bacteria > Latescibacterota > UBA2968 > UBA8231 > UBA8231. Next base: position 12,265 of record CALDFW010000129.1, on the reverse strand, counting down.
GCGACTGGTGCAGCGTCCAATCGCCGTCCGTAACCGTCACGCTCTTGCCAAACATGCCCATAAGCGCGCAGGATCGCGTCGGCGCATCGGCATTTTCTAAGACAGGCAAGAGGTCGATCCCGTGCAGGGGGCGTTCGTCGGGCATCTCGGGCAGTGGACGGCCCACCGCCGAGAGCACCGTCGGATAGAGATCCATCAGCTGCACGAGCTGGTCGCGGCGCTGACCGTGACCGGCTTCCGGGTGACACATGATAAAGGGAATGTGCGCACAGCCGTCATACTGATGCGTGCCCAGCTTTCCCATGCGCCCGTGGTCTCCGTTCCACGTGCCGTGATCGGTAGTCAGCACAACCAGCGTGTCCTTCCACAAATCGAGCGCGTCGAGCGCGTCAAAGACCTTGCCTAGCCACTGGTCGAGAAAAACTACTTTAGCCGCATAGCGGGCGCGCATGTTTTGAAACTGCGCTTCACTGTAGTGGTCGCTCCACGGCGCATAGGGCGCGGCGGCTCTAAGCCCTTCAATATCGTAGCCGCGCGGGTCAAACTGCTTGAGGATCTCTTCGGGTGGATCCCACGGCTCGTGCGGATCAAAGATGTCTAGGTGCAGATAAAAGTCTTCGTGCGTGCTGTTGCGGCGCAGCCAGTCGGCGGCCTTGGTGCAGACCTGCGCGCAGAAGTAATCCTCGTCGCGCTGGCGAATAAAGTGCACGTTGCGCCAGTGGCGTTCGTTTTTACCCATTCGATCACCCGGCGGACAGGGAAAATCTATCGGATCGGTATAGAGCGCATCCGATTCGATGCCGCGCACAAACTCAAAGCCCGTGTAGCCCATGTGATAATTGCCCGAGCCCTGCTCCCACAGATGAAAGTGGTCGGTGAGCAAGCAGCTGACGGGATAGCCCTGTTCCATCGTCCACCGGATCGAGCGGTTGGGCGGGCCCGACACCTGACGCGGCAGGTCGCGGTCTTCCTCTTCGAGCGGACCCCAGCCGCGCTCCAGAAATTCTAGCCGACCAGTATAGATATCGCGGCGTGCCGGCATGCAGGGCGTCGAGCCGATATAGGCGTTGTCGAATACGGTGCCGCGCTCTATCAGGCGATCCATATTCGGCGTGGGCACCGACCAGGCGGGCGCTTCGGCGCTCCAGCACTGATCCAGCGGACGACCTCCGCTGTAGGCGCCGACGTGATCGCGGCGCAGGGTATCACATAAGATGGTAATGACGTTCATCGCATTCCTCTATCTGGGTTTTATATCTCAACGCGCATGCGGATCGAGCCGCGCGCTATCCCCGGGAAATAGGCGCAGCCAGTCTTGGGCGCTCTGCGCTACGCTGTCCGGGCGTTCGGCGCTGCGCGCGACAAAGCCGGGAATGTCCGGCCGCCCCGTCGGCTTGCGCCGGTCGCAGTAGCGCAGGTCGAGGCTCCAGCGCACACGCTCCGTGCTGTTGACCACCGAGCGATGCACCGTGCGACTCTGGATCATAAGCACGCCGCCCCTGTACACGGGGCAATCAACGACGCGCGCGTAGTCCGGCATATCTTCCTCGTGCAGGCCGTCGTAAAAACCGATGCGCTCATGCGGCAACGTCTGCCAGCGATGGCTCCCGGGAATCACCTGCATCGCACCCGTTTCCATCGGCGCATCGACGAGCGGTATCCAAAAATTGACCATAAACGTATCGTCGGCGTCGGGCTGTAAATAGCCCATATCCTGGTGCCACGGCACGACGGTTTGCTCGTGGTCGGGCAGCTTGGCGCGCGAGTTAAACTGCGGATGGGCGAGGATCTCCGGACCGATGACCTGCTCGACAATATCGAGCAGAGCCGGACAGGTCCAGACGGCAAACATACCGGCCGTCTTGTGGTGCTTGCCCTGACCAACGTGCCACAGCGCTTGGGCAGCCTCTTCTTCGGCATCGGCATAGAGCAGGGCTAGGCGCGTTTCAAACGGCGCGTCTTCGTGCAGCTGGGACAGCTGTCCGGCTGCGTACAGCGCGCGCGCCTTGGTATCAATAGCCGCCTCAAACTCGCTGATTAGGGGGGCCAGCACGGAGGCGTTCAACAAATCCTCGACGACGAGATACCCCTCGTCCATATACTGCGCTAGCTGCGCTTCACTCAGTGTCATATCCTCGCGCCTTTTTTAGTATCGATACTGCGCCGCCCAGTGCTCCATGCGCTGGTCTTCGTGGTACATGCGCCAGCGCAGCATGCGCTGACACATATCGAGCACGATGGCGGCATTTTCGGGCCGATCGGCTACGTTGTCGAACTCGCCCGGGTCGTTGTGCAGATCAAAGAGCAGCGGGGGCATCTCCGCGTCGGCAAAGTGCACGTACTTGTAGCGGTCGTCGCGCAGCACCCAGAGCAGATGCGCGTCCATATCGGTATCCGGAGCGAGCGCCCGCGCACCCGATCGATAGTCAAATTCGTAGTGAATTTCCGTCTTGCCGCGGTAGTCGGGCTCGTCGTGTAGGGCACCCAGCAAACTCTGTCCCTGAAAGCGATCGGGCTGCTCTACTCCGAGCCAGTCCAAGACCGTCGGGCCCAAATCGACCGACTCGACAAACGAGTTGATGACGCGACCACGCGCCCCGTCGCTTGCCGAGTGCGGATCGCGCACAATGCAGGGAATGTGCATCGCCCCGTCGTAAAAGTGCCCCTTGCCGACTAGGTAGTGCTCGCCGAGCTGTTCGCCGTGGTCGGCGCTAAACACGATCAGCGTATCCTCCCACTGGCCGCTCTGTTCCAGCTCGTCAAAGAGCAGGCCGAGGTTGTCGTCTAGTTCGGCGATCATGCCGTAGTAGCAGGCGCGAAACTCGCGCAGATGGCGCTCGTCAACGTGCGCTCCACCGCCAATGGCAGCGCGGATATAGGGATGCGCGCTGTCGAGCTCTTCTGCGCGTCGGTCGCCGTCGGGCATCCCGTCGGGATCAAACATCGAGCAGTAGGGCTCGCAGTTGATATTGGGCGGATGCGGCTTGATGTAGTTGAGCGATAGCACCCAGCCCGTGTCCCCCCCGCTGCGCGCGCGAACGTAGTCGATCGCCCGATCCGTCACGTAGCGACACTCGCTGTGTTCGGCCTTGTATTTGGCCGGGTAGTAGCAGTCCAGATGTTCGCCCGGTCCGTCCTCGGGCACGTCGGGGCTGTGAATGGCTCCGTGGTTGAGCAGTTCGTCGGGATAGCCCTGCTCGCTCAGCCAAGCAAAGTACTCCTCGCTATCGTACTCGTGGTAGTAAACGCGCTCAAAGCCGGGCAGCACGTTGTCGTAGGCCAGCGACGTGCGCCGGCGGTCGCCCTCGGGCAGGATAGCCGGATCGACGCCGTAGTCGTTATAGCCAATCAGTCCCGGATCATAGCCCGCGTTGCGCAGCGCATGGCCCCAGTTTTCCTCGGCGTCGCGCAGCGGCGTCATATTATTAATTGCCCGCGTCGAGCACAGGTAGCGGCTGGTGTAGATGCTCATCCGGCTGGGCCCACAGGGGGCCGTTTGGTTAAAGCAGTTCGCAAAGCGCACCCCCTGGGCGGCGAGGCGATCGAGATTCGGGGTTTTCACCCCCTCGTTGCCGGCCGCGCCCAGACAGTCGGCGCGAAACTGATCGGCTAGGATAAACAGCACGTTCTTTGCCACGATATACTCCTCCAATAATTAGCTGTCCCGCCGCACGTGCGGGCGTACCAGTGCAGCATGTGCTCAACCATCTAGCGCTGCGCGTTGGCTCAAAATAGGATGCGGTGGAAGGGGGAGCAACTCACCGCACGCAGTGGCTAATTAGCAGCCCTCACCTGACTTGTCCCATGACCACATGTGTTTTTTTTTACTCCTGAACTCGTCGCCTCTAGCTATGCGACACGAAACGTTGCCCAAAAAATACACCAAGGCCTTGGAATAGCCGTCTTGCGGAAGGACTGTACTGCCATGAAACCTCTAGCACGCCTCCAACAAATATCCGTACTAGTCGTCGGGATAGTGCTCTCCGTATGCCAATACAGCAGCGCACAGCTAGCCGAGGCCTATCCAAACGAGTCGAAAGAAGACGTGGGGGGATGGTTGGCAGATAGGCACCTGTCAGAGAGCAGAGCCAACTATATCCAAGCAGGTATTCCGGGCCACCTAGGACTCGACGGAACGGGCCTCATCGTTGGCGTTGGCGACACGCGATATATAGGCGAAACGCATATTGACATGCGGGGACGGCACACGGTCTTCCCTCATGATTTTGGATCTAGTAGTAGTATCACTTGGCCCACCAATCATGGCAACCACACTTCCGGAACCATCGGCGGCAACGGCAATCGCCATCCGCGCTTTGCCGGAGCGGCACCCGCCGCTACGATATACTCGACCAGTTTGACAGACAATTGGGAAATAGGTCTGACGCTGCCCGAACCACCCCACATTTTGAGTAGTTCGATCGGTAAGTCTGACCCGGAGTATGGAGATTGGTTCGAACAGAAGGGACGCTATAACAGCATCAGCCAAGAAATCGATGCGCTCAGCCTCGACCATCTCGACAAACTCTTTGTCTTTCCTGCAGGGAACTCGGGTGGCACGCAGGAGGGCTACGCTACGGGATATCTAATGCTCAACCCTTCGTATGCCTCAGCAAAGAACACGCTGGTCGTGGGCCGAGGCACCGACCGTCCCATTCCATCATTTGGGCCAACGCGCGACGGCCGTATCAAGCCCGACCTAGTCGCTTCAGGTCAACTCATTGCGCCCGTGCAGAACCACGTGTACCAAAGCAAAGACGGATCCAGCATGTCGACTCCGCTGGTTTCAGGCGTGGCCGCGCTAATTGCCCAGCATTACAGGAACAACAACGGCGGTGAACATCCGGATGCAGGGCTATTAAAGGCCATCCTCATGAACTCGGCTGACTACCTGGAGTCTGCAGGACCGACGTTTGCCAGTGGGTTTGGCGCCGTCAACGCGCGGCGCGCGGCCGAAATCGTAACGGGACAGCAGTTTTATGCCAGTAGCGTCGGCCAGGGACAGCGCGAAACCGTGCAGATCACCGTCCCAGAGAATATCGGCGGCCAGAACATCGCCCAGCTCAAGGTCATGCTCTACTGGCACGACGCGCCTACCGAGCCCTATGCGGCCTCTGCGCTCGTCAACAACCTGGACCTAAGAGTAGACGGCGGCGGCGTGCAGCACCTGCCTTGGGTCTTGGACTCAACGCCAGCCAACGTAGATCAGCCGGCAACTCGCGGTATTGACGACTTGAATAACGTCGAACAGGTGGCTATCGACGCGCCCGCAGCGGGCGTATACGAGGCCGTCATAACGGCCAACAATATGCAGGATGGCCCCATTACCTACTACCTGGTCTACTCATTTGTGTTAGACGAATTACTGCTAACCTTCCCGGTGGGCGGCGAGAAGTGGTTTTCGGGGCAAACGAGACGTATCCTCTGGGACTCACCGCATGTATATCCCAAAATTTATGACGAGGAGACGAGGCAATGGGACACAGAGGCAGCCGAAAACAGCCCGCGATCCGTTGATAGAGCCGAGTATTCTACGGACGGTGGAATGACGTGGAACTGGATCGAACTAAGTGGGTCGTCAAGAACATATCAAGCCGGATATCGAATATGGAGTATTCCCGACCTGCCGCTCACCAACGCCATCGTGCGGCTGAGCAAAGGCGAGCAGACATCCGTTAGCCAACCCTTTACCATTTCACAGCCCATCGCACTGACGATCCAACCGTCGACAACAGAAGAAATCAACCTCGCATGGAACAGCATTGACGGCGCCGATCGCTATGAAGTACTCCACTTGGTTGGCAACGACAGCTGGCAAGTTCTTGCAGAAACGACCGAGACCAGCACCGCCCTATCCTACGACGACCTAAACCAGCGCGAATCCTGGCTCTCGGTGCGCGCTGTGAGCGCAGACGGCAACCTTCACTCGCAGCGGGCCGTAGCACAGCGCCACGTGTGGATCAACGCGCTGCCGGTCGCCGTCGACGATTATATTGCTCTGGTTAATTGGGGAACCAACTATGTCGTGGAACCGCTAGCCAACGATAGGGATGCCGACGGTGATATACTTCAAATCGCTTCTGTAGACTCGTCTGCAATGGCAGAGGTTACCCTTAGGGAATACTACGGCCAATCCGTTATATATTACGCGCCCAACGCCGCTTTCACGGGTGTGGACACCCTCACCTATCGCATTACGGACGGACGCAGCCTGGCCGAAGGAACAGTCTTTATTGGTCAAGAGGGGCCCGTGCTTCTATTAGGTGACTTTGACAAAAACGGTCGCGTGGAGTTTGCTGACTTTTTCATGTTCTCCGATCGCTTTGGTGCACGCTTGGGCGACGACTTATACGATGGGCTATACGACCTAGACAGCGATGGGGAAGTGGGCTTTGGTGACTTTTTTCTCTTTGCCGACAGCTTCGGCAAAGAAGTCGACGAATGAGTTGAGAAAAGACAGGGCCAAACTGAACTCGAGCGGACGTTGACGGGATAGGACGCATCGTACTCGCGCGCTTGACCGACCGCGCAAAAAGGCGCTTTATACTTGCCTTGCATGGCGCGCCCGTGCACACGGGCCGTTCACGAAAAAAACCACCGTCAATTCTAGAGAAAGCTGGACGCTATGAGCAGCGAAGCCCGTCCACCCATTTTCCGCATGGCGCGCGAAGATGTGTGGGAATTTCCCCGCCCCAATATGGACCTAGTGCCCGAGTTGATTAAGTACTCGGCGGCCACCGTCGCCGTAGTAGCCCGCAACGTCGTGGGCACGCCGAGCACCTTTTTTAACGGCGTCGCGCCGCTTTTCCGCGGCAAAGGGCACGATATTTTGGGACCGGCCATTACGCTACAGTACGCCCCGCAGCGCCCCGACCTGATGCCCACCGGCGAGTATGCCAAGGTCGAAGACCAGAACCACCGCATTGCGGTCAATATCACCCAAGAGGGCTACGTGCTCGTCGTGCAGGCCGACGGCAATAAGCGCAGCGGCGTGCTAGGCGGCAATATGATGCTGGCCCTGCAGCACAACCGCAAGGCCGCCGGACTCGTCGTGCACGGCGTGGTGCGCGACTATAGCGAGATTGCCCAACAGAACTTTCCCATCTGGACGCAGGAAGCGCGCACGACGACCGACTACGACGCCCAGCACGATCTGGCACCGCTGGCCGTCAACGTGCGCATCTCCGTCGGCGGTCATACCGTGATGCCCGGCGACTGGATTCGCGCCGACGACGACGGCGTGTGCTATTTCCCGGGGGACAAGATTGAGGAAGTGCTCGACGGGTGCAACAAGCACTGGTGGGAACCGGCCGCGCGCCACTTCCTGATGGAAGGAGGCCACCTGACGGACTGCTATCCGATGCCAGAGCACCGCTGGGACGAAGCGGCCGCCTGGCAGCGAGCCAACGGCCACTACGTGCCGGACGATATAGGCTAAACACTCGTCGCACTGCAGCATGTAAAAACGGGAGAGGCGCCTGCCTCTCCCGTTTCTCGTTCTACCTTCTGTTTTATCTGATAAAAACGCGCGTATGTCCCGAACGGAAGACCGCTGCCCTCTCTTAGAGGGGGTCTATCCCGACGCGAATCAGCGATAGATCGGTCGTCCAGCGGTCCACTTCGTCGAAGGTCTGGGCGAAAAAGCGCGGTAGGAACACCAGCAGCTCGCCCGTCTGGCGATCGGCGCGCGCGTAGAAATTCGACAGCGTCAGCATCTCGTGCTCCCCTTCGGCGCGCGTATCGATAGGCTGCAGCGAATCGCGCAGCAGCAGGCCGCTCTGACGGTCGACTTCGGCCAGCACCAGCGGGTAGCGCGGGCGGTTTCCCTGGGGATTATTGTCGCAGATATTGCCGACCCACAGCAGGCGTCCATCCGACCAAGGCACGAGCTGCGAGCAGGCCGACGGCGAGAAAGGTGCTTGGCCATCGGTATAGGTCCACGGGCGCGGCGCGTCCCAGGTCTGACCGCCGTCGGCCGACAGGGCCATCCACTTGTGACCGGGCCACGCGGGCCGCGCGTCGTTGCTGCCGCGCATGACCATTAACAGGCGGCCGTCGTCCAGCTCAGCAATCGTCGGCTCAATTAGCCCGCGCGTCGTGCGCTCGGGGTCGCCGCATACGCGCTCAGAGCAGCTCCACGCCAGGCGACCGTCGGGCTGCCAGCGTCCGATCAGCAGCAGGCAGTCGGTATAGGTAAAGCCGGCGCCGGGATTGTGATACGCGCCGTTTTCGTCGAGCGGACTGCTCTGCACCGGCACTAGTATCGCTCCGTCGCTACGCGTCAGCGGCACCTCGCCCAGGTCGCCGATCATCACGCAGTTTTGACCGATATACACGCCCGACAGCGGGTGCTGCGCGTCGTATGCATCTCCGGCGCAAACGATCTGCTCGTTGACGATATGCGTGTGGCCACCGTCCTCGGACACGGCGTAGTGCAGCTTCCACTGGCGCATGCCCTCTAGCGGCTCGTCCGTCGGCAGCACGCCCTCCGTCCACACCTGGATATAGCGTCCCGTCAGCGGATCTACGTAACCGCCGCGTACGTGGCGTCGACCGGTGCCCCCTCCGGCTTCAAAGCGCATGGGCCAGGCCTGCGGCTCGTCCCAGGTCTGCCCATTGTCGGGCGAGCGACGCACGTAGGCCATCTCCGTCGTATCGCTGCGACTGGTCAAACTGTGTATGCTGACCAATTCCAGCCCGTCGCGGGTAGTGTAATAACTGCCTCCCATCACGCCGACACCGCGCCCGGGAGAAGGCACAAAAACCTCATTAGAGATCACCTTAGCTCGCACACTAGCTCCTTTTTATTCGCCCTGTATATCAACTCAAGTCCGCCTGTGAGAGAGGTCCTACCTCAACCCTGCAACATCTTATCCGGCAGAGCCCAGATCAGGTCTAGGACGCACGGACGGCCCACTTATGTTATGTTATGGCGCATGATACGATACGTTGTTGACAACGCGCTCTTTGCCCTACCGCTGTTGGTTGGCATAGCCGCCGGTCTCTCACGCGCTGGATGGGACAGCGCACTGCTGCCAGGTGCGGGTTTGGCCTTTCGCCACAGCGTGCTACTGGCCATAGCGCTAACGGCCTTGGCCAGCTTGGAAACTGCCAACCGCCGAGGCACACTCTACGCACTCTGTGCAACGGCGTTAGCCGGCAGCTGTGGGTGGATGATCGCCGCACCTTTTGAACGCGGCCCCTTTGTCTTGCTACTTATTGCCACGCTGTTTTTGCTAGTGTCCAACGTCGCCAGCGCGCGCACCCGACCACCCGTTGTCGGTGCCTATACCGTAGCGGGGAGTGCGTTCTTGTTTGTGGGCAACGTTTTGCTCTTTCCCGATATGCCCTCTCACGTAGTGACAAGCTGGTGGCTGGGCGCGACCCTCTTTTACACGCTCGGGCTGCACATTGAAAAGGGAGACCTCTTCCCCAATCGCCGAGAGCGCCTGCTCCTGTACGTTTTGATTGGGCTCGCCCTCATCGGTGCCGTGCTGAAAAACTATGCGCTGGGCGCGGAGTTTGGCGATCCCTATAGCGTTACACCTCTGCTGCGCTGGGGAGGCGATCGGCTACTTGGCTTCGTCATGTGCACAGCTGCCATTTGGCTCTTAGCACGCGACGCAAGCGATAGCTGGCGGCGGCTATGTGCTATCGGGGGCGGTCTATTTCTCGCGCTAGCTGGCGGACTGGCACTGTACACGGGCGAGATTCTGGCCGGTCCGCTCTACGAAGCAATCGTGCACGCCTTTTTCGTTGGTTTTGCCGTCTCGCTTATTCTAAGCCGCTTTTATCTCAACGGATACGTGGCCTTGGCCACCCTGCTCGTTCTGTATATCAGTCTGCTATGCTGGATAGCCGGCACCTTAGCCGAGATACCACTCCTCGTAGAAACGGGTCGCACAGCTACCGTACCGTGCCTCGTATTATTGGCTGCACTGGGCGCACACCGCCACCGACAGACGACGCGCTTTACCTATTAATCGCGGTTGATATACGCCTAGTCACGCCTGGAAAAAATCGAACAATGCGATTATACAAACAGCGGACCCCAATGGACCGCTTCATCGGATCCCGCATCCATACCCATCGCCTCAAAGACGAGGCGCCGGATGTTCAGCAGTTCGTCTTTGCCCTGAGGAGCGAGCGTGTTGAGCTGCAGGCGAGGCAGGTGGTTGGCCAGCCACTGTGCGACAAAATGAGGGGGTGCCCCCAGACGCAAACAGGGCCATATCATCTTGTCGGCGACCAACCGCTCGCGGTTGAGCAGGCCGAACGTCGTTACGGGCTGTTCGTTAAACGTGCTGCGATTAACCAATACGAGGCGTGCGCCGGCTAAGAGCGCCTCAACCGTCATCACGGCCTCGCAGGCATGGCGAAAGTACGCGTCGTCTCCCACGCCACACTGCACGGGCTCGTCGATAAATGCGGCGCGTGCCGCAGCGCGGCTAAACAGCTTAAAGCCCGAGTGAAAGTCGGGATACTCTTCTAGCGTTGTCGCATACTCCAAGCGCAGCGGCGCACCGCTCTGCGCGGCGTGGTAAGACAGCGCGTCGAGCAAAACCCGGTCGGCAAGTTCTTCTAGCTCGCCGCGCAAAAAGCCCATGGGACGATGCTTGGAGAGGCGTCGCCCCAGCACCAAGACTTGCTCATCCTCACGCGCACGGGCGTGCAGCGCCGCCCGCAGCAGATTTAATAGCTCGTTGGCAAAGTGGTCGCCATCTGAATCGACTTCGACAAAATACGCCAGTGCCTCGCGCTCCCACAGAGCCGCCACGCCGTTCCGCACCCCGTTGAGCTTACCCTTGTTCTCCTGCGAACACACGACGTGTGCGCCGCATTCTTTAGCGATGCTGAGGGCAATATCCCACCCGTGCGCTGCCCCATCTACGCTCAAACATACGTTGCTGGGATCGTCGACTAAGGCCGCGTAGGAGTGCGCCGTATCGCGCAGCAGGTTAGCCCCCGTATCGGGATCTACGCCCGCGGGAAAATAGACGGGTATAACAATGCCCGTATTGAAGCGTTGCACCTGAACGACGTCTTGCATTAGGTAGTTTGACATGCATCCTCATACGAGAAAAAAATGGGCTTATGTGACGACCGTTTATCCAGTGGATATCGGCTTTAAGCGCGGTCTATTCACGGACGCGACTGACCGCACTGCCAGCAGTCGGTAAACTGACCCTGAATTTCTTCGCTACAGGTCGCGCAGATCCACGGTTCGCCGACGGGACTCCCAATGTAAAGCAGCTTGCGCAGCAAATTCTCCGCCTCGTCGTATTGTTCGGCTCGGCACACCCACAGCTCGGGCCAGCATTCAATAGGCGGCAGTTCGCCCATGCCGATTGACAGATGCTCTCCTCGAATTTGGCAGTCAATACCGAGCGCACTCAGCATATTTTTTAAATGACTCAAGAGCGCAAAGTCTTGCGTAGTATACAGGCGTTTCACGAAGCAGTTGAAGGCGTTAAAATGCGCCTGGGCAGCGTTTAGCAGTTTTCTAAAACGGACGCTGGGCCATTTACTAGCCCAACGTACTATGGCCATACAGTGCGGGTATGAGATCAAATATCGACCGAGCTCTTGCGTAGCACAATTGCAATCTGCCGCATTATAGTAGCTGCACAAAAAATTCATACGGGCCATGACAAGCGCGCTCGGGGAGTAAGCAGAAACACTGCATACGTTGTCACAGGCAGTTTCAAGCGTATACTCTGTGCAGATGAAATGCCTGAGCAGTAGACCGCCTACAGAAGGAGTTATCATGCTCGCCCTACTTTTTATCGCCCTCCTCTGCGCGCCTTTAGGCGCCCAAGAATCCGCTGGCTATACGCCAGAGGCCCAGTCGTCTAATGCGCCTCTTGTCGGCGTTTGGACCAGCAAATCACTACACCAGCACGACGGCCAAGCCGTCGACTTGTGGCACCGAGTTGAAATTCGCCCTGACGGCGAAATGGTGCATGACTACTACAGCGTCGATCCCTCTTCCGGCAACCCCAACCCCATAGAACGGCTCTTTTCACAGTGGAGTGCGGGCGCGTACGTCGATCCCGATCCTGCGCAAGGGACTTATCAAGTGATGCGCATTGCACCCTACGAGTCCCATTCACTTGTGGGTGACTCCAACGAATACATGCGCATGCGCGGCTCGTTCATTCCCGTATACAGACGCTTCTCGTTCTCCCAGGCCGACAGTCAGCTAACGCTGTCCGAACCTTTCGTGCTGGTCGTGCCCTACGCAAACGAGCCTCGCTCTTTTCCA
>CALDFW010000128.1 GCA_937942165.1 uncultured bacterium | reverse complement strand
TTTCGTCAGCCCTGGTCACAAAAACTGCTGTTCTACACGATCGTTCCGTTCTATTCCCCTCGGTCTTGGGATCGGAGCCCCGCTAGAGCCGCAGGTGATCTTTCCTTCGCCGGCCGGACTGCGCTACAGTGGCTTCTCATATGCTTCTGCATATATGCCATCTATTGGCACTTGGTGGATCGCTACGCCCCGTCCGCATTTATCCGAGCCTATATGGCATTTCCCTGCTTTTACGTCATCACCGAAACGATGGGCGCGATATTTCGCCTGCTGTTTTTGAGCAGCGGACGCCTGATTTGCCCTGTGCATAATCGTCCACTCTTAGCTCGTTCCCTCGCCCACTTTTGGGGCAGCTGCTGGAATCGTTGGGTAGGCGAGTGGCTACGTCACATATTTTTCTTTCCCCTCATGCGCCACCCGCGCCTTGGCCTTTTCGCGGCCTTTGTCGCTTCGGGTATCTGGCATGAACTAATCCTGACCGTCCCGCACTACTTCATGGGGTTTCCAGTCCAGTTTGGCCCCATGGCCGCCTACTTTTTGATTCAGGGCATTGCGCTTCTCATAGAGCCTCGCCACTGGGATCGTCGCCTGCAGCGCATGTATATGTATGTCGTTGTCATCGGGCCCGCTCCCCTGGTGGCCAATAATGCCTTCTTAAGTGCCTTTCTCCTCTAGCATCATCTCTTTGGAGCCACACTCATAAAATCCCATCTGGGGATTTGACGAATACGAAACTCGCGGTATATTCGTCCAATGGATGAGCAAATAAACTATTCGATTAAAATTGCAGCCCAGCGCTCTGGTCTCACCGCGCACGTTATACGCATATGGGAAAAGCGCTATGAGGCCGTTACGCCTCAGCGCACGGCAAGCGGCAGACGGCTCTATAGCCCAGCCCAGATTGAGCGATTAAAGTCGCTTAGCCGCCTCACGCAGGTCGGCCATTCTATCGGGCACATTGCAAATCTCTCGGATGAGCAGCTCCAGAATATGGCCTCTGAAGCGCCGACCGAAGCGCCACAGCCAATCCCTCCACCCGAACTGTCCGTCAACGAGCGCACTGCTCAGGCCATTGTGGAGCGTTGCATGGGCGCCGTAACGAGCTTGGACCCACAAGCCTTGGACATTGAGCTCCGCCGGGCGGCACTGCAGTTTGATCACGCTAAGCTCATAACGCATATCATTGAGCCCTTTATGTCGATGATTGGTCAGCAGTGGCGAGAAGGCAACCTGCGCATTGCCAGTGAACATCTCGCGTCCGTCGTAGTGCGCTCCTTCATAGACAGCATTCGCACTACTCTACAGGTCCCAGATGATGCGCCGAATCTGCTGGTTACAACGCCCCTCGGACAAATGCACGAGCTGGGTGCCCTCTTTGTATCGGCCTTGGCTGCGACAGAGGGATGGCAGACGACGTATTTGGGCTGCAATATATCGGCCGCTGACATCGCCGTAGCAGCACAGAGACAGGGCGCCCGCGCCATAGCTCTGAGCATCGTATATTCGATCGACAAAGAAACGTTGCGCGATGAACTAAGTCAGCTTCGCCAGCATTTGGGACGCGGCGCTGTCATTATTGCGGGCGGTGCCGGCGCTTCACAGTGTCGAGATATTCTCGAACACGTCAACGCCATTTACGTAGACCAGCTTAACGAGCTTCGTCCCACGCTATCTGCCCTCCGTCTCAATGCGGCGTAGTGTAGTCCTCCTCCGATTACTCTTTCTCGTATTCATCGCTTACCAAGAGGCAAATGCCGCGACTCTGAGCGGCTTTGTGAGAGATAGAGAAGACGGCGAAAACCTACCCAATGCAACCATTGCTTTTGACGATCTTACCCTCGGCACGCTGAGTAATGCAGACGGTTACTATGCCGTGCAAAATATCCCCGCTGGCCGCCACGCCCTAACGGTTTCCTACGTTGGATACCAAGCTTGGCGCGATACCATCGAATGCGTCGAGGAAGATCAGATTCGTCTCGACGTTGAGCTGCGCAGTGAATCCATCCGCATAGAAGAAGAGACCATCGTCACGGCTGACCGCCTGCAAGACGAACTGCGGCAACAGGTCAGCGTTACGTCACTACAGGCCAAAACGCTAGAGCGCCTGCCATCTGTAGGTGAACCCGACCTGCTCCGCAGCCTCCAACTCCTACCCGGGGTCCAGTCGGCTTCTGACATCAGCAGCGGTCTTTACGTGCGCGGAGGCGGACCAGACCAGACGCGCATTTTGCTTGACCAGGTCCCCCTCTACAATCCCGCCCACGCCTTTGGCTTTTTCTCGACGTTCAATCCGGATGCAATAAAAGACATCACCTTCTACAAGGGAGCCTACCCCGCACAGTACGGGGGCAATCTAGGGGCCGTGCTCGATGTGCAAAACAAAGAGGGAAATCGTCGGCGCGTAAGCGGACGCGGCGGCATCAGCCTCATTTCAGGCCGCCTGCTCACCGAAGGACCTTTGGAGAATGGGTCTTGGCTCGTTGCCGGCAGAAGGACGTATTTAGATCCCGTCCTAGCCGCCGTTCGCAGGACGGGAGTCGATGTCCCCGACTACTATTTCTACGACTTTAACGTCAAGGTAAATCGCTCACTGAGCGACTCCGACACGATGGTATTGAGCGCCTATTGGGGACGAGACCGACTCGACTTTGCGCTCGACCCAGACGCGGAAACTTACTTTAACATCCTCTGGGGCAATAGAGCGGTAAGCGGGCGTTGGAAACGGGTTTTTTCCCCCACACTCTTTGGGCGCTTTACCGCATTTTTCTCCGAATACGAAAGCGATATCGCACTGAGTTTCTTCGAAACGCCAATTTCTTTCGGCAATCAGGTGCGCGATCTGACCTTTGGAGCTGACATCGACTATTTCGCAAGCGCCCGCCACACCATCAAAAGCGGTTTACAGCTCAGTCGCTACGCCTTTGATTTCGCCTCCTCTTTTAACCGACAGTCGCAGTTCTCGCTTGAGACCAACCCACTCCTGCTATCGGCCTATGCCCAAGATGACTGGCAGATAACGCCGTTAACTGACCTGCGATTAGGCCTGCGTTCAAGCTTTTTTAGCGAGGGCAATCGCACCTTGCTCGAACCCCGATTCTCGCTCTCTCGCATGCTCCAGCCCGGCTGGCGCGCCAAACTGGCCGGCGGCCTATATCACCAGTATCTCCAGCTGGTAACCTCCGAAGGATTTAGCGGAGGGGATTTCTGGGTTCCGCTGGACGAAAGCGTGCCACCTGGCCGTTCTTGGCAGCTCGTTGCCGGCTTAGAGTGGGAGCCCTCCCAGCGCTATCGAATGAGTACCGAAGCGTACTATACGGACTTAGACAATCTGGTGGTCCTCGACAACGACAGCGTAGCAGACAGCGATCAGACGCGCTCGGAAAACGTGTTCAAGACGGGAGGAAGTGGCTACGCCACAGGTCTTGAAGTCTTCTTGGAAAAGCGGACCGGTAAGCTGCGCGGATGGTTGGGCTACACGCTGGGCTGGACGCGGCGCACCTTTCCCGAAATTAACGAGGGACGCGCTTTCCCGCCCAAATACGACCGCAGGCACGACGCTTCGCTCACGGCCACTTACAGCTTGGGCAAGTGGATCGCCAGCGCCAGCTTTGTCTACGGAACCGGCCAGGCCTTCACTCCGGCAGCAGCACGTTACCAGCTGCGCGATCCGGCCACGGGTATCTTCGAGGACCGCGCCCTGCCGGCCGCGCGTAACAGTGGGCGCTTGCTGCCGTATCACAGACTCGACACCGGCGTCCGCCGGTCCCTCTCACTCTGGGGAAATGACGCCGAATTCTACCTGCAAGTTTTCAATGCCTACAGCCGACGCAACGAGTGGTTTGTCCAATATGACACCGAAGATCCAGCGACCGAACCTGAAGTGGTTAAGATGCTGCCCATAGTGCCGACCTTTGGCCTCAACTTTTCCTTTTAAGCCATATGAAAGCAAGCTTTCTTTCTCATCTAGTCCACCATTTGGCATGTGCCACAGCTCTGTGTTTTCTCTTTGTAGCGTGCTCTGCCGATCGCAAGCCGGGCGAACTCTTTGGACCTAGCGAGGAAGGCGTGCTGGTCATTGACGCCATCCTAGTCGTCGATCAGAAGCTGCCCGATCTCTTTCTCAAACAAACCATCGCGCCGGGCGCCCAGCAGACAGCCAATGCCCTCATCGTGGAGGATGCACAGCTCGTCCTGCGAGTGGGAGACTCATCGTACGCATATACCCCCGATCCCGACTCGCTGGGACGCTACCTCCCCCCAGCAGATGCTCCAACCGTTTTGCCCGCGCGCGTTTATACCATTGAGGCCAGCGCGCCAGACGGTCGCACGCTGCGTGCCCAGACGACAACTCCACAGCGCATAGAGGTGCAAGAATTTCTTATTCTCGACGAAGAGAGCCTCGAGGTAGACAGCCAGCTGGCCCTATTTTCGGAGCTAGGGGAAGAAGTATACGAAGTGCAGACCAACCAGGTAACGTATCGCGAAGGACTACTCGAGGTGCGCCTAAGTGCCAGTGACGTAGAGGCCTACCAGCTGGCCATATTTAATCTGGAGGAAGATTCCCCGCTGCTTATTGATGCAGACTTCTTAGAAGAGGACGACCTAGAGGAATTCGATCGCTCGGGCGCGTCTCCTCCTCTGGCCATCAGCGATGGCAACGCGCGTTTACCTTGGTTCGGCATTGCCTTTGAAGGACGCCATAAATTTCTGATCTACGCATTGGATAAAAATTGGTACGACTTTGTGCGCACGGATCCAGACAGCGACGGCGGCGGGGGCGGCGGCCTCGTAGGTGAACAGTTTCAGCGACCCGTCTTTAACGTGGATGGGGGCATTGGCTTCTTTGCCTCTGCGGCCGTCGACTCCGTTGGCTTCACGGTCAACGCGCCCTGACGTACGCCGCGCTTCGGCATGTAAGTCAGCCCGAGCGTCCGCAGAATCGTCTATCCCAGCTCCGCAGACAGGGCGCTGTCCACGTCGGGTAGCGAAAAGGTAAAGTCTGCTGCCAGCAGTTTAGCCGGCTCGACGCGCTGACTGGACAAGAGCGCCTCGTCGGCCATTTCACCCAAGGCCATGCGAAGCGCAAAGACCGGAGCGGGAAAGAACGTCGGCCGACCCAGCGCCCGACCCAGCGCCCGCGTGAACTCGCTGTTGCGGACAGGCTCGGGCGCGACCACATTGACCGGTCCGCTCAGGGCGCGAGCACTCACCATCCAATAGATTGCCGCCACGGCATCCTCTAGGCTAATCCAGCTCATAAACTGCCGGCCGCTGCCCAATCGCCCGCCCAGCCCCAGCTTGAAGGGCAAGTGCATTTTTGCTAGGGCACCCCCAGCGCGACTCAGTACGACGCCAAAGCGGGCGTGGACAACCTGCATGGGCGCGGCCGCAGCCGCCGACTCCCAGGCTCGCCCTAGGTCGGCTAAGAAACCATGGCCGAGTTCGCTCTCTTCTGAAAGCACCTCATCGCCGCGGTTACCATATATACCAATTGCAGAAGCGCAGACAAAGATCTTCGGCGGAGCTGCGCATCGCTGTAACGCATTAACCAGCAGCGCCGTGCTATCGATGCGACTCTTCCACAAAACCTCTTTGCGCGCCGCCGTCCAACGCCCTGCCGCGATATTGCCTCCCCCCAAATGTATGACGGCATCCACGCCCTCAAGCGCAGCGGCATCGATCTCCGCTCGTTCAATATCCCAAACAAATTCATCCTCTGTTTGCGGACGCGTCCGCACCAATCGCGCTATACTATGCCCTTCATCGCGCAGGAGCCCGATAAGAGCCTTTCCAATTAACCCACTGCCACCAGCTATCAATATTTTCACGTTAAACCTCTTGCCATGCGGTTCGCACCTCGTCTGCCAATAGCGCGCGCTCCGGCGCGGGCCCTACCGTTATGCGGATACAGCGATCCAAGGGGGCAACTGACGGCATCCGCACAAAAACTCCACGCTCCAAGAGCGCTCCAACCAAAGCGCGGGCCCGCGTTCCGCTACCCACATCTAGCGCTACAAAATTTGTCGCGGAGGGCACAGTCCGCGTCCCAAGCGATTGCGCCAAGCGCGCATATTCTTCCTTTCCCAGCTCAACGTCTGCGACTACCGAGTCGATGTAAGAGACATCTCCAAGAGAGGCGAGCGCTCCGGCGAGGGCAACCCGATTAATGCCAAAATGATTTCGTATCTTGTCGAGCCCCTCTACGAGCGCGCGCGGTGCGATCGCGTAGCCGATACGTGCTCCAGCCATTCCATGCGCTTTGGAAAACGTGCGCAAGTGCACGACGCGTGCTCCGTTGACATCGGGATTGAGTAATGCCTCTTCGGGTGCAAAATCGGCGTACGCTTCGTCCAAGAGCAGCACGCTCCGTTCGGGCAGATTAGCAGCGAGCGCAGCGAGCGCTTCGCGGTGATGCCACGTGCCCATCGGATTGTCTGGATTGGCGACGTAGACGAGCTTGGGCTCTTTCCTGCGTGCGATCTCATCCAGCGCCTGCAGATCTTCGCAGTCGTCTCTGTAAGGCACTGTGTGCAAGAGCCCGCCATAGCCTTCGACGTGATAGTTGAACGTGGGATAGGCTCCCAACGAGGTGACGACGGGATCTCCGGGATTTATAAACAGACGTACAAACAGGCCAAGCAGGTCGTCAATTCCACTCCCCAGCGCAATTTCACTGCTGTGCACTCCATGTTTCTGAGCCAACGCTTCGCGCAGCGCATACCCTTCTGGGTCACCGTACCAGTGTATGCCGTCGGCGGCTTCGCGCATCGCAGCACGCGCGCGAGGAGATGCCCCAAAATTGCTCTCGTTGGCACCGACGCGGAGACGCAGCGCGCGTCCCATACGACGCTCTAATGCTTCGGGGGGTACAAACGGTACAGAAGGAGGGAGCGCTCCGACAATCTGTGAAAAGGACCAGCGATCGTGCATAGGTCTGTTCTGGCTGGACACCCAGCTCCTCCTTACCTTTTTATATAATCGAATTTGACTGCTGCGAAAGGGCTCTCATGCTATGAAGGGTTTGACCCCGCACGAGCGTCTGGCCTTCGGCCTGCGCATCCCCCGTCCCACTCATCCACAACTGCGCCAGTTAAAGGGAGGCGATACGCCGCAAGAGCAGGGCCATAAGGCGTGGAACGCAGGCTGGCTGCTGATGGACTTTCTCCAGCGCCATCCCCCGAAAGACAGCCTCCGCGTGCTGGACATTGGCTGCGGGTGGGGACTGTGTGGTCTCTTTTGCGCCTGCACCTTCAGCGCGCGCGTTACCTCTCTAGACATCGACCCGCGCGTATTCCCTTTTGTGGCGCTTCACGCACGGCTCAACGACGTTCAGATCGACACCCAGTCAATCTCATTCTCCGACGTAGGTAGACGACTTCTCGCATCGCAGGATATCGTGCTAGGCGCCGATATATGCTACCGCCACGCTCTGATATCTCCCCTCTTGGGGCTGGTTGAACGAGCCTTAGACGCCGGCGTCGAACAGCTGCTGATCGCAGATCCCGGGCGGCCCCCTTTCCTCGCGTTCGCGCGCCACTGCGTGGAACATTTACACGGGACGCTTCGGGCCTGGGAAACAGACGAGCCGCTTATTGCCTGGCCGGGACAGCGGCCCACGATTCGGGGACACGTGCTGCTGATGGGCAAATGGCCTGACATACAGCTGGCCTGACCCTCGCTGCACCTCTCACCCAATCACGATCGCCCAATATCTTCTCACCGTAGTTTCGTGTCAAGCAGCCAGTCGGTGACCGCATGGACCGCACGCACATACAGCGTATATTCGACTCTGTCAGCACTCATCACCCATCCAAGGATTCTTCCCATCGATACCGTAACCCAACTAACCCTAGGCGCTGCCGTTGGCGAAGCCGTACTCGGACGCCGTGCGGGGCGACGCGCAGCGCTTTGGGGTGCCGTAGCGGGTATGACGCCCGATCTAGACGTTCTTTTCGGTGTCTTCACCAGTGAGACAACCCAGCTGGGCATACATCGCGGCCTATCGCACTCATTTCTCTTTGCCGCCCTGGGCTGCTTGGCCGGTGGACGGCTAACGGCTTATATACACGCAGCACTGGACATCGGCTGGCGCGATTGGAGCAAGCTCTGGTTTTGGTCCCTACTCACACATTCCCTGCTCGATGCCTTCACCCTGTACGGCACCCAGCTCTTTAACCCATTTAGCGACTATCCAGTCGCCCTTTCGACGATTTTTATCATCGACCCGCTCTATACGCTGCCCCTGCTCATATTGCTCCTCATGGCACTTGGCCATCCGCCCGTCGCCCGTGCCAGACGTCGACTCAACGCGGCGGGGCTGATCATCAGCTCGTCCTATCTCTTGCTGACCGGAGCCAATGCGCTCCATGTGCGCGCCCAATTTACCGAGGGACTAGCGAAAAACAACATAGCACACCAACGCCTCTTCGCGACGCCGACCCCGTTAAACAATATTCTGTGGATGGGTATTGCCGAGTCGGAAGATGCACTCTACGTCGGACTCTACTCACTCTTTGATGCCGAATCACCAACTCACTTCCGCCGGATTGAGAAAAACGCAGCGTTGATCAACCCGTATCAAATGCACCGACCGCTGCGCAGGCTCAACTGGTTTTCGCGCGGCTATTATCGCGCGACGGTGGAAAACGACGAAATTTTCTACCACGATTTGCGCTTTGGCCGATCCGATATCTGGCTAGATACCGATGGATTGTACATCTTTTCATTTCGCCTGCTACGCGACCCGAACGATCCCAGTCAGATGGTTGACTTTGCACAGAGGACGCCGGCCTTCGCCCTTTCAGGCGAACTGCTGTCCCGCTTTTGGCGCAGAATAAAGGGCGATAGCACGGTCATACAGTATGGCCCATAAACACCGTTTAAGACCAACCAAAATGCGAAAGACAAACGTGCTCCAACGCGCTCTCATCCTTATCTGTATCGCTTTCGGCATCCTTTCAGCCCAAGAAGCGCCCTATGGCCTAACCGAGCGCCACCCCAACACGACGCTCCTATTAGACAGTCCTGGCTATGCACTAGGAGAGATGGAACTAGAGCGCGTATTCGCCGACCTGCGCTTTTCTTCGTCTTTACACCTAACGCATGCCGGGGATGGTTCAAACCGACTCTTCGTAGTTGAACGCAGCGGCACTGTGCGCGCGTTTAAAGAAAGCAACCCCACTGAGACGAACGTATTTATCGATCTACGCGATCGCGTGCGCACGCCTTCGGGCGAGACCGGCCTACTCAGCATCGCCTTTCATCCACGTCATCGCATGAACGGGCTCTTCTACGTGTTTTACACCACGGGCGACCTCGTCACGCGGGTCACCGAGTTCAGCGTGCATTCCGACGACCCGCTGCGCGGCGATCCAGCCAGCGAGCGCATCCTGCTCGACGTCGACCAACCCGCGGGAAATCACAACGGCGGCCAGATAGCATTTGGCCTCGACGGCTACCTCTACATTGGCCTAGGCGACGGCGGGGGTTCAGATGACGTTTTCAACAATGGCCAAGATCCCACGACCCTACTCGGTGCAATCCTGCGCATAGACGTGGACGGACGGGAGGGCGACTTGGCCTATGCCATTCCCTCGGACAATCCCTTTGACGGGCGGCAGGGACGTCGACGGGAAATATGGGCTTGGGGCTTGCGCAACCCGTGGCGCTTTGGCTTTGACCGCCTAACGGGCCAACTGTGGGCCGGCGACGTCGGCCAAAACGATTGGGAAGAAGTCAATCTCATTGAACGCGGCGGCAACTACGGCTGGAACACCATGGAAGGGGCGCACTGCTTTGATCCACCCGCCGGATGCGACTCCAGCAACCTCGTTGGCCCCGTATACGCATACGATCACTCCGTTGGCCGCTCTGTTACCGGCGGACACGTATATCGCGGCCCTCGACTCGTGCGGCTGCAGGGCACCTATATCTACGGAGACTTTGTCAATAAACAGGTCTGGGGACTGCGCCACCAACCCGACGGGCAGGTTGAAAATAAGCTATTAGCGCTGAGTCCTTCTTCCATTGCCAGCTTCGGCGAAAGCGAAGAAGGAGAGGTGTATATAGTCGGATTCGATGGTGCAATTTACCGCCTCGTAGAAAGGGACGACGTAGAAGCACCGGGCAATATACCCGCCAAGCTCTCCGCCTCCGGGCTGTACGAGGATATCGCTACCCGCCGCATAGCGCCCGGCATTATTCCCTACTCGGTTAACGCTCCTTTTTGGTCAGACGAGGCGCAAAAGGAACGTTTTATCGCGCTGCCCGGCACAGAGCAAATCGGCTTTTCTCCCAGCGAAAACTGGACGTTTCCCGCACGCAGCGTGCTGGTGAAAAGCTTTTATCTGGGAAGCCAACTCATCGAAACGCGTTTTATGGTAAAACGCCCCCAGGGCGAGGCGTGGGACGGCTACAGCTACATGTGGGATGGAGACGATGCTACGCTCTTGACGGAAAGCGCCACGCGCACCTATCTGATCGATGGACGGGAGCGCACGCATTATTTTCCCAGCCGAGCCGAATGCCTGAGCTGTCACACTCCGCAAAGTGGCTACGTCCTTGGCGTCCGCACGGCACAGCTCAACGGACCGCATCCCTACGCGAAAGCCACGGACAACCAGCTCCGCACGCTAGACCACATCGGTCTCTTCACGCATCCTATACCAACCGCTACCGAAGAGTTGCCCCGCCTGCCCCGCTACGACGATGCAAACGCGCCCATCGCAGCGCGCGCACGGGCCTACCTGGCGACCAACTGCGCCTCGTGCCACAGACCCGAAGGCACGGGCCGCGGATCGATGGATATGCGCTTCCAAACGCCGCTCGACCAGACCGGCCTAGTCGACGTAGCTCCCCTATACGGCAATCTGGGCATAGCAGAACCGCGCCGCATCCTGCCCGGCAAACCTGAGCAGTCAACCCTTCTAGCCCGCATGCGCACGCTCAGCAGCGACCGCATGCCCCCGCTGGCCTCGCTCCGGGTCGACTCACAGGGAACCGCACTGATAGAGCGTTGGATTGCCGAGTGGGCCGCGACGGCCGTGAGTCCGTCACAAACTGCGCCAGACCGTTTTTCTCTGCAGCAAAACTACCCCAATCCATTTAACGCCAACACGCTTATTCGCTACGCCCTTTCAGAGGAGGGCCCCTTTTCGCTTGTAATTTACAACGTGCTCGGACAGCAGGTGCGCACGCTCACGACGGGAAAAGGTGCAGCAGGCACGCGTGCGGCCCGATGGGACGGCCTGAACGACCGCGGCACCCCCGCGGCAAGCGGCCTGTATTTCTATCGCCTCCAACAGAGCGGAAGAGCCCAAACCCGCCGCATGACGTTGCTCAGATAATCAGACCCGCAAAACTTGGGGCAGGAGAAGATCGCCTTATGGATTTATGTACGGCTAAACGAGAGTTTGATCAGAACGGTTTTACCGTGCTGCGCGGTTTTATGCAGCCCGACGAAATAGACCACATCAACAGGGAGCTCAAACGCTATATAGCGGACGTCTTGCCCGGGCTTCCGGACACCGCCGGGTTTTACGAGGATACGGCCGATTCCTCCACGCTCATGCGCCTACAGAACATGTGCGATTACGACGACTTTTTTCATGCGCTGTACTACGGCGAGCGCATGATGTCCCTCTCTTCGTTGCTTATGGATGGTCCCGTCCGGGGCAAAAATATGCAGTGGTTTAACAAACTGCCGGCCGGGGGCAAAGAAACGCCCCCCCATCAGGATGGATTTTACTTTATGCTGGAGCCAAACGAAGCCCTAACGCTCTGGCTATCTCAAGACTCCGTAGACGAAGAGAATGGCTGCGTGCGCTATATACCCGGGTCTCATAGAGGCGGCATGCGCCCCCACCAACGCACTTCAATCCTAGGATTCTCACAGGGTATCAGCGATTTCAGCGGGCAAGACATAGCGTCAGAAATACCCGTTTGCACAGAGCCGGGTGACCTGATAGCACACCACTGCCTAACGGTGCATCGGGCCGGTGCCAATGCGAGTCAGCGCACCCGCCGCGCTCTCGGCTTCGTCTATTTCTCCGAACTAGCGCACGAAGATGCCCAACGAGCGGAAACGTACCGACAGCAGCTCTATGCCGAATGGGAACGAGAGGGCAAACTCTAAGACGACATCGGGGGCTAAGGCTACATGCGCCTCTGCGGAAAGCTAAAGGTCCCCTGCTGGAACCAGTTCCAACCGACATAGCACATCGCGCAAACGACAAAGATCTTAACGGCGAGTAAAAGGACGCCAAAAAGTCCAACAACGGCGCTCGATAGGGCTTCGATCCCAATCGCTATACCGACGAGTATACACAGCACGCCCAGCACCTTTCCCAGCGTGCTCTCTCCGCGCAACCAGCGCAGGCCTACATACAGCAGACCGGCTGCAAGCAAACCCGTCACCGCTAAGACCGCAGCGGCGAATAGACTACCGAGCACGGGAACGATTAGGGCAAATGCCAGCACCGCTCCCCACAACACCAGGCCAACACCTACAATCTTTGCCACCATAATACAAGTCTCCTCTCTTTCCAACGCGTGTGCCAACCCCCAATAGACAAACCCATGCAGCACGTCCTCGACGCATGGTAGCATCCCCCCACCTAGCGTCTGGCGCTCTGCTTCCAGTAGCGCTCTTCTATGAACTCAACGCCGCGAATAGAATGGCGATACCACGCAAGCCTCAGCGCGTCTCTTTCCCCTTCACTCAGCGCCCACTGCACGCCTTCTCGGCGCATCTTACTCGACAGTTCGCGCAGGGTCAGCGCGGCGCAGACCGAGATGTTAAAACTTTCGGTAAAACCGTACATTGGGATGCGCACATAAGCATCTGCCGCAGCCAGCGCGCGATCGCTCAAACCGCTCTCTTCCGTGCCAAATAGCACCGCTACCGGCCGATCTACCGGCACCTCTTCTAGCAGCAGATCGTCGCGGTGAGGCGTAGTGGCATACAGCCGATAGCCGCGCTCTTTCAGCGCAGCCAGTGCGGGAGTCGTATTATCCGCTCCCTCTTCGCGATAGCGCCGCAGCGTCAGCCAATGAGACGCGCCCATATCGACGCCGGGATTCAGGTTGTACTCGTTGCGGTTCTCTACAATATGCACGTCCTGCACGCCAAAGCATTCGCAGGAGCGCAGGACAGCAGAGGCGTTGTGCGGCTGGTATATATCCTCTAATGCGACGGTTAACCAGCGCGTTCGTTCCGCTAAAACGGTCTCTATACGCGCCCGTCGGCGCTCTGAAACAAAGTCGCGTAAGTAGGCGAGCATTTCTCCTGTCTCGTTCGAGTTCAGAGTACTTCTGCTCCCTCCATTGCCCGGCATACGTATACGCTCGGATCGTGTCCAGTTCGCGTGCGATAGGTCTGCGCAGTTTCCTCGACAAACAAGGCCGTCTGTTCCACGTCGACCAGCGCGACGGCACAGCCGCCAAACCCAGCTCCCGTCATGCGCGCACCGTAGCAACTGGCGTGGTCCTGAGCACATTCGACCATCGCGTCGAGCGCTTCACTCGACACGGAAAAATCGTCGCGCAAACTCACGTGACTCTCGTTTAGCAGCAGACCCAACCTCTGCGCATCGCCTTGGCGCATCGCTTCGGCGGCCCGCTCCGTGCGCGCATTCTCGCTAATGACGTGACGAGCGCGACGGCGCGGCGTTTCGTCTAGGGCATGCATGCGATCGGCAAACGTCTCTTCGTCTACGTCTCGCAGTGCACCTACAGAAAAGAAGCGAGCAGCCGCTTCGCACTGTGCGCGCCGCTCGTTATAGGCAGAATCTACCAAGCCGCGGCGCGTGCCCGTATCGAGAACGACGACGGCCACTCCGTTCGGCAGAGGAACGTGCTGGCCCTCTAATGATCGACAGTCGAGTAAAAGCGCATGGCCGTCTTTACCGCATGCAGAAATCATCTGGTCCATAATGCCACAGTTTACCCCTACCCAGCGGTTTTCCGCGCGCTGGCCCAGCAGTGCCATAGCAGCGGCGTCCCACGACCAGTCGGCACCCCGTTGGAAAGCCCGCGCGACGGCCAACTCTACGGCTGCCGAAGAAGATAGACCTGCGCCCACGGGAACGTCTCCCAGCAGAACCCCTTCCCAACCAGCAAGCGACCGCCCCGAATCGGCAAGCGCCCAGGCCGTACCCTTTACATACTCCAACCAACTGTCTCCGGCCGGCGTGAGTTCCGTTACTTCACTCAGCGAAAAAGAGCTCTCTTCTCCAAAATCCACGGAGTGAATTCGAACCTGATCCCCTCCGGTATTCCGACCTGCAATATACACGGCGCGATTTATGGCCATGGGCATGACAAAGCCGTCGTTGTAGTCGGTGTGTTCGCCAATCAGATTTACGCGTCCCGGCGCGCGCACAACCCACTCGGGCGAACCCTCGTAGCAGTCGGCAAAGGCAGAACTTGTGCGATCCAACGTCATTCTATTTTCCCCATTTCTCTCGCTATAACGCTCGAGTTGACTACTGGTCCAGACGCGTTTGGGCGTAGTGCTCCTCAGCCTGTTCAGCCAGAC
Source organism: uncultured bacterium (assembly GCA_937942165.1). Classification (GTDB taxonomy): domain Bacteria; phylum Latescibacterota; class UBA2968; order UBA8231; family UBA8231. The sequence goes on along the minus strand of CALDFW010000128.1, from coordinate 5,519 downwards.
GAACCGCGGCCTGCTCCGGCGTGATATCGCGCTGTGCCTCGCCCAGCATTTCATAGCCAACCATAAACTTCTTTACGCTGGCAGAGCGCAGCAGCGGCGGATAAAAGTGTGCATGGAGCCGCCAGTGCTCCCCCGCCTCTTCCCCGTGCGGCGCGCCGTGCCACCCCATCGAATAGGGGAAAGACGTCGAAAATAAATTGTCGTAGCGCACGAGCAGGCGCTTGAGCAAAGAGGCGAGGCTCTGCCGCTGGGCCGCATGCAGCTGATCCATGCGCTGGACCGGATCGCGGCAGACAACCAGCGTTTCAAAAGGCCACACAGCCCAGGGAGGCACGGTCGCAATCCAATGATCTTCCTCTACAACCAGACGCGCTCCCTCGCGCAGTTCAAGCTCGACATAATCCTGCAGCAGCGGAATGCCGTGCTCGTGCAGGTAATCGATCTGCATGGCATCTTCGCGCAGGGCTTCTTCGGGCATCCCATCCTGCGCCCATACCTGTCCGTGCGGATGCGGGTTGGAACATCCCATAACCGCGCCCTTGTTTTCAAATATCTGGACCCAGCGATATTTCTCGCCCAGGGCTCTAGTTTGCTCTGCCCACACGTCGACGACAGATACGATCTCCTCGCTCCCCATCTCGGCCAGACTCAGGTCGTGGCGCGGAGAGAAGCACAGCACGCGACACTCGCCGCGCACGCCCTGACGGCGCAGAAGGGGATGGGACGGGCTTTTCGGCGCGGGCGCATCAGGCAGGAGGGCCGCAAAGTCGTTATCAAACACAAACGTATTTTCGTATACCGGGTTGCGTATGCCCCCAGCGCGTTCGTTGCCCGGGCATAGGTAACACGCTGGATCATAGTGCGGCCTCTGCGGGGACTGTCCCTCTTCGAGCTGCCCCTGCCAGGGACGCTTAGCGCGGTGAGGAGACACCAATACCCACTGCCCGTTTAGGGGATTGTAGCGCCGGTGTGGGTGGTCGCTAGCGGAAAACGTCATCTTCCTACCCTTCGTATCCGTGGGGATGACGCAGGTGCCATTCCCACGCGCTCTGCACAATACTCTGTAAATCGCCGTACTGCGGCTGCCACCCCAGTATCTCTACCGCTTTGTCCGCCTTGGCCACCAGAAACGACGGATCGCCTGCGCGCGGCGCTTCGATACGCGCCTCAATGGCCCGCCCCGTAACCTGCCGGGCCGTCTCTATCACCTCCAGCACGGAGTAACCCTGGCCGTTGCCCAGGTTGATATACTGCGAAGTGCCCCCTGCGCGCAGATAGTTCAACGCCAAGGCGTGCGCCTGCCCGAGATCGGCTACGTGCACATAGTCGCGGACGGGCGTCCCATCAGGCGTTGGATATTGATCTCCGAATACGGACAGGTAGTCGCGCTTGCCCAACGCGGCAAAGAGCACGTTCGGCACCAAATGGGATTCGGGCTCGTGATCCTCACCCCGGTCGACCGTAGCCCCCGCCGCGTTAAAATAGCGCAGCGCAACAAAGCGCATACCGTGCGCCTCGTCACAGGCATCAAGCGCCCGTTCAACCAGCAGCTTCCCCCAGCCATAGGGATTTTCTGGCCTCTGCGGATGCGCCTCGTCAAGCGGTGAATACTGAGGTTCCCCATAAGTGGCCGCCGTCGAGGAAAAAACGACTTGATGCACACCGGCGCGCACTAGTTCATCGAGCAGAACCAGCGTCTGTGCCGTGTTATTCTCATAGTAGCGAAGCGGATCTTCAACGGATTCGCCCACGTACGTCAGAGCGGCAAAATGGATACAGGCGTCAAAATCATAGCTCGATAATAGGTGCCGCAAAAGGGACCGATCACCCACGTTGCCCTCGTGCAAGGGCACGCCCTCGGGCAGTGCGGCACGGTGTCCGCGAAACAAGTCGTCGAGCACCACCACGCGTTCGCCGGCGGCCCGCAGCACCTCTATAGCTACGCTCCCAATATATCCCGTACCGCCCGTTACCAAGACTGCCATAGGCTCCAATCGCTCTCTTTCATTCTCTTGCTTATAGTCGATCTAAACTGGATGCGTACGAACAAACTCCCCTGCACAAAACAGGGAATTCACGGGCCATTCGTCAAGCATACTTGACGCGCTCTCACCTAAGGACTTCGTTCATCAGTGAACGCCCAATCCCAGCCCGGAGAATCATCCTATGTGTGGACGTTTTGCCCTCTTTCACGACGCCGCCTCGCTGACCAACCACGTACCCATAGAGCGCGTAGCCGTTTCCCTCCAGCCGCGTTATAACATAGCCCCGACTCAGGCGGTGGCGGCCGTTTTATGCCTTCCCGAAGAGCCTGGACGGACGCTCGACGTGCTGCAGTGGGGGCTGGTTCCATTTTGGGCCAAGGACGCGCGCATGGGAAGCCGAATGATCAACGCTCGGGCCGAAACGGCCGCGGAAAAACCCGCTTACCGCGCAGCGTTCAAACGCCGCCGCTGCCTGCTGCCCGCTAGCGGCTACTACGAGTGGAAAAAGCAGCCACACGGCAAGACGCCCCACTATTTCTCCATGGCCGACGGACGCCCCTTCAGCATGGCTGGACTGTGGGAAGAGTGGAATTCACCCGACGGTGAGCTGCTGCACACCTGTTCGATTCTAACAACTGAAGCCAGCCCAGGCGTTGCGCCCATTCACCACCGCATGCCGATCATTTTGGACGCTGACGCACAGCTGCGTTGGCTAACGACGGATCCGGAAAATCGTACTCAGCTACAGGATATGCTTAAGCCCTATCTACGAGACGATTTACGGGCTCATCCCGTCTCGACCCAGATGAATGCTGCGGCGTGGGACGATCCAAGCTGCATAGAGCCCGTTCTGGGTTAATTACTTTCTCCTCGGATGCCATGCCCGCAGCCCAAGACCAGCGCCTGCGCATATGGAGATTGAATTTTGCCGCACACTAGTTACCTTTATCAAAACACCATCTACCCCATGTAACACATAGCGGGAGTATCGTTTGTGCAGCCTGAAAAGCTAGAAGTTATTGCCGACATGGAAGACTTTGTCGAGGGACAGCTCTCCAACCTAAAGTCCGTTGAGGACAGCTGGCAGCCCAACGATTTTCTGCCCGATATGACGAGTGAGAACTGGCCCGAGGCGCTAGCCGAGTTTCGCACAGACTGCGCTGCTATTCCCGACGAGGTCCTCGTCGTTCTCGTGGGTGATATGGTTACAGAAGAAGCGCTTCCCACCTATCAGACGCTGCTCAACAGCTTTGACGGCGTTTCGGATCCGACAGGTGCCAGCGATAGCGCATGGTCGCGCTGGTCGCGCGGCTGGACCGCCGAGGAAAATCGCCACGGCGACCTGCTCAATCGCTACCTCTATCTGAGTGGCCGCGTCGACATGCGCTCAGTCGAGGTAACCATTCAGCATCTCATACGCAACGGCTTTGACCCCGGCGCTCACCAGGATCCCTACAAGGGCTTTGTCTACACGTCTTTTCAGGAGCGCGCAACGCGCATCTCTCACCGCAATGTGGCCCGTTTAGCACAGCACGCCGGGGACGAACACCTCAAGACGATCTGCGGTATCATAGCGGGAGATGAGGCCCGTCATGAAAAAGCCTATACCGCTTTCATATCGCATATTTTTGACGTCGATCCCAGCGGCGCAATTCTCGCGTTTCGCGACTTGATGAAAAACCAGGTCGTCATGCCCGCCCACCTCATGTACGACGGAAAAGATCCCAACCTCTTTGACCGCTTTTCTCTGGTCGCCCAGCGCATTGGCGTATATACCGCACACCACTACGCCGAGATTATTGAGCACCTGGTGCGCACGTGGTCGGTCGAAACCCGCACGAACCTCTCGGCCGAAGCCGCCGAGGCGCAAGAGTTCCTCTGTAAGCTCGGCCCACGCTATGCCCGCTTGGCCGAACGCAACCAGCGGAGGCTCGATGAACATACGCCGAAGCAGTTTAGCTGGATATACGATCGCTGCGCCTAGCGACAAGGACGCTCTCCGCTTACTGCTGTGCATGGGCCTACCCCACAAACCGCTCAGCGCAGGATAGCGCTCGATGCAAATGCACCCATCAGACCTATTTTTTCAATTTACCCAAGGCCCTATCGAGTTAGATAGGGGAGCACTCCTCATTGCCCAAGAGCACCGTCCAAATCTCGACGTTGCCCACTATCTGCGCATGCTAGACGGGCTCGCCGACGGGTTTTCTCCGCCCAATCTGAGCTCAGGTCTCCAAGATACGATCGGCTGTTTTAATACTTATCTGTTTGAAGAATTGGGATTTCGCGGCAATAGGGAAGCCTACGACGACCCGCAAAACAGCTATTTGGACGCCGTGCTTGAACGCCGCCTGGGTATCCCCATCACGCTATCGCTCGTCTACATAGAGATCGGACGCCGCGTCGGACTATCGATATCTGGAGTTAACTTTCCCTACCACTTTCTGGTGCGCTGCGATGCGTCTAACGATCCCCTATTTATCGATCCATTTCTAGGCGGGATCTGTCTCCATAGAACTCAGTTGGCCGAACGACTGCCCGTCGTCGAAGGAAAGCAGCTCCGCCTATCCGAACACTTTATAGCACCGGCCAAGCCGCGCGATATTTTAGCGCGCATGCTGCGCAACCTAAAGCGCGTTCACGTCAATGAGCGGCGGCTAAACAAAGCAATTTGCTGCGGACAGCGGATTGCGTGGCTGCTACCAGATGAGGCTGAAAATTATCGAGATCTGGGATTCTTGTACTACAGGACACACCAATACAAACAGTCTATAGAGGCCTTCGAAGAGTATTTACAGCGGGCACAGAGCCCGCCAGACCATGACGAGATAGAACAAAACATTCGGGTTATATCCGGTCGGCTAGGCATGCTCAACTAACGCATCATGCCATGCGCGGCAGCACGCTACCCCATGCTTCAAATTCGTTGCCCAAGTATCGCTTCCTCTCGGAAGCCATCTCGCAAAGCGCATCTATTTCCGCGCGCAAACGCTGCACCGCCTCTGCGTAGTTTCGCTCGAAATCAACCCGAGCACCGTCGCGTTGCAGTTCCTGTAAAGACGCAGTCATCTGTGCGCGAAGCGCCTCTGCTTCAACGGCGAGACGCTGAGCAGTTTCTCCCAACGAACCTCTCAGTGCTTCTACCTCGCCGTATAGCTGACGTCCTCTCCCGCTCACTTTAGCACCCAATACCTCAACTTCACCACGCAGCGTTTCTCCCCGACTCGCTATGAACTCACTCATAGCCAACCAATCAGCACGCAGAAGCGAACAGCGCTCGCCAATATGCTGCACCCCTTTTTGCCATTCACCATCACCTTCAGCCGGCAAGGCCATGCCTTCTGAAACGACCTTTGCAAGCTCCACTCCGCACAGGCTTATCTGCGCTCGTAGTTCCTCTAAATCCCTGCGCCAACCTGCACTCTGGTGAACCATATCCAATCGCAGAGACTGCATATCTCCGCGGACGCGCCGCAGCGTGTCAGCGACCAATCCCTTTGAAATAACAGGCATCTCCGCCAAGAGTTCGCTGAG
>CALDFW010000127.1 GCA_937942165.1 uncultured bacterium | reverse complement strand
AGCAGAGCAGCAGCGCTGCTCGATTGCTCTGCTCCCGGTGCAACTGCAGGCACGGGCGACATAGCGTCGTAATAGGCTGTCACATAGACCGCTTCATCGCGCAGTTGGACGTCGCGTCCCTCTATGATCGCTATGATATTGTGCCCCGATACCCGTCTCATAGGCATGCGACCACTCAGCCTGACCGCTGGTTTGTCAGCGGCTCGCTGGCGGAGCACGGCAGACACGTGTTGATCCGCAAAAAAACGTGGGAGGTTTGCAGGAACAGAGAGAAATTTTTGTGCGGCTTCAGCGCGATGCGCACCGTTTGAAGCCAGGAACACAACGGCCTTAGCACCTAGTTGGAAGGCTCCAACCCACGCATCCTGAGATTCATACTCCAGTAATACAATGCGGCCGTCGACTCTGTTCCCCTCGAGCGATGAACCGTCGCCTCCGTATACGAGCGGACCTCCTATGCCATCCTCGGGGAGCGTCGAAGTGCGAATAAGATTGGGCCATAGGCCGTGTATTGGGAGTGATTGTCCGTCTAATTCGAGCGTAAACCCATCGTCTATTGGCATCAACAGAGGAAACTCGTGGCGATGGATCTCACCTACGCCCATGCCCAGCAGCTGGCCTTCTATCCAGTCAGCCGCTGCTTCAGCCCCCGGATATCCAGTCAGGCGTGAGGCGTGGCTAGACAGCTCATATATAGAGTTATCCAGCCGGTCCACCAACGCGCTTTCGGCTTGGGCACTGCTACGGGAAGCGCACAAAAGCACGACAAAGAACAGCGTTTTAAAGCTTCTAAATGTGTTCCAATAAGACGAACCGTCCAATGCGAGGCTCTTCTCTCAGCAGTCGCTGGGGCCAGCGACTAGCGGCGTTCACAAGCGGTAAAATAGGAATCGCTACAAAAACCCAAGCACTCGTCGCGCTCGGACCATTTTCCGACGCATAAATAGGAGAAGGCCCCCGAGCGTATATCCCGGGGGCCTCCCATCTAGATCTACATCAAGTATTCGCTCTTAAAACTGGAACTTAAGCGAGAATTGATGCACGCTGTCGAGAATGCCAAACGAGGTAAAGGCATAATCAACCGTGGCATTATAACTACCCATGCCTAGGTTGAGACCCAATCCAGCAGTCAGGCCCTCTTCCGTGCGCGATGCACCAAATGCCGTGCCGTCAACCTCGTCGATTTTCTCATCCTCTGATCCCTGGTAATTAAACTTATAGCCAGAGCGCAGCTGAAGCATATCGAGCAGTCGGACTTCGACCGCGGTGTAGAGCAGCTGCTCACCGTCCTGCGGCTTCGTCGCGTCCGCCAACAGCGTCACCTGCATGCCATCGTCGCGATTCTGCAGCAAATCAGCAGCCGCACCAATGCTGAAGATCAGCGGTAGCGGCGCACCAATGTCGTAAAACGTCAGGTCACTGCCCAAGTTATTGATACGTGCACCAATGCGCATGCCGCTTCTGACGCGGTAAATCGCGCCAAAATCAGCGGCGTAGGCCGTAGCGCTGACGCCGTCAATCGCCTGGCGGACAATCTTACCGGTCATCCCCATATCGAGCCGATCGGTAATATGACGACTCCACGTGACGCCGATGGCCAGGTCGCGATAGGAATAGCTACCCGACGTCTCGGTATCATTGGGATCAAAGCTCCCAGCATCGAGAACAAACTGCGGCACCGCATCGCGATCGGCCGCGATATCGCTCAGTCCGAGCGTTACAACGCCAATCCCCAGCGTACCCATATCGCCCATATCACGCGCATAGCCTACCGCCTGATGCGACAGATCGGCTATCCACTGATTGTGCGAAAGCAGGACCTCAGCTTTGCCACCGCTCATCGCGGTACCAGCCGGATTCCAAAACATCTGATTTACATCACCCGTTACCGTAGTGTAGGCCGAACCCAAGGCCACGGCGCGTGCTCCAACGCCCACCTTGAGAAAAGCCGCACCCGTGAGACCGGATTTACCCACTCCAGCTTCGGATGGCTGGGCAGCCACGAGCACGGCCATACCCAGCACTGCGATCATCTTTAAAGCTTTCATATGATAAGCCTCCATTTACAAGATCGATTCAGCGTAGGATGGCGAAGTGCCCGGTCTGCGAACCACCCGGATACTCGGCCACGTAAATATATAGACCACTTGCAACCTCGATACCATCCTTGGAAAACATATCCCAGAATAGCGTGCCGTCATAGGCATTCGTGCCATTGAAACGCAAGACGTCGACAACCTGACCAGCAACGTCGAAGATCGTAACCTTCGTGCCAGTGGGCAGGTTGATAAAGAGCATCTTGTGTTCCGTGCCCGTATCGTGCAGAGCGCCCTTTTTATAGGGGTTCGGCACTACGCGAACAGAGAGGTTTCCATTGGCCAATTCCGCAGAATCGACGAGGGGCGACTTGAGGATAAACGCTGCCCCAATGTCTTTCTGACCCTCCAAATTTCCGGGAAAGAAAGACGAAGCCGTCGCATAGTGGTATGTGCCCTTCCACAAACCGTCACGCCCGTTAAAGTTGTGACGATGCGTTTCAAGACCGTTAAATGCCTGACCGTTAATTGAGCCAGGATCGTTATTATAAGCCGCCACGTAGTAGTAGTAGGTGAAGCCGAATGTGACCAAGTCACTTGCATCTTCAAACTTATACTTATACGTGCCGCTGTCTTCTCCATCGTTCAGGTAGTTCCCCAACTCACTGGCGGGAACGTGCTTGATTAGGCGATAGGGGCCCCATGCTGCGGGCTCCTGCGGCTTGTAGGACGCAGAGCTGATATTCGGATTGTTATCCTTTCCAAGTGCCGCCAATTCGGCATCGGTCGGATTTTCCTTTGTCTGCTCGTGATAGCGATCCACCACGCGAATACCCACCTGCTGTGAGTCTACGCGAGGAAAAAGCGCAGAACGATAGACTTTGTAGCCGGCAAAGTTAGGATCCGACTCGGCCCGATCATCCCACTTGACATCGATCTTGACGTTTGTATTCGGCGCAATCACCATATTCGGCGTCGGCGGCGGCGACGGCACCTGAAAGTCGTTATCGTACACCCACTGGGCTGTCTGACGCGCAGCACGGGCACCCTGTAGGCGAAAACCTCCATACTCGACGAGCACTAAGTTAATCGTCTCGCCGACTTCCAGGTCGAATGGACCGATACCCACGAGCAGCTGTCCATCAAAGCCGTGTGCAATCGTATAGCCATTTGTCCAAGCCCAATCGGGCTGGTCTGCCAGGCTCTTACTCGCATCGACTTCCCAGTTCTGCACGAAGGTGTCATTGTACTTCATATCACCCCGCGGCTGGCCGCGTTCGCCTTCCGGACGAACGGCGTTGATAAACGAAAGTGGATCGCCGGGCACGATATCTGGATGATCGGGATCAAACCAGCTGGGGTCCGGAACCAAAGCGCTCGCGCTTTGGATTGAAGCGCCCTTATCCCAGGAACGGCTGCCGATCGACTCGCCGTTAAAAAACGTGCTCATCGCATAAATATGGGCTGCGCGTGCGTCGGCACGTCCTCCGTCGTCCTTGAGCACAGAGGTGTACCAGCCGCGTTCAGCGCCTTCACCTACGGGATGGCTATCGTAGATCGTCCGCTTGTCTTCTTGACCCGCGCTGCTACCGGCAGCGGGCATGGCCCCCTGCTTGGCGGCAATCCACTGCATCCCATTGTAGATGTCGTAGTAGTGCCCGCGACGGCGCATCGTATTACCCAAGAGGCGCGATCCGTCGGCAGACCAACCGCTACTGCCGCCAAAAACGGGATGGGGCTCGTTCAGCGAGCTGGGAGAAGGACCGGTAAACACAACCGGTACGTCCCACGCAGCACCGCTACCGTCCAGCGTAGCGTCGTAGCCTGAAGTGGGGCCAGTAAACCATCCGCTAGCACCTCTACGACCGTTGTTGCGGTTGGTCATCGAGTTGATCGGCTCATTTTGCATGTGCAGCGTGAGCGCTTCTACGCGGTTGTCCGTCTTTTCCGGCACGCCGTCGCCATCTGCATCTAGGACGCCGGTGTTGGTCAGTTCCAACTCGATGAGAATAAAGTCATTCAAGTTGGCGTGGTTGGCAGCATACTGACGCATGCGCCACTTCACGTCGACTCCTAAGTTGGTCGGCATAGCGCCCGTATAGTGCATCTCATTGCGGTCGCTATCAGCCCAATAGGCACCCCCATCGCTGGTGTAATCGCGATTGGCGTCGCCGGCTCCCGCTAGGTTAGTCGTATAAAATCCCAGCAGATAGTTTTGGGCGTTAGGCGCGTTCGAGTCCGTGAAATTGTTGATTTCACTCGAACTGTACATCGACATCTGTATGTCCTGTCCCCAGGGCAGGTGGATATTTTCACCGCCGGGGTAGGTTTGGGTCGGAGTCGTCCACTGGCGATCCCAGTTACCGACTCGGAATAGGTCGTAGCTCTTTTTCGGATCATCGGCTACTTCCGTATATGGACTAAGGCTCGCATTACTCGGGAGAAATGATTCCCAGATATCGCCCGCCGTAAAAACGCCTCCCGCTTTCTGTGCGGCAGCGCTACCGACGATACCAAAGAGCAGAGCCACCGCCCACAGCGACGTCTTTTTTATTCGCATATGCATGATATAGCTCCTATTAGAAATCCACGGTTATGCCGAGGTTAGCCATTCGCGGAATATCGTAAATGGCCTGACTCTCACGGGTGAATGCGCGATTGAGGTCTCCAGTCGGATCTCCATCTTCTTCCCACTTGGTGACACTCGGCACGTTGCGGTTGTCATAGGTCAGGATATTTTCGCGATTCATCAAGTTTCTCACCTCGAAAAATCCACCTAACTCATAACCGCCTAGGCTAAATCCGCGGTTGAGACGCATGTCCATGCGCATGTTCCACGGTGCGCGATCGGTCTCGCGCGCACGCGGATCCTCAGTGGTCGCTGTAATGTTGAAGTTAAAACCACTTTCGGCCGTCGTAATCAGCGCCAGCTCGACTTCGGCAGGCAGTGCAGCCAACACGGTCAAGCCGATGCGATGCGCGCGATCGTAACCCGATACCAGTGGGTTACCACCCCCGTTGACATTGGCTTCGTATGTGTTGTACGACTCTTTGTTATCAAGCGCCGTGCCCAAGGCATCTACGTCTGTATCACTCGCGTGCGAAAAAGACGTCTTGTTTGGGAAAGGCGTCGAGTTGTTACCACTGCGCGAAGCCTTGATGTAGCTGTAGGCGTAGTTAAAACGACCGTTGATACGGCTATTTGAACGACGCTCAATACCCAGCTCTATACCGCGGCTATCGGCATATCCGCCCGACGTGCGGAAGCTGTAGTTAGCAAATCCCGCTTCAGCTGGACTAATGGCGAAATTAACGTTGCCGTAGTTTTCGATATCTCGATAATACGCCGTTACATCGGCCAGATACTCTGGATGAAAGCTGTACTGAATACCCATTTCATAGGCGGTCGACGTCGTCGGGTCTGCCTCTACGTCATAAATATTTGGATACGACGGGTTGGCAAAGCTAGCGTAGTTATCGTACAGCTTAGAGAAGGACGGCGGGGAGTAAAACTTACCCCACGAGTAGTGCATTGCCGCGTTCTCGCTGATGGGATGTGAGATACCCAATCGAGGCTGCAAAAACCACTTGGTATCGACGGCCCCTTTGCGAATCGGACGACGATAGACCTGCGTCTGACCGTTTCCGTACGCGTATTCGGCTTCTTCTGATGGACGGAAAAAGTCGGCAATCTGCTCAGCATCAACGTTGAGGCCGTCAAGGCGCACGCCCGCATTAATGATGATGCCTTCATACTCGATCTTATCCTGCACATATACGGCCATCTCCGAAGGACTGCGCTCGTATTCGCCAATCTCAAACGGCAGGTTGCTATAGCCGACCGTAACCTGGGTCCGCTGCATCAGCTGCGAAACGGAGTGCTTGCGCAACAACACACCTGCTTTTAGCTGGTGATGGAAGTTGACTTGGTGCGTCAGGTCCGCCTTAAACTGCAGCACATCGCGATTGAGTTCCTCGTAAAAGAAACCCGGCTGACCGAGACGATACTGATTGGAACCAAACGGCAAGTCAAAGTTCTTCGAGTTGCCCGGATTAGTCGTAAAATACGTGAAGTTACCGTCCGCATCCGCACCGCTACCATCAACGCCGAGGTATTTCTCTGACTCTTCTGCGCTGTCGATGAATATGAAATCGCCGTCTTCGCCGTCTTCGACGATGCCGTTTCCATTATCATCGGAATAGCCAAACGTGCTTGAACGCGTCACGTTAGACACTTTCACATCTAAAAACGTGTTGGGCGAAAACGAGTAGTTGGCTCCCAAATACATCATGGTGCCCAACTTCTTATTGCCCAACGCACCTTGAGGATAGTAGGAATATTTACCGCTGAAGTTGCGGTTTACCCACCCACCTAACTCGCCTCCGTCATCGATCATGACGTTGCCAGTTAGCTTGAGATTATCGCCCGCCTTGTGCGTCAACTTAAGCGAATGACGCATCGAGCGATTGAGCGTGTTAGGCAGCAATCCCTCGTCGTTGAGATAGCGCGTGGTCAGATAAAAGTTGGTGCCGATAGCAGGCAGCTTGCCTCCCAATGAAAGCTCGACTTCGCTTGAAGGATTGCTTCCGTAGGTGACGTCGTTAGGGCTAAAGGTGTAGTACTGCTGCGCCTTCGCCACGTCGGCCGCATCTTCTGATGCCAACAGATCGTCTCTTGCCTGCTCATACAGATCGTAGTACGTCGTCTTGTCGACGCTACCATCTTCGGCGGGCTTGGGATTGACGCGACTCTCGTATACGTCGGGACCTGCATTCTTATATCCACCGAGGCCGCTGCGAATAAATAGGCGACCTTCTAGCTCATCGCCCCCTTCGCGCGTTACGACGTTGATAACACCCGCGCTAGCCGCATCGTACTCGGCGTTGAACGTGCCGGCTACAATATCGAGCGCCTGCACGTTGCTCGCATTGATACCGACGGCCGTAAATTCACCATCGGAGGTGCGATTTACGTCTGTATATGGATTGTAGGTATTGGCCCCTTCGCCTGCGCGAAAGTAGGTATCAGAGACGTCGATACCATCTACTAAAACCTTGGCCTCGGCCTTGCGTCCACCGCGAATATAGCCGCGAAAAACGCTGGGAGTCGTATTGATAAGTTCCTGCAGATCAGCCACCGGCATCGTGTTGTTGATCTCGGCTAAACCAATCGATGCACGACTGGTAGTCAACGAGCGTTCGACCAACGGAGCCTCAGCCGTGATTACCATGGCTTCCGTTTGCACC
>CALDFW010000126.1 GCA_937942165.1 uncultured bacterium | reverse complement strand
AGAATGATCCAAGGCCGCAGCGCCGAAGTCTTAGGAGACGTCCCCAAAATCCGCCCTCGCGGGGAGACTGCGCTGACGCACGACAGGCGCATGCGCACCTTTGGGCTGTATCACAGCGCACGCAACGCAGCGACTAGGCTCGACGAGGCGACTCTGACACTCTTGGAGGCCTACAGTCAGGGGGTCAACGACTTTTTTGTCGAGGGCCGTTTGCACAAACTCTATGCCGAGGTTGGGTTGGTGCCCGAACCCTGGACTCCGGTCGACTGCATCGCCTCCTGGTGGCAGATAGGGCAGTACTTCGGCACCGACGGAACACGGGACCTCATCGCCTACCGCAACCTGAGTCGGCAGACCAATACCCCCCCTCTTCGCGTCGACGAAGCGGCGGCAGTCGTGCAGCGCCAAGACGTAGACCCTGCTTGGCTGGCTCGAGCCCAGGCCTACATGAGTGAAAACGGGTTTGGCCAAGATGCTAAGCTGCGATTGGGCGGCGACGCAGGTCCCAAGTTCAGCCACGCATGGGCGATAGGCGGCGATAAAACCAGCACCGGCTCGGCAGTGCTGGTCAGCGACCCTCAAACGCCGGTGACCAACCCCTCACTCTTTTACGAGTTCCACATACGCGGAAGAACCTTTGATACCCGAGGGATCGGCGTGCCGGGATCGCCGCTTATTCTGATCGGCTTTAACCGCGACGTAGCCTGGGGCGTAACGGCGCTGGGAGCCGACCAAGCCGATTTATTCCGACTCCAGACTGAGCAGTCTCGGTCCGACGAATACCTGTTTGACGGAGCCTGGCGGCAGATGGAGATTCGCCGAGAGACCATCGCGATCAAAGAGGCAGAGCCTGTAGAGCTCGTGGTTCGTCAGACCCACTTGGGGCCGGTAATAACCGAGTACGCTTTTGCCCGCCCCGACGAGCCCCCAGTTGCCCTCAAGCGCATCCCCGGCTGGGATACCGGAGGCGAGACGATCCGGGGCGCCATGGAGATGGTGCGGGCGCAGAACGCGACGGAGTTTGCTCGGGCTTTGGACGACTGGGTCTTCCCCAGCGTCAACGCAGTCTTTGCCGACCGCAGCGGTGCCGTCGGCTACCGCACCGCGCTGGCTCTTCCCCTGCGTTCGCCGCAGGCGCCAAAGGGCGGCAACGCAGCACATGACGGCAGCGCGGCAGAATATGAATGGCGGGGCGTTGTACCTCCCCAGCTCTTGCCGCAAATGATCAATCCCAGCCGCGGTTATGTGTTTTCGGCCAACCACCTGCCCATTGGCTCGTTTTACCCCATTCCTCTCGGAATCTCCACAGGCGGTGCCGGTCACAATATCCGCTCTTGGAGGCTATCAGAGCTGCTCGAGCGCAGAGAGCGCTTTACCCCCGAAGAGGTGCTGGCGGTGCACTACGACAGCGTCAACCCAGTGCGACGAGACCTCGTCGCCATAGCCTACAGCCTGCGCGCAAAGGGAGCCCACGAGCTTTCAACGGACGCAGCGGCGGCCCTAGACTATTTGGAAGGATGGCTCGAGGAGGGCGCTTCAGCATCCATCACCGAAGCCGGAGGAGCGCTGACCTCACTGATCAACCTCAGCTTTCGGCAGAACAACACGGACTTGGCCCTACGCTTCGGCGGCGGTGCCACCGGCCTAGTCAATTTTGTCCGTTCGGCCCGCAGTCGCTTGGAAGAGGGGTTAGAGCCGGAAGAAATGGCGTATATCGACCAGCTACTAGCAGCGGCCTGGCGCGGTGCAGGAAACCGCTACGGCAAAGATCCTACTACCTGGCCTTTGGAGGCTCAGATGCAGCTCAGCCAGCAGCAGCTGGGGTATTTTGAGGGGTTACACGGCTTTGCCTCACCCGACCAGAGCCGGGCCCTATCCTTCCCGGCTTTGTCGATAACCGACGGTAATACCATCCATTCACAGCGGACTCAGGCCTACACTCAATTTGTGCCATTGGACAGAGTGGATCAGTCACAGAGTATATTGCCAGTCGGCAACTCAGAAGATCCGGAAAGCCCTTTCCACACCAGCACCTTAGAGCTGTGGTCTACAGGCCAATTGCACCCGGCACCGCTGAGCCGTTCCGAAGTGGAAAAGTATATGACCAGCCGATTTATCCTTGAAAGTACGGGTTCCACGGCGGTAGCAGCGACCGCGCAGAGCGCCCCGGCCACCTTTTCCCTCGGGCAAAACTCACCCAACCCCTTCAACGGTCAGACGATTATAGAGTACACTCTGGCCACCGCTGGTAAGGTCAAGCTGACCATTTACACCCTCTCGGGCCAGGCGGCCCGCAGTTGGACGCTAGAACACGGGGCGGCAGGCACCCACACCGTGGCGTGGGACGGCCGGGATCAAGCTGGCCGTGAAATGGCCTCGGGCACCTATCTCTATCGGATGGAAAGCGCTGGTCACTTACAACAAAAGAAGATGGTACTGGTGCGCTGATTTGCCATTGCCAAGAATCCTTTGCCCCCGGCGCAGGCAGGAAGGCGCTATGCGCCCAGGCCGTTAATGAGCTTTACCCCCTTGCCTAACCGCTTTCGACAGATACTGCACTCACATACTATTATAGACCCACCGTCCCGTTAGGCATACAATCAAAACTTCAACAGCGCCCACACCGGCACGTGATCAGACGCAAAACTGCCCCGCGTGGTATACGACAAATCATCCCCTTTAAATCGAATGCGCGATCTCGTGCCCACCACTGCCGATGCACCCGTAAACACCCCGCGATCAACCACATGGTCTCTTAGGTTTTGGGACACCAAAATCTGATCAAATAAAATCGCTTTAACCTTTACATCGTTAAAGAAATCATGCTCGCGACCACGCCACTTGTTGTTCTCTTCGCGCGCGCCTTCAACGACGGGGTCAAACGTGGGTTCCTTTATGTCGTCATATAAGTAGTTATATCCATACGAACAGTAATTCTTCTCTAATAGAGACTCCGTAACATTGTATAAAAACGCATCCGGTTTTTCGTCTATTCCCCCCACAGCATTGGTGGTACCATATTCCAAAATATTCAACGACTGATCGTCCGGGTTGTCATTAAAATCACCCAAAAGAATCACGCGATCCTGCTCGACCCGACTAGTCAAAGACTCCATTATCATTTTCGAGGCCTTCACGCGCCGCTCGTCGGTTTCCACACGCCCGCCCCTCCGCGACTTAGCGTGATGAACCAAGACGTGCAGCGATTGCCCAACCCCTTCGACTCGAGCCTCTAGCAAGTCGCGTTTCCGCGGAAATGCACCATCATATATTTCGTCGGGAAAGACCATCTTCAATGACGCAATGGTCAAAGGTCGTTTAACCGCAATCGCAAGCTCTAGCAGTTCCTCTTCGTCGTCCAAAATTCCAATCTCATAATGGTCGGGCAAAATATTTGCCAACGCCGCACGAGACTGAATCTCTTGGAACCCAATGATATCGGCGTCCAATTCTCGAACAACCTGCTGCAGTCGCTCTCGTCTTTCAGTTGAAATACCATCATCCAACCAATAGATGTTATAAGTCGCCACCTTAATGGTTGCTGGCGGGGCTCCACACCCCATCAACAAAACCAACGTACAAAGCCATCTCATATGCACCTCCAACGCGTAACTTCATCCAAAAAACACACATAGATTAGAGCATAATGTGAGAGGGAGCAACTTACTATATTGTTGAGCTCACAACCCAAGGTTTCGCTGGTTTAAAACCGTTTAGGCCCCACTCACTTTATGGGAATACGATCCGCTATTTTTTCAACGCCGGGTGCGCTTAACCCAACTATCCGAACTTACCATTACCTCTAATTTTTTCCCCCTTTGTTGACAAATCCCGATTCAAGTATTCTGTCCTATAGAGCCACTTGGGTGAGAAAGCAGCGCTATAAGAAGGGAGTTCAAGGAATGAAAAATATATCTGTGCCATATCAAATCCTACTCATAACGGTAACGACCGCTCTTTTTTCTACCTCTTGTTCAACCGAATCCCCTACCAACAACGAAGAGCCCAGATCCAGCTATTCCAATAGAGTTTTAACACTCACTGCCACATTATCAGGGGATACTCAAATGGAGTTTATGTGGATTGACGGAGGATCTTTTTTAATGGGATCTCCCATGGAAGAGCGGGGTCGAAGCGCGGACGAAGTTCAACATCAAGTAACGTTGAGCAATGGCTTCTATCTGGGTAAATATGAAGTGACTCAAGAGCAGTGGGCATCTGTCATGGATACTAAGCCATGGTTAGATGCAAGTAGAAGTCAGTTAGACGACATTATCTTCAGTGAAATGGACGTGATCTCACAGCCAAATCATCCTGTAGTATATGTTTCATGGGATGATGCGCAGGCCTTCATTAATCGACTCAATCAGACGGTTGGAAAAGAAATATATAGATTGCCCACTGAGGCAGAGTGGGAATATGCCGCACGCGCAGGAACAACAACGCGTTGGTCTTTTGGTGAGAGCGAGCGTTTGTTAGGTGAATATGCTTGGTATGCAGGTAATACGTGGAATGTGGGTAAGAAACATGCGCAGCCCGTCGGTTTGAAACGAGCTAACCCCTGGGGTTTGCACGATATGTACGGCAACGTCTGGGAATGGTGTCAGGATAAATATGGAGAATACGACACAAGCGAATCGATGGATCCACAGGGGTCTTCTGAAGGTTTACATCGCGTAATGCGTGGAGGAGGATTCAGCTATGATGCTCAGTCTAGCTCTTCTGCACATCGCGGCTCAGACCGGGAACTACTGTCCTTTGGTTTTCGCTCCAGTTTCCACGGTGGTCTTGGTTTTCGCCTTTTGAGAGTCGAATGATTGTATCCCTTCACAATACATGATCTAAGTATTGGATTACCCACTCGCGGTAGGACGGTGCGCGCATCCATTTACACCAAGGGAGATCTGCTCTTTTGGCTCAGCAGTCGGCTTGGGTAGGTTTACACAACTCCATTACCACCCCGTCCTAACGCCCGGTATAGGATCCGTCGATAAGACAGGCGTGTAATCCATCAAAAAATCAGAGGCGATTACGTATAATACGATCAGCACAAAGAAAAATAAGAGGGGGCCGCCGTTGGTTACTCTTTTATTATTCATGGATTTTTTCGGATATATAAATACTCAACGTGCATTTAACGCGCTCTGTCAGATTCATCTTCGACCGCTTCTAACTGTCCATTCTCGTAAGGCCTTTGCTGGCGTCATTTCACGATTCTTTCTCAGACTCTGAACGCAGTCAAACCGGCCAGAATCCCCTGTAAATAACTGAGTCCCTGCGCCCGGGCAGCCAGCCCATAGCCAAAGTTGAGGTCGTGACCATACATGCCGGGCGCATGGTCAGCGCGATATGGGGCCGTACATCCCTTGGCGTGTAGTAGCCCAAGCAGTGCTGGTATGGGTACGGCGCCCTTGTCATCTGCGTGATACGTTTCCAAAAACGCCGTCTCACCGTTCTGGTCGCCGTCCCACAGGAATCGTATGTTGCGAAAGTGGCAAAATACAAAGTGCGGCCACAGCTCTTCAGCGATCGCTAGCACGTCGTTTTCTCGACGGGTTGCTAGACTGCCCGGACAAAACGTAATGCCATTGGACGGGCTAGGCACAATCCCAACGACTCTCTTTAATGCCGCTCGATCTTTGACGATCCGCGGTCGCGCACGGACGTTGAACGAAGGATCATCAGGATGCAGTCCCATCCACACGTTCTCTTCTTCTGCTACCGGAATTATCGCGCGAAGAAAGTGCGTCAGGGCCTCCCATAACCCCTCCTCTCCGCGTTCTCGGTACAGACCGACCAACCGTTGATACTCTCTGTCCGTGTAGCTTTCGGGATAGCCTAAGCGCGGCCGGTCGCCCAACTGCTCGACTTCGGGCTCTGGTTGCCTAGGATCGTAGCCAATACAGACGCGATCGGCCTCATCGCGCACGGCCAGTAGGTTGCGCCACCAGTTTTCCGGACCCATGAAATCATAGCACACGCGGAAGGGCCCCTCTGCGCCTCGCGCTCGCATGGCCGCTCCGTAGTTTCGCAGCGTCTGACAAAATGCCTCGACGTGCTGATCGCGCTCCGGCAGTTCCAGTTTGATAGCATTGCTGACGACAAAGCTCTCGACGACAGCCAGCCCCAACCCCACTTCGGCTAGCTCACCTAGCACGTGTTCCATCCACACCTTCTCTACTACCTGACCGGGCGCTCCTCCCAAATCCACGACCAAACGCTTTACACCAGGCACCTGGCGATAGTAGGACAGCGGGTTTTTATCCCCTCGAGCAAACATGTGAATAGACGGTTCCACGCTATCCTATCTCCCTGTGGCGCAACGATACCTCTCAATTGAGTTGAAGTCATAATAGGGCTCTCACCGCCTGAGAGCAAATTTTCTAATGAGAGAATCAGCGTCGCTGAAAGTCCCTCCATTTACCAACGTCAATCAGGTATAATTTTGCTCGCTTTTGCT
This sequence comes from uncultured bacterium, assembly GCA_937942165.1. Taxonomy (GTDB): domain Bacteria; phylum Latescibacterota; class UBA2968; order UBA8231; family UBA8231. The sequence goes on along the minus strand of CALDFW010000126.1, from coordinate 25,083 downwards.
GCTGGTATCATACTTTAACATCGAGAAAGACTAACCGACCATCCCAAGGAGATTCGATCGCATGTTTTCGGAAGAACTCAAAGGTCAGTTGAGAAACGTTCATGCCTATACTGTCACGCCCTTTCTCAAAGACGATATCGCCCAGCTAGATACGGACGGGTTCGCCCGTAACCTCGACTTCCTCATCGGACAGGGCGTGCGCGTACTGAGCATAGGTGGCGGCACGGGAGAAATCAATGCGCTGAGCGCTAACGAGTTAGCAAACCTGTGTCAGGTAGGGCTCGAAACGGCGGCTGGGCGCGCACTCGTCATACCGACGGTGCCGGGCAACCTCAAAACCGCATTAGAACTGCTCCCCCAATACGAAGCAATGGATGCCCAGGTGGTGCTGGGCATGGCGCCCTACACGCGCAATCAGATACCCGACAATCTGGAGGGCGTCTACAGCCACTATCGGATTCTCTCCGATCACACAGCGCTTCCCCTAATGCCCTATAACACGCAGGGATGGCCGCCCGAATTCTTTGCTAGGCTGGCTGATATCGACCGCATTATTGGCGTCAAGGATCCCTGTTTGGTACCCCATAACCTATTTGCAGCCATTCAACAGCTGGGCGACCGCTTTGTGTGGATCGGCAACAAACGCCACAATCCCGGCGTGCTACACCTGCGCTTCCAAATGGGTATCGAAGGATTTACGGCCGGCATTGTTAATTTTGCACCTCAGTTCGAGCTAGAACTGTTTCGTTTAGCCAAAGACGGTGCCTGGGACGCGATGGTCGATCTGCAAAAACGGCTCGCCCCCATCGAAAACTTGCGCACGCAGTTCGGCGATGTATCCTTGCTCAAGGCGGGGTTGGATCTGGTCGGCCTTGCCGGGGGGCCGGCGCGACCACCGCGGGTCGACGTGCCAGAAAAAGCACGACAGGCTCTGTCGAAAGAGCTTACCGGACTCGGCGTAGAATTGACGGAGACTTGAGCACCTTATTGGTTGGACGTGCAGAAGGAGCCATCTTCTTACGCACGCCAGCGCTCTAGCTGATCCTCGTCAAGCGTCACTCCGAGGCCTGGCCCCTCAGGCACGACCGCTTCCAGCGGCCCCAGCTGCAGCGGCTCAGTGATCATATCGGCCTCGTGATACAGGGGGCCGAGGAAATCGCCGGGATACGTTTCACTGTCGATGGTGGGTAGGGCAGCTCCGAGGTGCAGCATTGCCGCAGTGGCAATCCCCAGCTCTAAGTTGCTGCCCATACTGCATACAAGACCCGCGGACTCTGCAACGCTGGCAATGGCCATGGCGGGAAGTATTCCGCCCGTCTTACCTGGATAGATGCTGAGAATATCAACCGCTTCTCTCCGCACGAGATCCCAGGCATCTGCCAGCGTAAAGACGCTCTCATCCGCCATGATGGGTATGGTGCTTGCACTCCGCAATTGGCCCAGCGCACTGGGGTCCTCAACCCCTACCGGCTGTTCGGCGAATGCAACGTTGAGCCCTTCCATTTCCCTAAGCATCCTGCGCGCCGTCGTGACGTTCCAGCCACAGTTGGCATCGATCCCGATACTCACCTCGGGCCCGGCAAGAACCCGCACGGCCTGCACGCGCTCTCTGTCCTGTCCCGGATCTAACCCTACTTTGACCTTTAGGTGACGAACCCCCCAGTCGAGAAACTGCTCTGCTAGGGCCACGGCCTTGGGCACTTCAAACGCACCTACGACCATTTTCATTGGCAATACATCTCGAACCTTTCCCCCGAGCAGGCGATAGAGGGGCTGTCCAGCAGCCTTGCCCGCCACGTCCCACAGGGCCATTTCCACCGCCGCTTTGGTAAATGGATTCAGCTTTAGAGCGCGGTTTATTTGCATGAGGCAGGCGCGCACGTTGCGCGGATCGGCACCCCGCAGAGCCGGGTCGAGCAAGTCTCTTATGGCCGCAACGCAGCCTGGACTGGTCTCTCCGCTCCAGCGAGGGGCCAGCGTCGCCTCGCCCAAGCCAATAAGTCCCTCGTCTGTATGCACCCGAACAATCACATAGGGGGAATCTATGTGCTCCCCGTGAGCCGTTTTGGTTGTTAATCCCGCTTTGAGAGGCACTAAAATAGGGATCGCCTCTATCTGTACAATTTTCATCAGTCCACTCCTTCTAGCTCTTTGTCCCCGACAGTTGGATACGGCACAGTAGCATGGGATTTCTAAAAGAGATCTGACACACCCAGTGCCCTTCTCTCTCTAATCAAAAAAGTATATTGCCCATTGGGCAACGGCAATTATTGCGTTCATAAGACAGCTTAGCCTATTCTAGGTATCTACCCCATTCCATGCGCTCAGGCGGTTTGCCCCCCTCATGCACATGTCGTAATTTTTTGTCCTTAGAATAAGCTCTGCAATCTTTGCCTGTCGGTCTCTATAACCGCCGCTCCTACGGGCCTTAGACAGCGCCCACGACGTTATTCATCATTCTGACTGCGAGTTTTTCATGCCGGTTTATAAAAAAATCACAGAAAATATCTCTACGACGCCTCCCGAACGCGTTGCACTAGACGAACGCTTTATCACGCTCTTTTTGCCGGAGGATGCTCAGGAACGCCTCGAAGCCCAAGAACTTCGCCAGATTGTCCATCGCGCGCTAAACGAGCTGAGCGATGATGAATTTCGCATTATCGAATCGCGCTACCAGCACAAGAAATCGCCCGGCCAAGCCGCCTCTCGCATGGGCATTTCTCGCGACGAGCTGATCCGCCTCGAACAGAGCGCACTCACAAAGCTCCGCGCTGCGCTGGCGACCTGGCACCAAAGCCCTTAATGGGATCAGATACGTTAGATCGATTTGGACCGCCCGCACTCGGCGCACTCTCTGGTCTTCTCTACGCACTGAGCATACCCAAGGCAGGCCTGTTTTACCTAGCTTGGATCGCGTTAGTTCCCCTGCTTTGGGCCCTTAGTTTTTCGTGGAACCAAAAGCAGCTTCTTACAGCTGGTCTCACAGCGGGTCTCCTATCGGCCACGGCCCGGACCTATTGGATCAGCGAAACGCTGCAGCTGTACGGCAACCTTCCGCTCGCCGTTGCCGTGCCCACCAACCTGCTGCTGATCGCCTATATGGCCCTGTACAGCGCGGCTTTTATTGTATGCTGTCGCCGCATCTCCTTTCAGCGACCGCACTTCAGCTGGTATGCCGCAGCGGTCTGGACCCTGCTTGAGTGGATGCAAAACTGGATGATCAGCGGATTTCCCTGGCAGCTTATGGGCTATTCGCAGTATCCTAACCTCCCCTTTTTACAGTGGGCCTCCATCTTTGGCATTTACGGTTTAAGCTTTGTGATCGCCCTGTTTAACGCTGCGCTCGCACAGGCTCTGCGCTATCGCAGCGTGCGGAGCTACCTATTGATCCCCAGCGCCTTGCTCCTACTGATCATTGCCTGGGGAAACAGTCGGCTCGACCGATTGGACAACGCGCAGACGCCGAGTATACGGATCGGCGTAGTGCAGGGAAATATCTCACAAGACCGCAAGTGGAAAGTCAATCGACTAGAGTGGACTACAGAGCACTATGCCCAATTGACGCGCCTCTTAGTCCGTGACGATCCGGCGCTAATCATCTTCCCAGAAACGGCGCTTCCCTACTATTTTAATGACCCCTTCTATACTCCCTACCGACAGCGCATCGGGGAACTTGCGCGAGAAACCGGCATCCCCTTACTCGTCGGCAGCTTGGAGGGAGAAATAGGCAAAGGGAGCGCGCCCATTTACAACCGTGCGTTTATGCTCGACGGGGAGGGAAAGGTTACTGGGACCGCCGACAAAGTGCACCTGGTCCCCTTCGGCGAGTATCTGCCGATGCCCTACCTCTTCCAGTATTTAGAGGGGCTTACCGCAGAGAGCGGACAGTTTGCGCACGGGAAATCTCATCGTACGATCACACTCCCCGGGCGAGACATTTCAGTCGGACCCTTCATATGCTACGAATCGATCTTTCCCGAGATAACGCGCGAACTAACTCTGTTGGGCGCAGACATATTGGTCAACACGACCAACGACGCCTGGTTTGGAAAGACGGCAGCGCCGTATCAGCACTTCGCCATGTCTATCATACGGGCGGTTGAGACAGGCCGCGCGGTTGTCCGAGCGGCCAACACCGGCATATCGGGCGTAATACAGCCCAGCGGTCGAATTCAATACATGACCGGCCTCGAGGAAACGACGACCTTTGTAGAAGAGGTGCCTCTTATACGTGAGGACACACTCTATACGCGCTTTGGCAATAGCATACTAGCGCTGTGTGTCCTACTACTAGTACTCGGGGAATGGAAGAGACGCTCAGATGCCTAAACCGTCTCCTGAGCCCTATCTCCTGCGGGCAGGGCCGATTGGCGTGCTGCTTATTCACGGCTTTACGGCTTCTCCGACCGAGCTAAGACCGGTGGGAACCCATTTGCACGAGCGGGGCTTTACGGTCTCAGGCGCTCGGCTAGCGGGCCATGGAACTGATCTGGGAGATCTGCGCACAACCCGGTGGGGCGACTGGATAGAGTCTGCCCACTCCTCGTTGGAGCAGCTAACGACACTGTGTGAGCGAGTATACGTAGTGGGCCTATCCATGGGTGGCGTCATCGCAGCGCGACTTGCCGCAGACCATCCCTCTTCCGTGGCCGGCATCGCCCTATTAGCACCGGCATTCCGCGTTCAAACGCGCTTTCTCTGGCTGGCGCCTCTGCTACATCCACTGCTGCCCGACCTGCCCAAAGGGACCCGCAGCATGCAGTATTTTTCCGAACACGGCCTCTTTACCTACGACGCCATGCCCGCCTGTGCGCTGGCCCAGCTTGAAAAACTTATTCGCTCTACGAGACCGCGCGTAAACGCCATCAAACAGCCGGCCTGCATTTTTATGGGGATGAAGGAACATACGGTGTGGCCCGACTCGGCGTTTGATCTTTGGCGGGCCCTGCCATCAGACCACAAACGCCTCTACTTTCTGCCCTCTTCAGGACACATACTCAGCGTGGAGCCAGATGCGCCCTATATTACGCAAGTACTCGGATCATTTATTGAAGACTGCGAGCATCGGGCAGTGCTGCACAGTGACGAAACTTGATGCGTTAGCCTTAGGCTCTATAAATGACGGGACAGCGATCTTCGTCTTGAATAAACTGCGTTAGTCCCTCGCAGCGCCCCCCCTTGGGTCTCGACTTATTTGTCCGCAAATGCACGGCAAAGCTTCGACGCGCCTCTCCAGAGGTATTGACGCTGCTCGCGTGAAAGGTCAGCGCATCGTGAAAGCTTGCGCCTCCAGCCGACATGTGCGCTTCCACTTCCCTCCACTGCGCGCCCTCCGGAACCGAGATCCCCCTTTGCTGAGCCGCAAGGTCTTGGTCAAAAAAGTCTCCACCCGGCAGCTGACCCCATTTATGGGAGCCCTGTATAAAGCACATAGGCCCAGAAGAGGGTCCAACATCAGAGAGCGCGACCCAGGCTGTAAAGAGTTCGCTCTCCTCCTCCCAAGCACCCCAATAGTGTCGATCCTGATGCCACCCGACGTGGACATTGGATGCATTTTCATCGCTTGAAGGCTTGTAAAGCAGCTGCACCCACCACACTTGCACCCACTCGGCCCCGGTTATCTTTGCGGCCCATTCACCCAGCGCTTCGTGCCCAACCAACTCGCGAATTGCGCGATTGGCCTGCTGAGGCATTTCAATTTTACAAAGCACGCCTTCGTCATCACCCGGATTCCAGGGAGACGGCTGGGGCGGCCTACCCGTATCGTATTCACCGCCGCGAACGGCGTCCATGCCGGCGCGCGCGCGCTGGACGAGGTCTGGAGGCAGCAGGGGTTCGGAGTGTATGTAGTATCCTTGGCCGTCGTAGGCCTTGGCCGCTTCGCTCATGCGCTTACCTCCGGAACGTCCACCCATCGCCGCTCCTCAGCAGCCTGTAAAATCGCATCGGCGACGGCCTGGGCGCGCATGCCGTGATAGAAGGAAGGTCTGCAGTCGCGCCCCTCGCGTATGGCGCTGACAAACTCCCAGGCCTGATCGTAGCGGAACGTGCGAACGGGTTCACCCTCATTCGGATCACGCGGTGAATGAGCCCGTTTGAGAAACTCTTCTGGAACGGGACGCACTTCGTAGGGGGCTCCTCTGCGGCCAAATAATATTTCGTGGGGGGCGTGCAGTCGGTAGACAACCGAACCCTCCGTTCCATTGAGCTCGGCTTGGTCGTGATCCCCTTCGGGACCGAATCCCTTAGAGAGCTTACCCATTTCAAAAACGCCCGTCGTGCCGCCGGCAAAATCGACAATCCAGGCAATCCAATCCTCGACGTCCTGAGGCCGACAGGAGTCATCGTCTGGCGTCAGGTCGCGTGGAACCAGCTGTTTGGACGACGCGCAAAGGGAAACGATCGGCCCGAGTAAATCCTCCGCAAAGTCAATTCGGTGAATGCCCATATCCCCGAGCTCACCCGACCCGGCTTGATCTTTGTATTGGCGCCATCCGATGGACCTTTCGCCCCAGTCTTGCAGCCGCTGAAAACGCGCGTGGCGAATTTGACCCAGTTCACCGCTGTGAACGAGATGGCGAATGTAGTTGAGCGCTGGGACAAAGCGATAGGTAAATGCCGTCATGTGGCGCAGGCCCGAGCCCTTTGCCGCCTCGTAGATCAGGCGCGTCTCCGCATAGTCCATGCCCAGCGGCTTTTCGCACATCACGTGGCAGCCCGCTTCGAGCGCCTGAAGGATCAGTTCGCGATGATATACGTTGGGCGTTGCGATGGCCACGGCGTCAGGTTTAACTTCGGCTAGCATTTCTCCCAGTTCAGCATAGCAGGCATCAATGCCCCATTCGGCCTTTCGCGCAGCGCGCAGCGCGTCGCTGGGTTCGCATATACCCGCAATTTCAACGCCTGGTATGCGGCTGAAGCCCGGGTAGTGCACCGCATCACATACGCCGCCTACGCCCACTAAGCCTATGCGCAAAACATCGTTGCTCATACATCCTCTCCCTATTGTGCAATAAGTGACTTTTCTACGACCATTACTCTATCAATCATCTCGTTTAGACGGGCCAGATCGGATTCGGCTACGTCCTCTGCAAATGGCACTACCGGTCCGCCTGCCAGATTCGCTCGCATCATAGCAGCGTGGAGCGCCGAACCGCTGTAGCGCGCTGTCCGCTCACCGCGCAGATCTTCAAAGGGGACCATCACTTCGCGCAGCGCCTCAGCACCGCTGCGATCTCCCCCTGCAAAGCGATGCAGGATCGCCAAGCTTGTGCGGGGAGCGAAATTAGCCATCCCCGAACTAAAACCCACCGCCCCAGCAGCCAAATATTCGATGGCCGGGTCTTCTGCCATACCGCAGACCATAGCGGCCTGCGTTCCACAGCCATCGTTAATCCGACTAAACGCATCTAGATCATCAACGGCATACTTTAATCCAACAACTTCCTCCATGGAGCACAGGCGAATCACTCCGTCAACGGGCATGATGTCCAAACGGCGCTGATACAAGATGATGGGTAGCTGCGCCGCCTGCGCGATCTGCCGCATGCCCTCTTCAACCCCATTGGCCGAGGCCGGCCCAACGACAGGCATCACCATCGCCCCCGCCACGCCTAGTCCTCGAGCGATATGGGCCATTTCTAAGGAACGACCAAATCCTGGCCCGATCCCGGGCACAATCAGCGCTTGACCGGCTGCCGCATCGACAAAGGCGCCCACGGTAGTTTCGTATTCCTCAAGGGTCGCATCATAGACTAAGCCCGTGCCGCACATCGGCATAATAAAATCCGCACCTGCATCTATTAGATAGCGAACGTTTCGGGCGGCGCCCTCAACGTCGATTGCACCCCCTTCAAGACGAGGCGTTATGGCCACAATCAAAACACTGGCGCAGTCAGACTTCGTCAGTTCTCTCATATATGCTCATTTCTTTTTTCTAATTCAGCGCTCATTTCCAGACTGTGTCCTCCCCCGTCTTGGCATGGCGATTATACCGTTCGACATAATCCTCACGCGGAGGGGAGAAAATATCCAGCACTTTTGCTGGCCCCTCTTCGACCACGCCCCAGTGCACCACGTTGGGAGGAATAATAAAGGCCTCGCCGGGACCGGCAACCTTCTCCTCTTGCCCAATGCGAAAACGCAGTTTACCGGCAAGGACCAATCCCGCCTGTTCGTGGGGATGGCTGTGCTCTGCCACTTCTGCGCCTTGCTCCATCTCCAAAAAAGAAAGCATCAGATTATCCCCGCTAACCAGTGCACTTACGATGCCCGGAAAAAGCTCCAGTTGGGGAAGGTCCCCCGGATTCACAAATGGCATATACACTCCTTTATCGAACAAAGGTTTTTAGCCAAACGCTGCCGCGGTAGCGAGGCCAAAGCGTTGCGAAACGGCCCACCATAAGCCCGTTATAGGCCAACCATGCTCCCTCCATTTCCCAGCCCAAATAATAGACAAATAGAATGGCCAGAGGGAGAAAGAAAAGAAACGAAGCCGCAGCCATAGCCGCGAATAGATAGCCCATATCATTGGCGCCAATAAATATGCCGTCCAGCACAAAAACAACGGCATTCAACGGTTGGACTAGCGCTACAACCCAGCGAAGCTGACCCACCGCCCTCACCACTTCAGCGTGCTCCGTAAACAACCCTGCAAGAGCCTCGAGGGCAAAGAGAAAAACCAGGCCAAAAGAGGCGCCAATAGCCATCCCCCAGCGGATAATCCGTCCCGCCATTTGCCTGGCTTCGGCATAGCGTCGTTCGCCTAGCAGGTTGCCGACCAGCGTTTCGGCCGCGTGCGCAAACCCATCGACGGCAAAGCTGCTCAACCCCCACAGCTGCCAGAGCACAGCATTGGCGGCCAGCGGCACATCTCCAAGCCGTGAGACAATAGCCAGCATGGTAAACTGCGCAAACTGAAGACAGAGCGTGCGTCCAAAGAGATTGGCGTTGGTGCGCAAGATAAGGGTGAACTGACCGCGCTGCCACAGTCCTTCCAAAGAGCGACGCCAAAAGTCGGTATACTGTATGAGAAAGACGACCGCCCCCACGCAGAGAGCCGCCAAGTTGCCCAAGACGGAGGCCCACGCAGCGCCCACTATGCCCATTTCCGGCGCACCCCAATGACCGTATATCAGGGCATAATCTCCGAGGACGTTAACAATATTGGCGGTAAACGTCACAAGGAGCGGCGCTATGGCGTTAGCCGTACCGAGAAAGAACCCGTTGAGCGTTAAGACAGCGAGCACAAGAGGCGCCTCGTAAAGGCGAATAGAGAAGTACTGCATGCCCCAGTGCTGCACGGAATCGCTCCCGCCGGCTAGGCGAAAGCCCAGGGGAGCCGCCGCATCTCCCAGAGCGACCATACCGACCGATAGGACCATCGCAATAATGAGCGATCTGTAAAGGATATGTACGCAGGCACGCCTCTTATCCGCCCCGTAAAACTGCGAGACCATGGACGTCGTGCCCATACGTAGAAAACCCATGCTCCAATAGAGTATGCTAAAAAGTACGCCGGCCGTTGAGACCGCGCCCAAATACGCGACCTCGGATAGATGGCCGATCATCGCCGTATCTGCTATCCCTATAAGCGGAGCTGAAAGGGCTGACATGACGCTGGGCACGGCCAAACGAAAGATGCGTCGGTCGAGGTTGTTCACGCCTCGTTTGCTCCAGGCAACCAGCGGAAGTCCCGTAAATCAATGCGTCCTCCGCTAAAGGGCACTCCTTCTGCAACCAGCATGTCTCGCTGCATGCGATGGAATTCACTTGCCGTGCGCGGAGAGACTTGGCCCTGCGCATTAATTACGCGATGCCAGGGAAGGTCCATCTCTTCGGGCATACCCGCCAGAGCGTATCCCACTTGCCGTGCTCTTCCCGGATATCCCGCCAGTTCGGCTACCTGTCCATACGTTGCGACCTTGCCCCGTGGAATTTGCGCGATGATGGAATAGAACGCCCGCCTCATTTCGTTTTTAACAGTTGGGGGCACCGCTCTCGTCTCGTCCTTCGAGAAAATCTAACGCCTTGGTGTAGCTGCGGCGTTCGATGTAGTGACGCAGCATGGGAGGAGCCTGCTCCAGCACGGCCTGTCCGCGCAGGTCTACATTGCGCACCAAGTCTGCAATATTATCTCCCCCCCCTTCAATGGCCGAGAGCATCTCTTTTAATGCTTTGCGCAACTGTTCTGCAGATTCACTATACGTCGATTCCAACTGATTCTCCTTAGGCGCTCATGATGAGGTAGGACATCCACGTTTCCCCCTCGTTGACTACGTGATACGCATGCTCGGCCGGAACGTGCACCATATCTCCCTCGACAAAGGGTTGTCGACCGTCGGCATCTACCAACACCGCTCCGTTTTCCAATCCGTAGAAAACCTGCTCATATGGTTGGCAGCGCTCTGCGGACCGGCCACCCGGCTGCACGCTTTCCCGTTCGATACCCCGCATCGAACGGAGGAGCCCAATATCCCCTTCCCCAAGCTGGCCAAACTGACGCCATCGCACGGCGCCGCTACCGTCACTCTCCGGCCGAACGTCAGACCAGTGAGAGATCGCAAAATCTCCTCCGGGGCCTTCTACCTCTTGGCTAATAACGTGGTGCACCAGCCAATCATCGTTCATATCGTTAAACATCTGATGGTAAATACCCGCGGGTAGGTAGACCGCATCGCCCTCGCGCACGGGAAAGCGCTGCTCATCAAAGAGCACTTCTCCCGCTCCTGAGAGGATATAATACACCTGCTCTAAATTTTCGTGCTTGTGATGATCAGACGTCTTTCGACCCTGTAGCGCATGACGAGCAAAGCCCCCTAAGGCTACTAGGCGATTGCGTCCATCGGGATCGTCATCGCGCTGCTTGTCGCGCAGGCCGCCCCAGTGAACAGCGCTGAGATGAGCGATCTTCGGCTGCACGTCCCGCCAATTTATACTGTATGCCATTTCTAACTCCGTTTCTTCTATAAGCGAACCGACTGCGCGCGCCAACTTAGCACTATTCGCTAATACTGTATTCTCTACACGCTCTAAATCACTGGCGAACCGTGGCCAGACTACGGGACCCAAAACTACGTCAGCCCTAGGCCTACGTCCAGAAAGGGCGGACTCCACTGCCCGGTCGTATGGAGATACAGCATAATCGGCAGGCCCCCGTTAAATGCTACGCCGATCAGAGCTCGCCAGACGACGACGCCAAAGTAATAAAGGCCTCGAAACACGGCGCGCGCACTGTGGAACATACCCACAGCAGCAAGGGCCAAGAGAAGCGGTGAAGGCCACATAAAAAAGAGAGCGCAGCCGACCAACCCCAGCACTATACCGTAATTAGCTCCATAGCCTCTGCCTTTTACTCTACGCGTCCCATCGGATGCGCTCTCTCCAGTCGATGCCGTTTTCGCTGATCCCGCTGTTACATCATCGAGCAATGCCATAAGCCGCGCAACCCATACAAAAGTCCATACCAGCACGATAAAACCCACTGCTAACACAACGACACTCAGCGCTGAATCCATCGCGATTCCCCGTTTTTTTCCGCCAGCATATACGCTTCTTGCGTTTGTATATATCCCAACTCAACCCTATCTTGAGAGCGTCTATAGAACAAACCTTACAGAGGAGATTTACTATGGCAAAACGCACATCTTCCGCCAAGAAAAAGGACTTCAAAATAGGCGTTGTCGGCGTCGGTCGCATGGGCGCCAATATGGCCCGAAACCTCGCGGACAAACGCTTTACCATCAGTGCTGTATACGACACTTATCCACGCTCTGCCAAGGCCCTTGCAAAAGAGCTCAACTGCCAGGCAGCCAAAACCCTAGCCGAGGTTACGGCTCAGTCAGACGTCGTGCTAACGGTTGTGACGGACGATGCGGCCATGCGGTCTATCTTCTCGACGCGCGGCGACTCTCTGCTGACCGAGGCAAAGGGTACGGTCTTTATCAACTGCGCCACCATCTCCCCTGCCACGCACGTAGAGGTTGAGAAACGAGCCGAAAAAGTCGGCGCATCTTCGCTGGAAGGATGTATGGCTTCGAGCATAACGCAGGCTCGCAAAGGCACCCTCTATTTGATGTGCGGTGGCAAGCGCAGCGTGTTCAACAAGGTGCGCCCGATTCTCGATGCACTCAGCGTAGACCTCCGCTATATTGGCACGTCCGGTCAGGCCGCTCAGGTCAAGGCCTTGGTAAACATGGTAATGAATATCAATACGGCTGGACTAGCCGAGGGCTTGGGCCTGGGCGAGGCGCTGGGTCTCGACCTCAAAGTGCTCATGAAGGTCTTCTCGCAAACGGGAGCCAATTCGCGGGTTCTCGAAACGGACGGCGACGATATGGTCGCACGCGATCACGAGTGCTATTTCTCCGCTGCCCACGCGGCCAAGGACTCCGGCATTGCCCTCGGCTTGGCGAAAGATGCGGGCGTAAATGCTCCCTTGGCTACGGCCGCTAAGGGTCAGTTTGACCGCATGAAAAAAATTGGGCTGGGAGAATTAGACAAATCCGGTGTGGCAGAACTGACGTTTCCCGGCCGCAAAGGCACCAAGAAAAAATCGTAGCGCGTTTCTTGCAGTAGGTGGGTTGGGCGCGACCGTTCGTGCCCAACCCATGCTCTTCATCATTACCTGCCCCACAAAGACCGTATTCGCCCTCCGATAGATTGCCCCACTCGCCTATGCGGCGTGCTTGGCGCTTGCAATACCAACTCCCTCATAGCCCAGCGCGTCCAAAAGGCCACCCCCAAAAAAAGCAGGGCCGTCGCATAGAACACGCTGCGGAATCCCGTAGTCGATCCAAGGTATCCGCCCATAGAAGGTCCCAGGGCCCAGCCAAGTGCCGATGCGCTGGTCATAATGCCAAACGCCTTGCCGCGATCTTCTTCTGATACGACATAGGTCGTAATCGTATTGGCAACTGGACGCACTGCGCCCGTTGCCAATCCTCCCATAACTTGAAGAACGGCAAAAGTCAGTACGCTTTGAGCACTTCCCTGAAAGGCCAAAAAAACCGCGGTCGAAAGGAGCCCCCAAAAGAGCATCCGCTTGACGCCTATCCGCTCAGTCCACCCACCCATCAGAGCGGATGACAGCGCACCCGTAAGGCTCATAAGTGAAAATATAAAGCCCGCCTCTGTTATTATTTCTGCGTGTCCGGCTAGTTGCTGCAAGAAAAGGGGCACTACGGGCATGATAACGCCGTAGGCAAATTGAATAAGCACTAGGCTCAAAACCGTAATAAAAAAGGGCTTGAGCCGGAGCAAGCGTTTCGTATCAGCCATAAATCCATCCAGGCTGCCACCGGAGGCCGATGCGTCTTTCTCCTCCGGCTGGCTCTTGGTAAACTCCTCGCTCACCAAGAGTTGAACAGCGAAGCCGGCTGCTACGACCATCGCACCAGACACGAGGAAAATCGCCTGGTACCCATAAGCTTCAATAAAGGGCCCACCGGCGAGAGGTCCCAAGGCGGCTCCAAGCAGGAACGCCCCCTGCATCATTCCCATCGCATAGCCCAAGTGTTGCTTAGGGGTCGTTGTCGACACCATGGTAATGCATGCCGTTACCGTTCCTGCCAAGGCCCCCTGCAGCATCCGCGCAATGAGCAGCTCAGTCACGGTATCGGCGTAGGCCATAAAAAAAACCGTCAGCCCGCCCCCCACCATGGAGCGCACGACCATGCTCTTGCGACCGAAGCGATCGGCCACAGCGCCCCAAATAGGAGCTGAAAGAGCCATGGCAAACCCAGCCACCGAACCCATATATCCAGACCACAGGAGCGCTTCTTCGAGGTTTTCTACGTCAAATTCTTGTATGTAATAGGCGAGAAAAGGCTGCACGGCGTGGAAGCCGATAATGGCAAAGAGCTCGGCACACCACAGCGTGTAAAAGTTTCTCTTCCAAGAGATTTCCATGGGGTATAAAGAACGGTCCTTATGCGGACGGAGCCAAACGCCCGCTGTGCAAGGCACAAAAAAGCCGGAGACGCGACGTGCGCCTCCGGCCTGTTGATCCGCCGAAGAGAGGCGGCTCTTATATCTCTACTGGGCGAGCCACGCGACCGCAGCCGCGCGGCGAGCAGCGGGCGTGTCAGCTGAAGGGGGAAGTTTGAGCAGTTCCCACGCGATTGGGTGCTCTAGGGTTTCCCCAACTTCCAAGTATACCCAGGGACTGAGTAGCTCAAGCTCCGTATAGTCTGGACAGGTGTACACCTCTGCGCTCAGCCCGCCATCTGGGTAGCGCTGGGTCGCATCGCGGCGAAAAAACTCAGCCATAACGACGTCGCCCACAATGCCAGCTAGCCAGCGATCAGAGTCCGCCCCCGTTTTCTGATTTTCCTCCGCGTCTGGGACAAAGATCCCTATGTCGCCCTGGATCGTGAAGTTGCGCACTGCCGCACTCTGGGCAAAGCCAAAGGGGAAGTAGCGCATATCAAAATGACTGTGCGGGTTGAGCGGATACAGCGTCTGCTCTGGCGGATTAATTTGCGTGACGTTCCAAATCGTGTAGCGCAGCGGTTCTAATTCCTCACGCTGTGCCAGCTGAACTTTCTCGATTTTCTGATGGATGTCAACGCGCGTGCCCTCCCCTGCAAGGCGAATACTGCGGATGCTACGCGCACCGTTGTAAAGACTGACGGGGCTGGTGATCACCACGCCGTCCTCGAGCAACTCTACCTCGTGCACGCCTCCGTCAAAAGCGTGATCTGGAGGCCAGGCGTGCCCATTGATATCCGCAAACTCACTCTGCTGGTTAGGCCATACTTTGTCCCCACCAAAATTGGTCCACGTATAGGCCCCGTCCTCATCTACAAACGGGTTCCCATCGGGCAAGACGACGCCGTGCGTTTCCGGGTCCGACCAGAGGATATTTTCGTCTCCGACAAACCCGTAGTGCATAATCCGCCCTATTTGCGGAACGACGACGAGCTCGACCTCGCCGTTGCTCAGGTGTAGCGCATCCACCCACCCCTTGTATTCTACTCGCTCAATTGAAACCGAGGCTAGAGCAGGCGCAGCGCAATAGCTGCAAACGAGGAAAAGTGCAATAATCTTTGTGCGTACATTCATGATCTTTTGCTCCTAGCGCAGCGCCGAAACGCCGCCACCTTTAATAGCACGTGCAACCTCTTTTTCGACATCTCCCTGTTTGACCATAGAGGTATCACCGATCGTCTCTTGTACTAGAATACCATGAGCAGCACCCCACTGCACGGCTTCGGCAGGATCTTTGCCTTTCAACAGCGCCGCCACAATGCCGGAGGCAAAAGAATCACCGCCGCCGGTGCGGTCGGCAATTTCGATATTCTCGCGCACCGCCGCCTGATGGATCACGTCTGCCTCGACGTCGTATAGAACGGCCCCCCAGTTGATCCGGTCCGCGCTCAGAGCACCGCGCAGCTGCGTGCCGATGTATTTGAGGTTGGGGTAATCCTGCGCAACCTGGCGCAGCATCTTTGTGTAAATGTTCAACCAGACGTCAAACGAAGCATCCTTGGGCACTTTCTCCGTCTCGTAGCCCAGGGCATCGTCGAAATCGTCCTGATTCCCGACGAGGAATTCCACGTGGGGAACGATCGACTTATTGATCTCTCGCGCGCGATCCTTACTCGGTTCTACCTTGGATCGATAGTTCAAATCAAAGGAGCGACCCGCCCCGTACTCGCCGGCTTTCTTCATCGCTTCCAAAGCTAGATCTGCCGTCTTCGGTGAGAGTAAGGTGTAGATACCGCCCGTGCTAAACCAGCGGGTACCCATTTCGCCGAAGAGAAAATCCCAGTCGACATCGCCAGGTCCTACTTCCCGGACGGGCGTGTGCGCGCGATAGTATTCCGTAACGGAAGGGAGGAGGCCCTTACCCGCCCAGGTAAAGTTGATTCCATTGTGCAGCGTACCTTTCCCATCGGTGCTGAAATCGCCCTTACCCCCGTTGTCAAACCAAACGATATGCGATGTATCTAACCCCGCTTCGCGCAGTTGATTTTCAATATTCCGACCGATTCCATCGTCGACGAGAGCCGTTACAACCGCGCCGCGCAACCCAAAGCAATAGCTCAGTCCCTCCGCTACGTTCGTCTCGCCTCCCCCGTGCCAAATTCGCGCGTTCCGAGCCCGTGCAGTAGGCACCTGTCCAGGGTCGATCCGCATCATTACCTCACCCAGTGCAATGGCGTCATAGCGGGTTTCAGAAGCCGATTTTAAATTGAGCGACATGTCTTTCCTTTCTCTGTTCGTATCGTGCTGAGTTAAACCGTGGGTAATTCGGACAAGGCCTGCATATTTTCCCGCAGCATCTCGTCGGTAAATTCATGCCGCTCTAACTGCCCGGCAAAGTAGGCTTGGTAGGCCGCCATATCGAAGTGACCGTGCCCACACAAGTTGAATGCAATACACTTAGACTCGCCGCTTTCCTTACAGCGAAGCGCCTCGTCTATGGCTCCTTTCACTACGTGATTGGCCTCCGGCGCCGGCACAATCCCCTCCGTGCGAGCAAACTCTACGCCCGCATCAAAACACTCGATCTGATGGTACGCCCGAGCTTCGATATCGCCCTCGCGCAGCGCGTGGCTAACCAACGGAGCAGCCCCGTGGTAGCGCAGACCGCCGGCGTGTATTTTAGCCGGCACGAAATTGTGGCCTAAGGTGTGCATTGGCATCAGCGGTGTCATGCCAATGGCATCGCCAAAATCATAGCGATACTCGCCCTTGGTCAACGTGGGACAGGATGCAGGTTCACAGGCCACAACGCGCATAGCATGTTGGTCACCAGTGATCTTGTGACGCAAGAATGGGAAGGCAAAACCGGCAAAATTTGATCCCCCTCCAAAGCAGCCAACAACGACATCCGGCAGCGATTCCCCGGCTCGCTCTAGCTGCTTTTCAGCTTCTAAGCCGATTACGGTCTGGTGCAACAAAACGTGGTTGAGCACCGAACCCAGCGCGTAGTGCGTATCTTCGCGCATGGCCGCATCTTCGACCGCTTCCGAAATGGCAATACCCAGCGAGCCCGGCGAGTCCGGATCGTCTGCTAATATTTTTCGGCCCGCTTCCGTAAGCTCGCTGGGACTGGGCACGACGTTGCCCCCGTAGGTCTCGATCACGGCTTTGCGGTAGGGTTTTTGACCAAAGCTTATGCGCACCATGTACACTTGACACTCGAGCTCAAAGAGCTGGCAGGCATACGACAAGGCGGTGCCCCACTGCCCCGCACCCGTCTCGGTAGTGATTCGCTTTATGCCCTCTTCGCGGTTGTAAAAAGCCTGAGCAACGGCGGTATTGGGCTTATGGCTGCCAGAGGGACTCACTCCTTCCCACTTGTAGTATATGCGGGCCGGCGTATCGAGCGCCTTTTCTAGTCGACGCGCGCGGTACAGCGGCGACGGCCGCCACTGCGCCAGCACTTGACGCACCTCATCGGGAATCTCAATCCAGCGCTCCTGTGAAACTTCCTGCTGGATAAGCGCCATTGGAAAGAGCGGAGCCAGGGCTTCCGGTCCGACCGGTTCTCCGGTCCCAGGATGGAGCGGAGGCAGCATAGGGGTTTTGAAATCTGATGCGATATTGTACCAATTCTCGGGAATATCGCCGTCCTCAAGCTGGATTTTTATCGTATCCATATCACAATTCCTATAAGGTGATTTTTACTCTTTTGCCCTTGGAGATTGATTTTTCTAACGCCTCAAGCGCCGCCACGGGACCGAGCATAGACTCAGCCGTCTCACTTGTCTTACCCGTTTTAAACATGCGGCAAAAGGTGCGGGTGCCCGTCAGATATGTATTCTCATCAAACGAGATATATTCGTCCAGGCGGCCCTTCTCCCCTATCGCGCTCAGATGAAAGCGTGCCGCGCCCTCTCCGACCAAATTCATCGAAGCCATGGCGCCGCTTTTATACGTGATGATCCCCGTGTGGTTTTTTCCTGTCCCACGCACGACTTCGCCGTAGGCCATATCGTATCCCAAGAGGTTGAGCACCATATCGACCTGGTGAATACCGTAAAAGAACACGCCTCCGTGCTTAGATTTAATATCGCAAGGGCCCGTTGAAACAAGCGAGTAAATCGTCCCCAGAGAACGCAGCTTGCGCTTGAAATCAATAAACGACTGCTGCTTGGGCAGCACCGAATAGGAACAGACGGGAACACTCAACTCTGCAGCGCGCGCCAGAAAGCGCTTGCCCTCAGCCTTGCGATAGCAAAAGGGCTTGTCAACAAAGAGCGGCACCTTGGCTTCCAAGAGCGGCTTAACTGCCGGAAGGTGATATTTACCGTGCCGGTGGTCTACACAGGCCGCATCGACCTGCCCCACCATCTGGTCGGGCGTGTCTACCACATGGGGAATCTGCGCAACTTCAGCAGCTTTGCGGGCCAGCGCTTTGGTCTCTCCCCAAACGTGGGTCACCTTCACTCCGGGGATTCTCTTCTCTACGTTTATGAGCTTTCCAATAGCGGCAGTATGGCTGTTTTCAGCCCCTACAATCCCAACGCATATAGGCATGTTATTTCTCTCCAAAGTTCCACAGCGTTAACGCCGTTTTACCCAACACCCATTCTAAATCTTCGGGGCTAAAGAATTTCATCTCGTCCCGCACCGCCGAGAGCGTTTGGCCATACTCAGCCTTGCCCAGGCAAACGGGCCAATCCGTTCCCCACGATATCCGCTGAGCGCCAAAATTCTGATAGACTTCCTGGACGAGATCATGCGTATCGGCCCAAGGATAGCCATTTCGAGAAATGGACCATGTGTGACTGATCTTTACGTACACGCGCGGGTAGCGCGCCATGTCTGCAAGAAGCTTCCTTCCCTCGGCATCGTCGGGATGCACGTCGGCCATATGGTCGATAACGGTGTCTAGTTCCGGATACTTATCTAGGAGACGAGCAAGATCCGGCAAGCGCTTGGGGCCAGTTAAGATAAGCATGGGAATGCCGAGGTCCTGTGCGCGAGCAAATATCGGATCCATCGCAGAACTGGTAAACCAGTCTTCGCTAGCATCTCTTGCCGGACTCAGGCGCACTCCGTGCAGTCCATGCTCTTCTGTCCACATGCTCACGTGGTCAGCGGCAGCTGGATCTTCAGGGTTGACGCGGCCCACACCCATAAACTTGTCCGGGTAGCGTTTGATAACGTCAGCGACGTAGCTATTATCCCATCGGTAGTGTATGACCTGTACTAAGACGGTTTTATCAACGCCGTGCGCATCCATCAGAGTGAGCAGGTCTTCGGCCGTCCGATCTTCACTTGGGGGCTTGGCGTTCTCCGCTGGCCAAGGAAAAGCCGGATCGTTTTTCCATACGTGGACGTGTGGATCTATGATGCGCAATGGAGACCCCTTTCTCTATGAGATAATCCCTAAAATTTGCACGAAAGATAAAAAGGTGGACAAGTCCACACCGCGTGTCAATATACCTGCAAACTCAGAGTCAGCGGAATGAGCGAATATAGCGCGCTGCGTATGAGCGCACCTCTTTGCTGTTGAGAACGTGAAATCGGCGCAGACGATCCACCATCGCTGAGGAAAACCTCCCCAGGGGGATGTAGACGATCTGCCGCCCCATTTTCCGCGCCATGCGCCTCCAGCGAACCGAGGGAGGCGTTGGGGCAACAAGAACCACGCGCCGTTCCTGTGAGTGCAGCAGCGCGCCCCCCAGCAGTCGCTCTTCAAGCGTATGGGTGAAACGCAGGCGATCGTCGGTCCATATATCGGGAATTGATCGCGGTGGAAAGATAAAAGAGCACCCTCCATAAAGGGCCTGCCCAATGCCCGGCCCCACCATATTGTCCAAGAAGGGAGTGGCAAAAAAAGAAAGCGTAGATTCCTCACCGTGCTCCGCGTACCACGTGCTCTGCCAGGTGTAGCGGTGGGGATTGGCCGGAACGTCAAACAGGAAAACCACGACTTCAACCGAGCCGCGAGTAGCGGGCAGTTCTCGAACATATACGTCGCCCGTGTGCCAGTTGCGCAGAGTCTCTCTCAGATCCAGGCCATCCTTGAGCGAAGATTGAAACTTTTCCACCTTTGCCAAGTCATCTCCGAGCAGGATGCGGGCCTGCTCACGGACGTGCTGTTGAAAACGCTCAATACGCCCGTCCTCGGGCGGAAAGGAGCACTGCCCGTAGGGGTCCCACTGCTGGCTCCACTGCTGCTTCTTAGGCGCTGGGGGCTTCGGTTTTAAAGGCAGGTGACGCCATACCCGCGCAACGCCCTGAAGGCGGTTTTTTGCGGGCCGAGGTTGTCCATCTTCATCTACCAGCTGTCCGACTCCCATAGCCAAAGCATCTCCTTCCCCATTTAGCATTTGGGGAGGATACTCACAGGCCGCCTCCAGCAGTGCAAGCGCAAAGTCGTCTCCACCTACCTGCTTGGCAGCCAGGGCTAGATTATACAGGTCTGGCGTAAGCCGACTTTCCATAAGCGTTAAGTTCCGCACGTATTTGAGCAACAGTCCCATCTGCTGCGGCCCCATACGGCGATCTGTCCCCTGCTCACTCTCGACTAGCCAGCGATCTCGAGCGTCAATCAACAGCGCTTTGATCCCGTCAATTGACAGCGTCTCATCGGCCACCATCTCAGCGCGTCGATGCTCGTATTGATGCGTTATATGCGGAAGTTCTCCGAGGGCAAAGTAGAGACAGTCAGCGGCCACTGGCCTGCATACTGGCAGCGTAATCGAACGCTCGTGTTGAGCGTAATCAGCCCTGTCGGCAAAAGCCTGTCGAATCCAGGGCCAATCGGCTACTGAACACACCAGAACAACGCGCTCGTATTCCAACTCCAATAGATGCAGTTCGTAGGCCATGCGCCGGATCCGTGCGAGTCGTTGACCCCCATCCTTGGGCGCAGTCAGTGCCGGCACCATCGCCGCGACAAAGCGTTCTAGTGGAATCTCCTTTAGCGCATACGGATCTGGTAATAGGAGTTCGCTCTCTTCATAAGAGTCTACTTCAAGGTCGATGTACGCCCGATCTATCCCCATATCCATGCCCGTGCGCACCGCAGCAATAACGCCCTGGCATGGGTCTATTGGCACGTAATTATAGGCGCCCTCAAGGGTTATTTCGCGCTGTATCGCCACGGATATATGCGGAAGGGCTTCCACGCCCTCTTCGACGGATTCTACAAAGGAGGGAGGCAGCGGAAGGGCGATGCAATCGGGCTGCAAAACCGTCAGGTGCCGACGCACTTCCAGCGCAAAATCACCGTTCGCATGGAGAATGGGCAGTACCGACAGGCGGTCGCTCAGATCGAAAATGGGATTCATGAAGTCGGAGGATCGTCTTCGCGTCCGGGATGGAGCGGATCATCTCCATCAAAAAAGAAGTCCTGCAAATCCATAGAAGGCAGCACGCCACCCAGCGAACGATCGCGCTCAGCGGCCAAGGCGTCTAAATCAAGGGCCTCGGCACCCAGAACTCGCTCGAGCGCTTCTCTCCATACGACGTCGGCCGCCACGGGATGGTCACTCTCCTGTGCGAGGCGCTTGAGCGCAAAGCGGAGGATTTGTATCCCGTCTCGCGGAGAGAATTCGAGATCCAACCCGTGCGCCCGCTGGAGAAAGTCCACCGTTACCTCCAGCAATTCCTCTTCGGCAAAGGGCAGGTGATACCGCAGAATCTCCATTTCGTCCTGCCGATTGGGAAAACCAATCTCAAGCGTGGGCTGTAGCCGCGACAGGATGTAGTCGGGGACTTCATAGGTCGACTCGTCGTCATTCATCGTTACACAGCAGCGAAAATTGGCATGTGCTTCTATTGAAATGCCCGCAATGATAGACTCTACGTAGCGCCGGTGATCCAAGAGCGGTGCAAGAGAGGCCCAACTCTTCTCGTTCATGCGGTTGCCCTCGTCCAACACGCATATCCCCCCCACGATCATGGCCGTCACCAGCGGTGAAGCGTGGTAGGAAATCCGCCCAGACTCGGCTAGGACGGGAGTGACGAGCAGGTCTTCAGGGCGCGTATCGCTAGTGCATTGAAAAATATAGAGCGGCTGCTGGCGCTGGCGTGCCGCAGCCATGGCAAGCGTCGTCTTGCCAATACCTGGAGGACCAACCAAGCGCGGTGAAAGCGGCAGGTCTTTCTCGTCTATAACAAGCCAACAGGCCATCAGTTCGCGAATCGTTTCCCGCTGACCAATCCACTCCTGCGGCCGCTCTATGGGTGAACCTAGCGCGAGTTCAACCCCTCCAATTTCTACGCGTTCTACATTCGTCATTCTACCTCCGAGCTCCCTTGCCACGCCTTCCCACACTTTGTAGTTTCCGACACGCCACTCAGAGAGGGATGCATGACACATACTCCTAAATTTGATTTAAGGACTCAGGGCGGCGTGTGCGCTGGCCAGCAGTGGATCTGCGATCACGACCAGCCCATTGCCCGTCTGCAGAACGATATCGTCGAGCAACCGGAGCAAAACTTACGCTATTTCAACGGTATTCTCAAGCCGGTCGAGCTGCGCGAAATTAGACTCGCACCCGACCAGCGACCGCTCGTTGGCGGCCTACAGCTCTACTGGAAAATGGGTGCCATCGCCACGACCGAACTGCGTTCCATTGAAGTCTGTGGACGGGGTAGTCAACGCCTCGAAATACGCGTTACCACGCGCGATCCGGGCGGCGTGGCGACCTCTCTTAGAATCGTGTCCGTATCCTATGACAGCGATAATCAGACCTACAGATACGAAATCGAAGCGCACCTAGACCTTCACAGTCCCGAATTCTTCGACACCCCCGAACACGCCGGATCGTGGCAGTTTGAATATTGCGATCCATGGTATGCCGATTTACCGGCGCCCGTTGCGCCTTTTCCCGGCATGTGGGAAACGCGACACAGTCGCCTGCTTGCTGAAACACCTGAGGGAATCTGGCAAATGCCGCTCAACCACATGGCTACGTCTATCCCGTCTCCGCAGTCCTTTGCTCCCAACGGCCGTCTGGTCTTGGCCGATGATCCGCAGCACAACCCGGCGTTTACCTTTCTGGGCGCAACGGCCCAGCGGACCTCCATCGGCGTGTGCAATTGGGGATACGACGTACACTTTGTTGCCCGCTACACGCGGGACGAACTCTATGCTCCCATATGCGAAACCTTTAGCCTAGGGCGATGCTCAGATAGAGACGTGGAAACACTGCAAGCACAGGCCGCCCCCGTGCCTGCCGTTCAATACAACGGTCATAGCGAGCTGCCCATCTACGAGCGCAAGAGCAGCTTTGCCGTCGGCCTCAATCTGAGCGAGCCAAGTCCTCCCCCTACCGATCCCTGGCCCTGGTTACCTGCCGGAGAGGGAGCGACGTGGTGTAAGACAGAGGGCCGAAGCGACTCCTATTCGCTGCAGATCACGCGCAAAGAGGAAGGGCTTAGCGAATGGAGCATGAATCGCGAGGGGGACGGAGCCTGGCTAGCCCGATGGACCCAGACTACTGGCTTTCGAATCACAGTATATATCTCCACGCGCGAGGTCGTCGGTCGCGGAGCCTACCTAGCCGTCCGCTGGGCCATATACAACGAACCCGAACGCTACCCCTTTATTTGCTCAGAAAGAATCACGGGCACCGCCGAGTGGACCCGGGTCTGCGTAGAAATCCACGGTCCCCCTCCCCCTGATTCCTCTTCAATCTGCATTGCCCTGCGCCAAGACGGCACGGGAACAACCCTCTTTGACGATTTAGACGTCCAATTATTAGAAGGAGCATAGGCCGTGAGCGACTACGACTTAATCATTTCAAACGGCATTCTGGTCGACGGAGCGCGAACGCCTCGCTACGGGGGCGATGTCGGCATACGCGGAGACCGCATAGCGGCCCTGGGCGACCTGAGCGGTGCAAACGCGCAGCAGCGGATCGACGCGCAGGGTCAGTGCGTAGCCCCTGGCTTTGTTGACGTGCACAATCACTCAGACGGGTGGCTGCGTAAAATTGCCAACTTCACGCCTAAGACGCTCCAGGGTTTTACGACAGAGGTCATAATGGCCGACGGCATTTCCTATGCGCCCGTCGACGCGCAGACCTGGCCTCACTGGATGTACTACATGCGAGCGCTAAACGGACTACAGCTTTCCGACTACGACGGATGGGAGAGCTTAGAAGACTATATGCGCGGCCTCGACGGCACAACCTGCCAAAACACCATAACGCACCTGCCCTATGCGCACCTGCGCACCATGGCCATGGGCTGGGGGCGCGCAGTCCCCGACGACGTACAAATGGGTGAGATAATCGCCGGCGTCGAGCGCGGCATGGCCGAGGGGGCCGTAGGGCTTTCCACCGGCCTCGACTACATAGCTGAGTGCTTTTCGACGACGGAAGAATTGGTCGAAGCCTGTGCAGCGATGGCCCCACAGCAGGGACTCTACGTTACGCATGTGCGCTACAAAAAGGGCACGCTAGAGGCCGTCAAAGAAGCCGTAGAAATCGGCAGCCGCGCCGGCGTGCCGGTCCACATCTCACATTTTAAGGGGACGACCCCCCAGCAAATAGACCAACTGCTAGAGTATGTAAACGGCGTCGCCGTCAACAGAGTCGACTTCTCTTTTGACGTATATCCCTACTTGCCGGGCTCGACTATGCTCAACTACATGCTCCCGTACGAAGTCTGGGAAGACGGCCCCCTTGGCGTGATTTCTAAACTCTCCGATCCCGCCGTGCGCAACCGATTCGCCCGCGTGATCGACCGCTATGAGGTTGACCTCGACCGCATCTATATCGCCTGGCTGCCCGGGCGAGAAAACGCCCGATTCATAGGAGGAGCCTTGGGATCGTATGTGAAGGAGACGGGTAAAGCACCGGTGGACGCGCTCTGCGATTTGCTGATCGATGAAAACTTAGCCGTGCTCCTCGTATTTCACCACGGCGACGATGCGCTAGTCCACCCTTTCTTAGCCCATGAAAACTATATGATGGGCACCGACGGAATCTATTTTCCAGACGGAGCAGTCCACCCGCGACTCTATGGTTCAGCCGGGCGCCTGCTCGGTCCCTGCGTGCGCGACCACAACCTCTTCACGCTTGAAGACGCCGTTTACAAACTCAGCGGCTACCCCGCTCAGCGCTTCGGCGTACGGGAAAGAGGCCTGCTCAAAGAGGGGTATTTTGC
>CALDFW010000125.1 GCA_937942165.1 uncultured bacterium | reverse complement strand
AAGGACCTTGCCCTTCTTGACATTAAACAGCATTTTATACTCAACAGGCAGTGAAAAGAGAGCAAAACGGCAATCAAGCGAAACAAACTATGAGCGGGGAACAGCAGACCATCCTGATTGTAGAAGATGAATTGCTAATCAAGGAATTCATGATTGCAGTCCTCAAAGACGAAGGATACAATATCTTGGAGACAGATTGTGGGGATGAAGCTGTCCAGATATTTATCGATCGCTACGAAGACATAGACCTCGTCCTACTCGATATGCAGATGCCAGACAAGAATGGCGCTGAAGTGCTAGAAGAATTGCAATTTATTGATGCGAACGTAAAGGCATTCTTTGTCTCTGGCGTCGTGGTAGACTGGGAGTCCCTCGGAGCCATTGGCATTTTACAGAAGCCTTTCCAAGCCAAAGATCTGGCAAAAGCTGTTCGCGACATTCTGACGTGAAGCATTCTCCTCAACCCTATTTCCTCTGCACATTTTTATCATTTTAAAATAACGCCTCACGATGAGCTCATTTTTCCGAACCACGATTGAAGAGGCTCAGCTTAAGCTTCAAAGCGGTAACGCACTGTTTGTCGATATCCGTGATTATGCTTCTCACTGTGAAGGACACATAGAGCCGTCATTCCACCTTGATCAGAGCAGCGTCGATGCGCTGATTGCCCAAACCCCCAAAGATCGACCGCTTGTCGTTTACTGCTATCACGGTCATAGCAGCCAAATGGCCGCAAGGTTTTTAGTGGATCAGGGATTTACTGAGGTTTATAACTTAGAAGGTGGCTACGAAGCCTGGACGCGCACCTAATAGGCCTAGACACAGCTAGTATCCTGCTTTATTTTAAAGCCCGCAGACCTGTTTACGCAGGGCCCGCATGTAGCCTATAGTATACGCTGCTTCAGCGCCTCCTCCTGGAACGTGATCGGGCAGTATGGCCCCGTCAAATTCTACATCTTTTAGAGCCTGCATAACCCTAGACATATCGATGTAGCCATCATCCACAAGGGTTTCGCGAAAAACTGGCAGTGAACTATCGACGTTGCGGAAATGCACCTTAAAAAGCTTTCCTTCGCGTCCGAAAAGGTCAATGGTCTCATATACATCAGCTCCCATTGTCTCTCCTCCTGCAGCCCAACTACCCACACAGAGACAAAGGCCAAAAAAGTCGCTATCGGCCAAGTCAATCAACTGCTCACAGTGAGCATAAGACCTGGCGACCCGGCCCACTCCTCCCAACCCAGCTAAGGGTGGATCATCGGGATGTAAACCAATTCGAACACCCGCCTCTTCTGCAACGGGCACGACCTCTCGTATAAACTCAATCATCGTTCTCCATACCTCTTGCTCACTGTATTTCCTTCCGTGAGACAGAGGTAAGTTCCGGGCTTTTTGTAAATCGAATTCTCTCGTGGGCAAACCGCGCACCTCTCCCAGCCCGGTTTGGTAATACTGTGGCATCTTAATATTTGCCATGTGCGCATAGGTCGTATAGCCAATACCTGCCCGACCTAGAATGCGCAGATACTCTTTATACTGCTCTACTTTCTCGGAAAATCCTTCTAACCCCAAAACCATATCCGGATCGCAGTGCAGGTCTAACACACCAATATTCCACAGCTCTATATTCCACGCAGCCAGCCGCTTTTTTATCGAAGTCATATATTCTAAAGTCGCCCTATCCTGGGTGGTCCAAATGCTAGCGGCTTCAATACCCATGCGTCGGAAATAATCCAATTCCTCTTCCGTTGGATCAGGACTCATACGCTCTGCTATGCGGATATTTATACCCAATTCGGTATCCCTCTCCTGTCTTCTTAATCAATCGCCGATTAACGCCAAACAATCCAGCCGGCTGGATCTATCCACTTGATATCGTAGGACGCACTTGATGCAGCTGCCAATAATCAAGACCTAAACAGCCTCAAGAATGGGCATGGAAAATCACGGAGTCAATGGATTGGAAGTGCCCCGTTTCAAAATTGACATTCTCCGTGCCTACGATACATTCGCCACAGTAAAGAAGGCAAAAGACTATCGTTCTCTCTCAGGTACTGCAGAGTGCTCCTATGACCGACTCACACCCAGACATTCGTTTTGGATATCCCTGTCAGAATGAGACGCTCTCCGCAACGACCAATCGCGGTATCAAACTAGCGAGTATCGAAGATGTCGAGCGGATACGGAATAAAATCGGAGAGAACCTTAATGATTTGAAACAAATGCTGCTGTGGAACAGGGAAATGGGAATTCAACTTTTCAGAATCGGACAACACCTTATTCCCTTTGCTTCCCATCCAAGCTTCCCCTATGAGTGGGCCGCTTATCATCGCGAGTCAATGGAGCAGATAGGTGAAATAGCCCGTGAAACGGAGCAACGTCTCTCAATGCATCCGGGACAGTTTATCAATCCCGGCAGTCCCAATGATGAAGTGGTTGAACGCAGCCTTGCAGAATTAACGTATTCTGCCACTGTTCTCGACCTCATGAATGCAAATAACGGCGTAATTGTCCTCCACCTCGGGGGTGCCTATGGCGATAAACCCAGTGCTATGCGTCGTTTCATAGAGGTTATGCGCCACGAATCGCAGATAAACCGCTATTTAGCGCTAGAAGTAGACGAGCGCGTGTGGACCGCTGCCGAAGTAACTGAAGTAGCCAACGAGCTGGGCGTAGGGGCCATTATCGACAATTTACATCACCGGCTCAATCCCGGCGACCTTTCCCTCGAAGATGCCATCAGACTAGCTCGCCCAACATGGGAAACGCGTCCTAAACTTCACCTCTCAAGCCAGGATCCCTCCAAGAAAGCAGGCGCCCACCACGCTTCTATTCTACCCGAAGACTGGTTTGAGCTCCTCGGGGCGTTAAACGGCGAAGAGGCCGACATCATGGTTGAAGCAAAGGGCAAAGAAAAGGCCGTCTTACCCCTACTCTAACTACTAATAAAGAAGCGGCCGGCCCCCTGAAGGAAGCCGGCCACTTTACTTTTAACACCTTGTTTTTTCAGACCGCTGTGGCTTAATCTAACCCCAGTACCGAACGATCAATTACAACGTCGATGGCGGATTGGTTTCCTTCATTGTCTTTCGTACCGTTATACGTGAAGCCTATACCCTCCGGCGGAGTGTCAGCCTCTTCTCCATTTTCGTTATGCGAACCGTAGGCGTAAAAAGAGGTTATTTGAGTGCCACCTTTGATCGAAGAGCCTAGCAGGTCGTATGCTCCAGCAGTGATTAATCCCTCACCTTCCAAAGCCCCAAGTATGTCGGCGATTTCATTATCGAGATCCTGATCTCCGCTATCGTTCCACTCATCTACCTTGATCGTGTAATAGCCGTCGTTATCTGTTGCCCCACAGTTGGGACAAGATTCTATAGTAAAGACCAAGATGATATGCGAGATAGCCTGACCCCAGGTCGGAAAGTCGTCATCACCTCCGCCTCCACCGCATCCCTCTGCGGTGGGATCAATTTCACAAGGGTCAATCGTAGGGGGACAGAAACCGAAGTTAAGATCAATTAAGTCGGCCGAAAGAATCCCAGTTTGGAACCCACCCCCGTTTTCAGAGGCAGTATAATCGGCAGGAGTTTCAACCTCAACCCGGTATGCACTACCTCCTAAGACATCTTCGAATAAATAGACCCCATTAGCACCCGTGGTAGTCGAAGCGACTCCAACTCCTTGCTCGTCTAAAAGCGTGACAAGGACACCGGCCAGACCGCTATCTGCACCACCGAAAGCACTGTCACATCCACTATCCGAATAAACTGTGCCCGATATGTCATAAACGGGGACATATCCAAAATCCACAGAATCCTCACACGCATCTAATTCTGCGATCGTAAAACCATCTGCGTTTTCGTTCGCCACGTGGTCTGCGGGCCCTTCATCAACGGCTACGCTATAGGCACTTCCAGCGGGCACGTGCTCAAACAGATAATCACCTGATGCGTCCGTTGAAGTCGTCTCAACAACGTTTCCATCGCCGTCTAGGAGCGATACCTCGACTCCATCGAATCCGCTCTCTCCCTCTTCGAGGTCTCCGCTATTGTCGACATCTCTATATACCGTCCCCGATATATCGTAAAAACATGTCACTTCGAAGGATACATAACCCCACCAAGCTCCCTTTGCACTAGCAAAACCATCGGGTGTATTGCTGCCACCGGCATATGCAGTTTCTCCCTCATTGGATTCGGACTTTCCGTCATCTTCATCATCTCCCTCAGTGCCGTCAGCAACCAAAGCGGCATGAGTCGATATATACAGGACTTCACCGCAGGGAAGCTCTTGCCAATCCATCGGTATTTCAAGCGTATAGGTATCTACGTAGAGGTTTTCTGCCGTATAGGGTGCCCTTCCCGGTGCTGGACGCCTTTCTGGAATTTCCCCTTCTGAATCCCATATATAAACGTGGACTTCTTGCAGATCCGCGGTTCCGTTCGTGTTGTAAGTGACATACAAGGTCTCGTCGCTATTAGTAATAGAAACGGTCCCCGCATCGTTTGTCTTGCCCGCCCACAGCGTGTATTCCATAATGCCGTAGTCTGGGCAATCCGTCTCGTTGTATCCGACGATCTCACCCGACCCCGCATTTGTGGAATAAGCCGTTTCGCCCCCACCGCCTTGAACCGCTGCTCCTCCCTTTTTTGCAGCCGGTTCCAACGCGAGATCTTCGCTCATAGGATTCTTGCTATCGCCGCATCCAATAACGGATAACGCAATAGCCATCATTCCGATCAGGAGAGCTGAGCTGAAATTATACTTTTTTTTAAAACGCCTCATATTGAGTTGGTTCATTTTTTATCCCTGAAGTGAGTTAATTGTCTTTTTCTAAGCAGGGGTAAATGTAACTAGTCAGATGCGAACAAATCAAGACAAAAAACGAGTAAAACGTACAAAAACTGTATTTTTTGTACGTTTTACTCGTGAAAGATCAAAATTATCATGTTTTTTTCAGGGATATAAATACAGAGAATCACAAAGCTGCCACATACAACACTTATTTTTATCTAATTTCTTAAATGAAGACGATGCTTTTCACCACAAATTGCGCCTTTTCA
>CALDFW010000124.1 GCA_937942165.1 uncultured bacterium | reverse complement strand
GAAACGCGCAGCACGGGCGCCTCGGGCAGCGACACCTCTTCCGGACCTGCCGTCGATTTGTTTCCCCCGCTGCATGCCGAGAGCAACAGTCCGATACAAGCCAGTACAGCGTAGTGCAGTGCATTCATGCTATCCCCCTTTCGCCTCTCGACTAAAGGTATCACGGACGGGCCAAATTCGGCAAGCAGAAGGCGTTAAACATCCCTACTCTACGCGTTTGGCTTCCCATGTCCCCTGCCAATATTCCCCCAAGTCTACGCGCCCCTGCAGGGTCTCTCCCTCTAAGGTGCCCTCAAAGGCATAGGTCGCCCCCACGGCCTGATAGTGCATGGGAACGCGCCACCGAATCTGATTCCCCTCGACGCTGCCCTCGATGCGACGCTCGCCGTACTGCGAGCGGTAGCGTCCCCCCAGCACTCCTCCCTCCTGCTCTACCAGCATGGAATGGGTTGCCTCTCCACGAATAAAGCGAATATGCACCACCCATGATCCCTCTATATTAGTCATTGACCACACTCCTATATGCCCGAAAAGATCTCTTCTAAGCGGTCAGCCAAGACCTCGGCATCGCCTTCCTGCATCATATAAGGCATGACGGAAAAACCGCCTGCGCCGTTAAAAACCTCAATGCGCGGCGTTCCCTCAGACAGCTTACGTCCCACTTCACCGCCGCTTATACCCAACTTCTCCGGATCCCACTCTACGGATAGAACGGGAGCTACGTTAGAACGCCCCGGTGGGCGAATAGACGTCTGGACCGTCGTATATTGACCCACCACGTCCACGATTTTCTGCAGGCGCTCTTCCCAGGCTTTCCACTCGGCCTGATGATCGCGCACAACCCACTGCTCAACGGCAGCGAGTAGGCCCATGATCTCTTCTTTTCCCACTTTCATAGGACGACCCAGCGCATGGTGAGGTGCTCCGTTGATAAAAGCTGCCTGCAGCAATTCCCTGCACCCGAGAACCAGACCAGCTGCCTGCGGTCCTCGCAGACATTTTCCCCCGCTATAACCGACCGCATCAACGCCCTGCTCCAAGTACCAGTTGGGGACGTCTGGACGCTCAGCCGCCGCATCTACAAAGGTCGGAATGCCGTGAGCGTGCCCGATTTCTGCCATATCGCGTACCGAAATTTCACCGCGCTCGGCGGCGTCACCAAAAACCAAGAGCATGGCCGTTCGGTCGCTTATGGCAGACTCTAAATCAGCGCGCGTAACGACCTCAATTAAATCGACGCCCGCCATGCGCACGGCGTGATCGTACGTGTGGCGATGGCTCTTCTGCACGATGACCTCATTCTTCATTCCCCGCGTATCGGGCAATCGGGCCATTTTTTCGGGATCGGTCCCGGCCACGCAGGCGGCCGTAATCTGGCACAGCGCAGCCGCGCAGCCGTTGGTTACGAGGCCCCATTCGCACTCCATCAATTCGGCAATCCTCGCGCCGACCGCTTCCATTAACTCCTCCAAATGCACGTAGCGCTGGGACGCTTCGTACATCGCCTGTCGCACCTGAGGCAGCACAACCGAACCGCTGATAATCGTGTAGGTGCCCTTGGCATTTATCAGCGGCCGCACGCCGATGCCCTCATACGTGGGGAAATCCTGTTCGCTCATATCGTCCTTCCGTGTAAAGGCGGTTACCCCCGCTGGGCTTGCCGTCAGATATTAATCGCCTCGCCAAATGCTTCCCCCGCAGCCTCCATAATCCCCTCTGCCATGGTCGGGTGTGCGTGGATCGTATGCAGCAACTCTTCATACGTGGCCTCCAGTCTAAGGCCGAGTGCCAACTCGCCCACTAACTCTGTGGCCTCGGCTCCAACGACGACGCCGCCGAGGAGTTCGCCATAGCGGGAGCCGAATACGAGCTTCACAAAGCCCTCTGTCTCGCCTGCGGCACGCGCTTTGCCACTTGCGGCAAAGGGGAAACGCCCGACCTTAATCTCTATACCCTTTTCGCGAGCCTGCTCTTCGCTCATCCCCACGCTGGCGACCTGTGGATGGCTATAAATACAGCTGGGGACCGCGCTGCGGTCGACGCCGGGACGACTTCTCCCAGCCATAAACTCGACGGCTGCTATGCCTTCTGCCGACGCCACGTGCGCCAGCTGAGGAGGCCCCGCCACGTCGCCGATGGCCCAGATTCCTTCGACAGAAGTCTGCTGGCGTTCGTCTACTGCGATCGCACCGTCTCGCAAGCGCACGCCCAGTGCCTCTAAGCCTAACCCCGCACTCTGTGCGCTGACGCCAACGGCCATCAGCACCCGCTCTACCGTGGCCTCTCTCGTTCCGGCTGGCGTCTCAAAGTCCACGTGCACACCGTCCGACTCCACCTGGACGCCCTGCACGCGCGCATCCGTCTCTATCGCTACGCCCTGGCGTTCCAAACTGGCACGCAGCTCCTCAGCGGCCTCTCCGTCCTCTCTGGGAAGAATCTGCGGGAGCGATTCCAACAGGGTGACCCGGCTGCCAAACGCGTTAAAGAAGTAGGCAAACTCAACGCCTATCGCACCGGCTCCGACGATGAGTATATCGGAGGGCATCGATTCTAAGACCATGGCCTGTCGACTCGAGATAATCCGCTCGCTGTCTATTTCGATACCGGGCAGCGAACGGGGCGTGCTACCCGTGGCAATAAGGATGTGACTCGCCTCGAGCACGTGGACAACGGCATCTTCGCCATCGCGCACTTCGACGCTGCGCAGCGGCGTGACACGGCCCATTCCGGCGTATACCTCTACCCCATTTTTCTTCATGAGATAGGCAACCCCCTGCGCCAGTCCGTCTGCCGTATCGCGCGAACGGGCCACCACCTTATGCCAGTCAAACCGCGCATCACTCAGGGCAAAACCAAATTCTTCACCGCGAGACAGCTGAGACCACAGCTCCGCCTGCTTCAGCAGAGCCTTCGTGGGGATACAGCCCCAATTGAGACACACTCCCCCAAGCGTTTCACGCTCTACAAGGGCTACGCGCATTCCAAGCTGACTCGCTCGCACTGCTGCAGTATAGCCCCCCGGCCCTCCACCTATTACAACCAGATCGTATGCTTCACTATCTTGACTCATATATTTTCCATTCGATTGACACGCACAGCAGAGGGAATAATTTAGCAAGAATCAACACCGTGGCAATTTCGCGCCACGCAACCAGTTTACAGGGGACTAACGTGGGTAAGACGACGATCTACAGCGACGGAGCCTGTTCGGGCAATCCGGGACCGGGCGGCTGGGCCGCGCGCATTCTCTACGCAGATGGCACGGTGCGCGAAATTGGGGGATTTTCCGAGGAAACCACCAACAATCGCATGGAGCTTCAGGCCGTTATAGAAGGCCTCAAATGCGTGGGTGAAGAGCCGGACCTAACCATGGTAACAGACAGCGAGTACGTGCTAAAGGGCATCACCGAATGGATTCACGGATGGAAGCGCCGCGGCTGGCGCACCGCGGCAAAAAAACCCGTCCTTAATCAGGATCTGTGGCGCATATTAGATGCATTAAACACCCCTCAAATACGCTGGGAGTATACGCGAGGACACGCCGGCGACCCCGACAATGAGCGCTGCGACGAAATCGCCCAGGCCTTTTCGCGCGGCGATCAGCCCGAGCTGCTTGTTCCAGAGGCGAAGCCCTAAACCTGTATCCACCCGCGCAGCACGTAGACCCACCAGCCAACAAACTCTTTGACGGCAGTAGTTGAACGTTCGAGTCCGAGAACCGTGGGGATTAAGTGTCTAGGGGTGAAGGATTGATCCGCGATCCGCACGTCGGTCGGCGCCGCGGAAAAACGTATGCCTTGGGCGCGAAAAGTCGCCGCTGCGCGCGGCATATGGGAAGCCGACGTGACTAAAAGCGCGTTTTCCCAGCCCTCTGTGCGCATTATCCGCGCGCTGTAAAGCGCATTTTCATGGGTGTTGCGCGACTCGGCCTCAAGGCGGAGCACCCGCTCTGGTATGCCCGACTCGAGCGCAAGGAGGCGCAGCTGCTCGGCTTCGCTCTGCGAGCTCCCACTCAGTTCGGGGATGGTCCCTCCGCTCAGCAGAATGTAGGGCGCCTTGCCCGCTCGATATAAACGCATGCCGTGCAAGAGGCGATCATGCGCTTCTGTAACTTCTACGTGAACGCGCGGGGCAATGGCCGGTAGCGTAGCCCCCCCCAGAACGACAATCACATCGACCGGCGGAAGGGTTTCAACCGTGATAATGGGATATTGTCGCTCCAGGTGTCGGAGCAGTCCGTTCCCTATCCACTTCGAACTGAACGCGGACAGGAGGACCACCCCAGCCCATAGCAGGGGCACGCTCCAGCGCGGCTTGAAAAAACGAGCAAGGGCCGCCAGGACCCACAGGGCACAGGCCAGCCCCATTGGAGAGACGAGCGGAGTCAGCAGTTTAGAAATAAGTGGAAACATAGCCTAGAGCCGACCCGTAGGACGGAGCATCAATACCCCGCGACCATTCTCAGTTATCCCCGTAAAGCGCATTGGTCTTTTTCTCAACCTGAGCGCGGCGCTCTGCTGGGGGAACGTCGTCGAGGCAGCCCATGTCGCGGTAGAACTGCGCCCCGTACTCTCGGGTCTTTATGACCACGGGCATGGGCACCGCGTGGCCGATGACCAATGCCTGCTGCTTTGAGTCCAGGCTAGCCAATACGCTGCGCAAGCCGTCCGTGCCGCTCACACCCGTAAGCACGGCCTGGATGTCTTTCTCATCGTTGAGCAGCGCCGTGATGCGCGTGCCGATCTGCGACAGGACTTCGTCATCGATTCCCGAAGGCCGCTGATCGACTACCAGCAGGGATACGTAATAT
This sequence comes from uncultured bacterium, assembly GCA_937942165.1. Taxonomy (GTDB): domain Bacteria; phylum Latescibacterota; class UBA2968; order UBA8231; family UBA8231. Next base: position 27,952 of record CALDFW010000124.1, on the reverse strand, counting down.
TTACGCATTTCGCGTGCGATCGTCCCAAATATGGTCTGCTTTGCCGCCGATGGGTTGAGAAATTTATGCGCCTCCTCGATGGTAATCATCAGCTGGCGAGGCTGATCTTCCGGCTTTTGCGTCGAGTAAAAGCGCTCGCTCTTTTTAACGTACATCTCGTGGATTCGGCGAGAAATAATATTGGCGACCAAGAGATAGCACAGCATGCTCGTCTGCTGGCCAAATTCTAACACGACGTTAATTCCCCTGTCCAGATACTCCATAATCCGGTCTACAACATCGCCATCTTCATGGCCTTTCTGCACCATAAAGGGAAAGTTTTCCAAGCGCTTAAGCTTGCGGTGCAAGGCCACAAGTGAACCGGGATGCGCGCCGATTTCCTTGGCGAACTCCTCGACGTCGGGCCCCTCCTGTGCCAGGAGCGTGCGCAGCCACCGATCCTTATAGATCGCGTACACCAGATAGGCAGACTCAACGGCCGTTGGGTTTAGCTTGAGTTCGTCCTGCAGCGTAGCCACATCGTCTACGGTGACCTGATCGTAGGAGATATAGACCTCGTGATCGGGCTGCACTCCGCGCGCGCGCGTGGACTGTGGGTCTAGAGAAAAGATGGCAACCCGCTCTCCAAAAAGCTGCTTGAGGCCCTTCACAAAGGTCGAGTTACTCTGCCCCGTTTCTTTCATCGCCTTAAAGCCGTACTCGTTGTGCATATCGAAAATGAGATTTACGGCTTTATCAAAGTGAATGAGTCCGCACAGCGCGAGTCGAGTTAAAAAGGATTTGCCCGTTCCCGTCTTGCCAAAGATCCCGTTTGACCGCTCGGCAAAACGCACCATATCGATGCAGACGGGAGTGTCCATATCGAGCGGAGAGCCGATGGAAAAGTACTTGCCCTGCTCGTCCCCCTCTCGCCCAAATATCTTTGCGACGTCCTCTTCCATTGCGTCTTGGACCTGTGAAAAATGCGAGGGAATGGCCTTCACCGGACGCGGTCCCTCATCACCGTCGGCTCCTTTGGGCATCATGAGCATCGGGCGCAGCGACACGATGTTGTACGTGCTCGTCCCACTGAGCACCTGACGCAGCAACTCGTCTTCTTGACGCGGGGGATGCAATAAGACCTCCTGATTATTCGCGTCCAGCCGCATATCCGTAACCATGGAGAAAAAGTCGTTTTTATCGCCCTCGATAACCACGAACTTACCCGCTTTCATGTCTTCTATGTTCTGTCTCGCATCGAGTTTCATCTCGAGCCCCTCGACCAGAGACCCGCGCGTTATGACCCCGATTTCCTGGCCGCGCAGCGACTTATATACCCCTGTGCCATTTTCTCTCTTAGCCATAGTACCCATCTCAATAAGCCGCTCGACGCACGATCGAACTAAGGCGATCGTAGTCGTCTCCGAGCAGGCGTGAAAGCTCTTTACCCATGCGCACTAAATAGGCGCGATCGCCCCCGTGCGCGCGCATGGTTTGACGCAGTGCGGCAATGAGCAATTCGTCCGTAGGGACCTTTACCGTATTGAGTATGCAGCGCATGTAGTCGTCTGTATGCGTAAAGGCGCGAATTTGATCTTCGCTACATACGTGCACAAAGCTGTGAATACGCGCCGGCTGAGGCGGCAAGATCTGCACGGGACCCATCTCGTCTAGGTAGCCAATAACAAGCGCCTGAAACTCCGTGCGCAGCAGCTCGAAGATTTGCGGCTGCTCTAGGCGCAGCTCGTCTTCCGTCTTACCGTAGGCAGTGGGCCTTCGGTTGGGTTCAATCGAATGGGTGAAGACGTTAAACACGATGCCGACAATAGGCACCTCCGAATCCACGCGAACAAACTGTCCAAAAGACGGTGCTCCGTGTAGCTGACGCGCTTCGGCAACAAGCTCAGTCGTACTACTCTCCACGACTTCACCCACGTGGGATCGCTCTGGGCCAGACGACGCATTGATCGCATTCGATTCGTCGCTCATAAAACGACTCAGCGGATTAGATGATTCCCCTATCGTGCTCACCTATGACCTCCCAATTTAGCCTCAGTCCGCGCGCTGTGAAGGGCAGCAAAAAAAAATTTATATACCGACATGGCGCTTTTTAAAACTCTTTGTTGAAATGTGGGCACGCATATCGTTCTTGACGTACGTATCGCGCAAAAAACGGTAAAACGACTCTCGGTCGGCACTGCGGACCACCGCCCGTTCATGCGCTTCGGACAGGGCCACTGGATAACCCTGACCCTTTTCGGCCTGATCGCAAATGCAGGCGTGCACCAATTCGAGCATACTCTCGTCCTGCGCTACCCACTCGGGGACCTCCACGCGGCCAATTTCTTGGCCCACGTGCACGTAGAAAAAGTGAATCCAGTGCCGCCCGTAGGACTCGAGTATTTTTGACGAAGAGCGGAACACCGGTGAGCGCTGACCCGGCTTTAAGATCTGTCGCATCAGCACGGCATCACTGATACCATCGAGTGGACTACAGGGCACGCGTCCGTTCCACAGCTGCGCCTGCAGCACCTCCTTTTCTTCGGACGAACAACCGAGCTGGTTTTCCGGTCGCCACGGGCAGCGATCGCAGTCAGCCGTATCCTGCGGACAGAGACCCAGCTTCAGCGCGTTGATCACATCCTGACTGCCCGGATGACTGATGTAGCCACACACGGGCAGACCCGCCTTTTCAAGTGCGTCAAAGTCGCGCATGGTCTCTCCGAGCACATAGTCTTTAAAATCGTGCGGTTTCCCCTCGAGACTCCACTGGATGAGCGTGCCGTCCGAACAGGCTAGCACGCTGTGGCCGGCCTCCTGCGCGGCCAGTGACAGAGCCGCCAGCTCGCTGAATTCCATCAGGCCGCGCTTGGTCCCCACTAGCTCGCGATTGACGAATACTCGACGGCCGTCCCACTCTTCAAAGATTTCTTCTTCGCGGTAGTACAGGGTGGGCTTGCTGCTCATCAGCGGTTTTTCGCCCGTGCCGTAGTGGAGCAAGATATAGCCGATATTAATGAGGAAGCAGGAGGAAATCTCATGTCGATCGGGGAAAATCTGCGATCCGTCCGTCGCCGCAATGCTGATCTTTTCCGGGCGCTGTAGACAGGTCGGAGTTACGTCGAGACCTTCAACGATGCCCGGCATGAGCCAAGAGGTTCGCGAACGGGCGATCTTCTCAGCAAGTGTCTGCCAATCAGCCTGCCAGCCTCGATACGCCTGCACGGCCATTTCCAACTTCTCGCGGAAGTCTTCCTGCGCCCTGCATTCATCGGCGACCATCTCATCGATTTGATTTTTTACGGCAAATAGATCAAGCATCGCCCCCTTCTTTCCCCCTACAGCTTTTCTCAGAACTCGGGAACGACCGCGTCCGATACCGTGGCGCTTTCTCCGCGGAACCAGCATAGACTAAGGCTCGTCTACCCACGATTGGCCTCCGTCATCAGAAATGCGCACGGTGCGGGCCCACTCCTCCTCGGACAGTTCTTCAACTTCCAGCGTCTCTACGGGACATTCGGCAAATATCGTCCCAACGGCACCGCTGCCATCTGCCCGATTCGTCTCTATGCGCACGCGAGTGATAGGCTTGTCCAGTTCGTCACCAACCAAATCCCATATCGCTTTCATGACGACTCGCTGCCGAGCGCGCAAACGCTCCTGTCCAATGTCTCCGACTCGCAGTCGGATGCGCAGCAGCTCCAAGTCGGCGTCTATATGCAGCCCATAGAACGTGCCGTATTGTTCGTTTACTAGCCGTTTGGCGCGGGGCATTGCATCCTGTAAGGGCAGGCGGGGAGCGGGCTCGGCTGCGGCGGCTTCTTCCCGCGGCCGCTCCTCGACAAAGCCCTCCAACGAGGGGCCCCATATCCACCCCTCGATGCGAAAGCGAACCCACTTTCCGTCCCGAGAAATTTCTTCGATTTCAGTGCCCTCTAAGAGCGTGCCAAACTTGCGTCCGTTAGGGGCGTCGCGCATGTTTTCCACGCTTTCTTGCACCCGCAGCGTGCCCTCGCGCAGCTGCTGTGCCACTGCGAGCCCAGCGCAAAATACCAAGGTGCACACCCAGAAGAACTGACGTTTAGAGAATTGATACATAGAAGTATTGTCGTCCCCCTCCCACGACGGAACCGTCGCGCAATCGGCACACCAACCCGAGTCGCTGTAAGGCATTGAGTCGGTTGCATACGATATTGACGTTTTTATCGATCTGCTCTGACACTTCGGCAGAAGTGGCGCATTTTCGCTCTAGCAAGACGTCCAGCGCCTCCCGCATGGGTGTCTTGAGCGCACCCAGCAGTTCAACCTGTCCCTCTCCATCCTCTGCCAACACGGCTAAATCGCGCAGTTGAAGGACCGCTTCAACCGTCTCTCGCACAGAGGCATTGGCCGAGACGATAAACACAAAGCGATTCTTCAGCTCTCCGCTGCGCAGACGCAGCAGCAGTTTGTTAAGCATCTCATCAGCACACGACACATCGACAAACTGCACCTGTTCAAAATCCAAGGCGATCGCCGTATTGTCTTGGCACAGCTGTAAGTGAGCCATGAGCGCTTCAAGCAGCGCAGCCCCCTTCGGACGCCCGCTCAAAATGCCCTGTTCCGCTTGGAAGACAAAAGGCACTCCGCGATGAATCTGGCACGCGTTCACCGGATGCTCTGGCGCTTCTTGCATGGACCCTATCCTGAATGGAGTGACATAAGCTGGTTCCCATAGGATAACCCTCAGCGCATAAGGCATCGGCCCTACTCGCCTCAAAGAGCAGCTTAAATAGATTCAATTAAATAAGCTTAGGCGGGATAGAACAAACTGTCAAGCTACTTTTGAGGATACCCACTACACAAAATAGAGAAGAGGCGAAATCCAGCACATCAATATGTGGGGTTAGTAGAGGGGTTGGCTTGCTCGCTCGCTCAGCGCCATCAGCGCGCCATATCCGACCGTCAAGAGCAGAGCGATCAGCACGGCAAACAGCACCATGAGAAAAGGCTCATAGCCGGGTGGCTTCGGCGGTTTGTGGCGCTGACCAAACACGGCAAAATCCTATGTATCGCGCTGGTAGAGTGCGATCGCTACTTGAGTTCCGGGAAAGTGCACGGAGGGATGTTCTGACTGATTTCGACCGCGTATATAAAGCCGCGTATCCCCTGTCCTCATGTGCAAACTACCCCTATAGCGATTGCATATCTGGTTGACGATATACAGACCGAGGCCGCGGTTATCATCCCGTGAAAAGTTTTGCTTTAGCGAGTTTTTAATAGCGGCACCGTGCGTCCAATCGGATACGTCGTGGCGCTGTGATAGGCTCTTTTTTATGCCGATGCCGAGATCTCCAACGCCGATGACTACATACTTTTTCCGCAAGCGTGGATCCATGTAGCGCTGGGCCGTTACGTAGCCCCAATTCATACTGTGATCCAGTATGTTATGACACAGTTCGGCAATTACGTTTTTAAACTGATTTATCTCCACGGCAGTATATAGCAACTCTTCTGCCAGGATAGCCTCTACGCGCAGACCAATATGTCCCAGCAGCGATTCAACGTCCGCCTGGGCCTGAATCCGAGTCAGCTCCAAGAGCGACTCACTATCGACCTTTTCGCGATCCTGATCGACCAGTAACTCGGGGCCCTCTAACTCAATACCTTCTAGGGCTTGGTCAAAGCGCACCCGCCCTAAATACCTGCGCAGCGGCACGGCCGGCGGCACGCGGTAACAAACCCGCGGGACGACCGTCCGCGCATATCGCCCCATAAGGCACAGCGCTACGAGTCCATACGGGTCAATAAAGCGCAGCGCACCGAGGTCTATCACGACTTCAGCGCGGTCGGTAGAAGCGTGAATCCCACTCAGGAATTCCGATAATAACTCATCGACCACACGCGGATTTAAATTTGAGTTTTTGACGGCTAATTGCACAGTAGAACACTCAATATATTGACTTATAGCGTTGTTTTTAATTAGTTAAAGCGAATAAACTAACGCATGCCATAGCGCGTGACAAATCTCTATCCCTCCTCAACGCTAATGTGAACTGGCTGTGAATCGAGACGAACTCGCTCAGGCTATTATAGACCTCGAAAATGGACAATTCGGTCCTCTTGAGGACGAGCAGCTGGCCCAAGAATTGGGGCAACACCTCAAACCGCTCATAGACCAAGGCGTCTCCTTTCATACGCCCAGCCCATCGCACCGCAGCCAAGAGACTGACGAGCCTCTCGACAGAGAACTCGGACCTGCGAAACCGCCCGTCCGCACCCCCGTTCGTTTTGACGGTCCAACGCCTGAAATAGCCACTCTTTCCAATCGAGACCGAGCGCGGTGGATCTTTATGGAGCGCTTTATCCCCCCCGAGCAGCTCGAAACGATTATCGGGTGCGTGTTCTCTCCGGAAGAATCGGACAGACACAATAGAGAACTCGATGAGTTTTTGGACCGGCTCTTTCTGCTTACGGATGTGGCAAGCGCGCTGGAGGCCTGTGATTTACCCGCGCTACAAAAGATGTTCTCCTCAACTCTTATTCTAATGCGTCACAAAGAGTTAGGCGACGGAGAAAACGGGCGTTTACCCTGTAGTATAGAAAACCTCCGCCTCCGCTTTGACGCTTATTTTTACAAGCGACGCAGCGTGCCCAACTGGTATGAGGAGCAATCATTTTACTCAGAGCCGCTGGAGAGATCCCAATGGGTGCTCTGTGAGATTGATTATCTCAACTGCACGCTTCGCAGCCCAGAAAAACGACTCTCAAATTATGCTCGAACCTGGTCCCTTCCCAGCAGCTCCAGCGTGCAAAAAAGTGCGTTAGAAGACATATACGACCGCATCATATGCGGAGAGGCCTTGCAGGAGCACCTATTCGAGCAAAATTGCAACTCCTGCACTACGACCCAGTACGATAAGGGAATGGGCGTTCACCACAGCGTCTACACCGTTCAGAAGGATCGGAAGATTGCCATTCACGGCAAAGTGGGCCTGCCCCGCTGGCGCACGTCCCGCCGCCTCTGGCCCGGCGTTTACCCAACGTTAATTCCCTGATGAACGACGACGCCTCGCCTCACTCAAAAAAGCGCCTCCACGATATCCAGCGCGAAGAGAAGCAATTTCTCATGCAAGCATGGTGTGGCCAGCTCTTGCCCCCCTTTGAGGATGGCGAACCGTTGAGCGATTTGGCCAGACGCGCACTGTTGACTGCGCGTCCTTACGTCGAAGTTTCAATGGCGAATCGAATCGACGCGCTGCTGGGACAAAACGAATCCGAGTCGGGTGTAGATCTGGCGCAGGAAGACGACGCCCCCTTCGGCGAAGAGGATCTCTTTTCTGAAGGGGATACATCGGATGATCTATTCGGCACTGAGGACGAGTATCCTTCGACGACTTCTTCCCGCAGTTCGCTTTCCCAACGATCGCTCGAACCATCAGAGTCCAGGCCTCACCGACCAGAAGACCCCATCCCAGAGGAAACGCCGGGGTTTACCCCATCCGTCGGACACCATCGCGAAGAGACGCCTGAGTTTGTCCCTACCGAAGGTGAGCGCAAAGAGAGTGCCATTGGGAAAAGAGAAAAGTCCAAGCAGGACCGTAACGACGGAGAGGAAACGGCCGGATTTGTACCCACCAAAGGCGAGCGCAAAGAGAGCGCCATTGGGAAAAGAGAAAAGTCCAAGCAGGACCGTAACGACGGAGAGTCGCCCGATAAAACGGACGATCTATGGCCCGTCGAAGAAGATGAATACGGCTCTGAAGAAGACGGGGATTCACTCTTTCCCGTTGAGGATGAAACTGACCAAGAGGATAAAAATCCGAAAGAAGAAGCTACTGCGAAAGATGGACCAGAAGAGACCCGTCGAAACTCACCGTCCGCTGCGGATCGGACAATCAATTTAAAAGAGCGAGAGCGCAGGATAGAAGAGCGCAAAAAGCGAGCACGAGAACGGTTTAGTCAGAGAAAACAGGGACGAAAAGACCAGCAAGACGAACCCATAGCAGAAGACGAGAGTGAGGAGCAAACGAAAGCCGTCCCCTCTGCTGAGGATCGGTTAAACTCGCTGACCCATCTCATCACGTTGGATCACCTGGAAAACAATCTCGGCCTTCAGATCATTCCAGAAGATCGCCTGAGCATAGAGCGACAATTGGCAAAGAAGCTCCGCGATCCCGTGGTTGGTTCGCTCCTAGACCAAGCAGAAGAGCAGGGCCTCTCTCTGGTCATGGTCCCTCGAATCCAGCGCGCAATCCTCGACGGCAAACTCCTCAAAATTACCAGCGCAAATCTGCTGCGTATGTATCCTCAATTTTTTGAAGATGTCCAACAAGTCGCACTTAAAATGCGCGCGGAGAACTACTTCTTGCAGGAAACCCCACAAATGGGCTGGGGCCTTACCACAGCAGAAGTCCTCACAGCATCGCACAACACCAATTACATCCAGCAAAAACAAGTGCTCAAACAGCACGCTCAGAGCCACAAGTCAAACGAAATACGCGTGAGACGCCGCACGCTAATCGAAGCGCTATTCGACCTCCTCGCCGTGAAGGTTGTAACCGGAGAAAAACTTCTAAACAGCACTGCAGATTTGACCGAATCGAAAGTGGGGCGTGCCAATATGGCCGTCATAAACTACGGCGAAAGCGGCATCCGGATCAGCGATATCAACCGCCAACAGGCCCATCCTCAGCTGGGTGTTTGTCCTACCTGGTAGATTGCCTACCTCCTACTCCGCCCTTTACTCAGTGTATCCAATCTCCCTTCGAAACGAAGGAAAGTAGGCGTAGTCCTTCAGATCGATTTTCTCCCCTGGAAGGGCCCATCCTACGCCGAGTTCAGAAAAGAGCTTGCCCTCATTCCAGGCTCTCCGCACAAGACCGCTCATTCCATCGACTATGCGCTGCCCCCCAGCCTGCGTACGGCAAACTTCCTCGGGCAACGTCCGAATCGGCGATGATTCAAAGCTGCCACAGGCACACAGCGTCTGTGCTCGAGTAAGGGCCAACGGACAGCAGAGCCCGCTCTGTCCCGCAGCCGCTTTTACCACATTTTGCAGCACCTGAGGCTCCGATTCTGTGCTAGCCCACTCCAGCTCCGTTCCATCGACAAGGCGAACGCGAGCCGATCCACCATAGTCCAACTCAATCTCTCCCCTTTCTCCGCGCACTACGTACACGGGATCGACATTTTCCTCCGTGCAGTGACTCATGGCAAAAAAAACTTCGACCCCCTCATTTGTGTCGGCGCGCAGAGCCACCGTATCTGCTGTTTCGATCGCATTAGCTCGATATAGCTCGGCCTGCACGAAGCTGGGCTGCAGGGCGGTCCCCGGCTCCATGCTACCCATAATGCACATGATATTGATCGCATGGGATAGGGCGTTGTTATGGGGTCCATCGAGAACCCACGTATCTCCCACTGCGAGTTTCCCCGCCCAAGTGTTGCGATCGTAGTAGCTCGGATCGCGCGGCCAGCAGCCGAATGAGCGAACCTGTTGAATGCGACCCAGTTGGCCAGATAAGACAAATTCTTTCACGCGCAGGTAATCGGGACTGTAGGCATGCTGGTAGCCAACGGCACAGAAACCGCGACTGCGCGCTTCAGCTGCAAGCATGGCATCGACATCTTGAATACTACCAGCAGAGGGCTTCTCTACCAGCACGTTACAATCGGCTTCGAGCGCGGCAATTGCCATAGAGCGATGCAGCGGAATACCCGTGGGAATACAAACAACGTCGATTTCCTCTCTGCACCGGGCCAGCATCTCGCGCAGACTGGAAAAAATGCGCACTCCACGCTCTTTTAACTCAGCTAGTTCGTCGGCGAATAACGCCTGATCTGATGGAATGGCAACCTGAGCTACCTGATGACCAATACCTGCTTCCTCTACGGCTTGTATATATCGCTTGTGCGTCCGGGCAAACCCTCCCATCCCGACCAGACCAATCGTTGGAACATTCATATGCAATCCTTCCTAAGCCGCAGCAAAATCGCTGATATGAAGCAGAGCAGCTCGATCCATTTCTTCTCGACTGTAGGACGGCCACTGTGACGCCCGCGCACCGTCTCGCACTTCCGCTGCACTTTTTGCTCCCGTTAAAACGAGGGACACGCACGGATTGTCCAACACCCAGCGCAGCGCGGCCTGTGGCATGCTCTCAATCGGCTCGCGCACGAGGAAAGACAGCGCTTCGACCCGATCAACCCGCGCTTCGACCTCCTCACGCGTGTAGCGCGCATTGAGCGTCCCGGCCGGAAACGTGCTATCGCGACGTACCTTCCCCGACAGAAAACCATTGGCCAACGACTCGCGTGCGACGACTCCTACACCGGCCTTACCAAGTTCACCAATCAGCGCTTCGGCTTCGCGATTTAGCAAACTATAAACGACTTGTATCACGTCGATTTTACGCTCTTCGGCCCAGGTGCGAGCCATCTCTTGCGTATCCTCGAACTTCGATATGGAATGACCGATAAACCGAACTTTTCCTTCTCTTTTTAGGCGAGCCAGGCTCTCCCATACGTCGTCGTCTATTTCCCGAGGAGAAAAGGGTGAGTGGAAAAACAATAAGTCGATATAGTCTGTCCCCAGCCTCTTGAGACTCTCCTCTACGGATTGACGCGCATAGCGGCCGTTAAAATTGGCCTTGTTACCCTCTGTCGGCTTGCGTCCAAATTTAGTCGAAATGATGACATCTTTTCGACATCCGCGCAGTCCCGAGCCAAGAACGGATTCGGCAATGCCGTCCTCTTCGCCCGTTCCATACAGCGGGGCCGTATCAAAAAGATTTATACCGACCTCTCGCGCCGCGTCGATGGCTTGGATCGCTGCCGTCCTGTCCACTGGACCGTAGACGGACGAGTTGAATGCCCACGTCCCTAAACCAACCGCACTACACTCCAACTCTGTTCGCCCCAACCTGCGATATTCCATTGTGCGTTTCTGCCCTTGTTGAAATGACATTGTCCGAGCCTTATCTTCAATGGGAAGCGGATAGATCCCGCCCCGTTCTAAACCAAGTTTTCACTGCGGTGCACTGATGAGTGAAATGCAAACTCCCGTCTCAGGTGTCACTTTCCGCTCCCTCCTGGCTGGCGCCCTAATCGCTTTCTGTATCAGCGTTGGAGCCCCCTACGGCAACATGGTGCTGCGCGGATCCTATATGGCTCTCGACTTCAGCACCGCTGGCGCCATCTTTCTATTTTTTGTTTTCGTCTTTTTCGTGCACACGTTCCTCGGCCTCCTTCATCCTCGCCTGGCCTTCCACCGGCAGGAACTGGCCGTCGTGTACATAATGGGCATCGTCGGCTGCGCGATCCCAACGATGGGTCTCACAGAATACCTGCTCCCCATTATCAGCGGCGCCGTCTACTACGCCAGCCCAGAAAACGAGTGGAACCAACTGATTCACCCCTACATACAAACCTGGTTGGTCCCACAGGATTACGAAGCGGTTAAGTTCTTTTACGAAGGGGCCCCAAGAAACTACGCGCTACCTTGGGCCGTTTGGCTTAAACCCCTTGTCGCGTGGATGCCGCTGATTCTGTCCATCTACTTCTCGATGATCTGTATTAGCGTGGTGCTGCGCCGGCAGTGGATCGTGCGCGAGCGACTGGCATTCCCTCTCGTACAGGTGCCCATGGCCATGATCGAGGACGGAGAGCGCCCCTCTATCATAAAGCCCTTCTTTAAAAGTGGCCTTATGTGGATTGGCTTCGCCCTGCCTTTTATCGTGGGATCACTGCGCGCGCTGCACAATTACTACAACTTCATTCCGAGTGTCAATCTGCAGACGAGTATACCTCTCTTTCGCAACGCTACGGCCCTGCAGATCGTGCTCTCTTTTCCCATGTTGGGCTTCTCCTATTTCGTCAATTTGGAGATTGCCTTTGCCATCTGGTTTTTTAACCTGCTGGCGAGAGTACAAGAAGGTATCTTTGGCATTTTGGGCATCACCAGCACACAAAAGCTCTACTACGCCGCATCCTTCCCCGTCTTAGCCCATCAGGGCATGGGGGCCATGCTGGTCCTGGCAATCTTTGGCCTGTGGACGGCCAAACCTCACTTGGCCGATGTTTGGCGGAAAGCTATAAAGGGCGACCCCTCCATCGACGACTCCGAAGAAATGCTCTCCTACCGCACGGCCGTATTCGGTTTACTCATCAGCAATCTCTTTATTTTCGGCTGGCTGTGGCTGGCCGGCATGGCTTGGTGGGTCCTACCCATTTACCTAACCGCGATGTACTTGCTCTTTATCGCCGTGACGCGCGTCGTGGCTGAGGGAGGAATCGCCGCAGCGCGCGCGCCGCTAATCGCCTCTGACTTTGTCACTTCGGGATTGGGCAATACCGTTTTAGGCCCACATACGCTGACGGCCCTTGGCTTTACCTTTGTTTGGGCGGCAGACATCCGAACCTTTGTCCTCGCGTCCTGTGCCAACGGCCTCAAGCTTGCCGAGGACACACTTGGTCGACACAAGCGCAGTCTATTTGGCGCTATAGCTCTATCCATACTCATCAGCATGGGCACTTCTATCGTCACCGTGCTCTACTTGAGCTACGAATATGGTGGAATCAACCTAAACGGCTGGTTTTTTGGTCCCACAGGCGGTCCGGTCTACCCATTTAACTTTATCAGTGGACATCTCAACGATCCGCAGGGGCCCAATATCACCGGATGGATTTCTACGCTGTCCGGAGGCACCGTTATGGGGCTACTCATGCTAGCGCGCCAGCACTTTTTATGGTGGCCGCTCCATCCTTTGGGTTTTGCCGTGAGCACCATTTCGATGACCAACTATATTTCCTTCAGCGTTTTCTTAGCCTGGCTTATCAAGAGCCTAATTTTGCGCTATGGGGGTCCAACGCTGTTCCAGCGCGCGCGGCCGTTTTTCCTCGGGCTCATTCTCGGGCAGTTCGCCGTAGCAGGCTTTTGGCTAATTGTAGATTTCTTCACGGGGATGACGGACAATAACATCTATTGGGTCTAACGCTCTTTTTCGCTCTTTTTTTACAGCCCTAAGTATTCAATCCCATTTCAACGAAAATGCGCACTCAGGTCAATTTTCACCCTGTAATTTCTCGACCTGTTGTCTCGATGATTCTACCCTCCTCGCGCTTGACAATGCACACCCTTCGCGATACGATTCTCTTAAACAAAACAGACAGCCAATCGACGTATAAATACCTGTGCACCTTTTTACGCATCCAGCGGCTTATGCCCTGAGCCTAGCGCTTATCTTAGCACCCCTTGCCAGCTCTGCACCCCAGCGAGCTATCGGCAACGACCTCTCCTCTCTGCGGAAAGCAGAATGCTCATACAGGGGGATAACGGCGACCTACGAAGAAGTAACCACGGCCTACATTCTGGAAAATTACGCCGGAGGGCATCTGCTCCGCTGGCACGTCCAACCCAGTCCTCAAAACCCAGACAGCGAAACTCTCGTTACGGCCGTTTATGAGGTCGAAGGTCCCCCCACCTTAGACGGTCGGCCCTTTATTGACCGTCTCCGCAGCAATGCTTCCCCCAGCATTGACATCACTTGGCGCTACAGTAGCTTAGCTGCGGTTCGGATCGATCCGGCCAACGACTATGCCCGCGATGCCTTGGAAAGTTTTACGCACACCGTTGACTCATTTATCGCTCGCATGGTTATCACCCTTGAAGATATCGCGCTCTCCTCTGCACCCAATACGTTGCCAGCAGCAAAAGGTGCTTTCGTATCCCAAGGAACGGTCTTACTCGTTGAAGGATACGAGAGCGGCTGGATAGAAGTTCGACAACCCTCATCGCTCGTGAGTGGCTGGGCACCCCAAACTAGCCTAAAGTCCTTAGAATGAACGCATCCGTCATTCAAATTCGCGACCTAGTCAAAACGTACGATATGGGTGCAACGCAGGTTCATGCGCTGCGCGGCCTCTCGCTCGACATTGATGTAAACGAGTACGTCGCCATTATGGGCCCCTCCGGATCGGGTAAATCAACGCTGCTCAATATTTTAGGGTGTCTTGATGTATCGTCTTCAGGTCAGTACGAACTCAACGGGCAGCAGGTTAGCGAAATGGACGATGATGCACTCGCTCATATACGAAATCGCGAGATCGGCTTTGTGTTTCAAACGTTTAACTTACTGCCGCGCTCGGACGCGCTAGACAACGTCGAGCTGCCCTTAGTCTACAGCAGCGTTCCACCGTCAGAGCGACGCGACCGCGCTGTAAACGCCCTAGAATCTGTGGGCCTTGCAGACCGCATGCACCATCGTCCCAACGAACTTTCCGGGGGTCAACGCCAGCGCGTGGCTATTGCGCGCGCCCTAGTCAACGATCCGGCCATCATCCTGGCCGACGAACCAACGGGCGCACTCGACACGCGCACGGGTAAAGAAATTATGGAGCTATTTCGCCAACTGCACGCTCAGGGAAACACGATTATACTGGTCACGCACGAAGAAGAAATCGCCTGCTACAGTCATCGGATCGTGCGTTTTCGCGACGGCGTGGTCGAGCGCGACGAGCCCGTATCTCCGGAGCGTCGCACATGAAAAGGCTCGCCTACTTCTGTGTGCTTGTTCTCGTCGCATGCAGCGACGATACGGCGAACATACCCCTGTATACCGTTCAGCGCGGCCCGTTTTCCGTGACGCATTTTGAAGGGGGTGAAGTTCAAGCAGCTGACGGCGAGGTCATAACTTCTCCCCGCATTGGCGGGCGGCTCAAAATAACGGATTTAGCGGCGGAAGGGAGCCAAGTCGACATAGGCGATCTGGTGATTCAATTTGATCCAGCTGAGTTTATCGATGACATGAGTAACCGCGAAGCTCAGTTGGTCGAGGCCCAGTCAAACTTTGAAAAAGCCAAAGCCCAGCGAAACCAACGCCTGGCTGACTTGAAACGCAAAATTGAACAGCAGGAAGCGGCCCTACGCCTGGCCGAACTCAACGTGGAGCGCCAGCGTTTCTCCTCTCCCATCGACCAAGAGCAAGCGCGCATCACTATGGAGAAAGCGCACCGGAGTTTGGCAGAAGTGCGAGAAGATTCCACGGCACAGGAAGTGATTAATCGCGTTGATTTTCAAAGCCATCAGCACAACATTTCGCGCCGGCAGCTTCGCTACGATCGAGCGCGCAGCAACTTTGAACGAACGCGCGTATACGCAGCTAAACCCGGCATCGTCGTCTATCGTAAAATTCGCAAGCCAGGAGCCCAGGGACAATCCAAAGTGGCCGTCGGAGACAATATCTGGGGCGGACACGCCTTGATTGATTTACCTGACTTATCAAAAATGCAGGTCCGCTGCCTCGTCGGTGAAATGGACATCAAGCGCATGGCGATAGGTCAAAAAGCATCCATTCGCCTAGAGGCCTTTCCAGGACCTGTTTTCCACGGCTTGGTCTCTCATATTGCACCTATGGCAACCCCCCAACCCGATGCAAGAGATATCCGCGTTTTTGAAATGCTCATCGATATCAGCGAAGAAGATAATCGGTTGAAACCCGGCATGTCTGCCGAAGTTGCCGTCGTCATTGAACACCACGAAGAGGAACTTTCTGTTCCACTATCTGCCGTTGTATACCGCGAGGAAAAGCGCTATGTATATCGCGTTGACGGTGAGAATCTCCATCCAGTAGAAGTTTTCCTAGGCTCGCGCAACAGTAGCGCAGCGCTAGTGGATAGCGGCCTGAGCGAAGGTGATCAGATTTCGCTGGTCCCTCTGCAATAAAACGCGCATCCGGCGAAAGGAACGTTTTCACCTTGCCTGCAAAAGAATCACCAAAGAAAGAACGCGGAATACAACGCAGCCTTATGGCAGTCCCCATCCTGCTAGTGGCCGCTCTGTTCTGGTTTGCATTCCCCAGTGACAAAGAGACTTCCGAAACCGTCACTTACCCCGTCGAACAGGGCGAATTCATCATCTCTCTCAACCTCAAGGGGGGTGAGTTAGAGGCCGTAAAAGCGGAAAACATCGTTGCCCCCCGAGTGCGAGGCGAGCTCAAGGTTACGCACCTGTTCCCCGAGGGTGAACAGGTCGACATCGGCGACCTCCTCGTCCAGTTTGAACCGACCGAATTTCAGAAACGACTAGCCGATGACGAACAGCAGCTAGAGCAAGCACGCGCCGAATTGGAAAAGACTCAGGCCACACAGAAAGCAGATATTGCGGGGCTAAAAGCTGCCATAGAAAATGAGGAAGCCAACCTGCGCCTGGCCGAACTACAGGTTGAACGAATGGCTTTTGAAGCAACAGTGGAGAAAGAACGCGCACAAATCGAAGCCCGCAAAGCCCAACTGAACTACCAGCAGGCCGTGGAGAGACTCGCGGCCCAACGCGTGGTCAACGCCGCTGAAATCAAGAAACGCGAGCTAAACATTGAGCGTCAGCAGCGAGACTTGGACAGGACAAACAAAGAAATAGAAGCCATCACAATCAATGCGGAAAAACCCGGCCTCGTTGTATACGGCAAGGTATGGAAAGGCAGTGGACCAGAAAAAATACGCGTAGGCGATAATATTTGGGGGGGCGTTAATATCATCTCCCTGCCCGACCTGTCTAAAATGCAGGTTAAAACGTACGTAAACGAAGTAGATGTCGACAAACTGTCCGTCGGCCAATACGCCACGGTCCGACTCGACGCGCTGCCGGGGCCTAGCTTCACCGGAGTGGTAACTAATATTGCGACCCTAGGACGGGAGAAAGAAGGCGAGAAAAACGTCAAGGTCTTTGACATAACGATTGAGATAGACCAGCAGGATGAGCGCCTCCGCCCGGGAATGACGGCTACAAGTGAAGTCATAATTGAAACCATCCCTCCCCGCCCAACGATTAAGACGGACTCAATTCAGCCCCCCCCCAGCCAAGAAGTCCTAGCGCAATCCGCTCCCCTACCGCTCTACGTGCCTCTAGATGCCGTCTTCGAAAAGGAAGGCCGCACCGTTGTCTATCGTCTGGTTGATGGCCAGACTGAGGAAACAGAGGTCGATCTGGGCAAACGCAACGATAACTACGTCGTTGTCGAGGATGGCCTCGCCCCCGACGATCGCGTTACCCTACACGACCCGACTCTACTGGGCGATGACATCAGCGGCACGGCTAAGAGCGGGACCCAGCCCGCGGGGGATCTGCAGTAGATGAACCTACGCGAGACTGCAGCTCTGAGTATCGTAGGACTCACATCCCACAAGCTGCGCACCCTACTCACGATGCTCGGCATCATATTTGGCGTGGCCGCCGTAATTGCCATGCTCTCCATCGGAGAAGGAGCTAAACAGGAATCGCTAGAGCAAATACGGCAGATGGGCATAAGCAACATCATCGTACAGCATTGGGACAAGAGCGAAGATGGACTAGAAGATGCCATAAACAGCGACCGCAATCTTTCGCAGGGATTGAGCCGAGAGGATGCAGAGGCCATACAGCGCATTTTCCCCCTAGCTGAATACGTTACCCCGCAACGCGAGTTCAAAAGCAAGGCGTTGGCCGGAAGCAACACCTTTAATACCATGGTCGTCGGCACAACTCCAGAGTATCTAACTGTGCTCAACGCCCGTATGAGCAGTGGCGTATTTTTCAGCGCAGAAGATGTAACAGAAACGCGACGCGTTTGCGTGTTGGGCAGCGACGCGAAGCGCGCCCTGTTCTTTTTTAAAGATCCAATTGGACAGCGCGTAAAAATTCGCAGCCAGTGGTTTAC
Organism: uncultured bacterium; assembly: GCA_937942165.1. Taxonomy (GTDB): domain Bacteria; phylum Latescibacterota; class UBA2968; order UBA8231; family UBA8231. The sequence continues at coordinate 10,301 of CALDFW010000124.1, read as the reverse complement.
GGTAATTGGCGTGCTCGAGGACAAAGGAGCGGCCGGAGGCAAGATTGGCGGCGTGCTTGAAGTTCGCAACACGGATGAAGACATCTACGTTCCCCTCACGACCGTGCTGCGACGCTTCCAATTTGCCAATGACGAGGCGGAACTTACGCAGATCACGGTCAAGGTAACCGATTCTGAAAGTCTGTCAGAAGCGGCAACAATCGTGCGCGCCATCATGAACCGGCGACACCGTGGAGTTGAGGATTTTAAAATTGCTATTCCCGAGGAGTTGCTGCGTCAGAGTCAAAAAACGCAGCAAATATTTAACGTCGTCATGGGGTGTATTGCGGGTATATCTCTGTTGGTTGGTGGCATTGGCATCATGAACATCATGCTCGCCTCCGTCTTGGAACGCACGCGAGAGATCGGCATTCGGCGAGCACTCGGCGCACGCCGCAAGGACATCCTATCACAATTCCTCGTCGAATCTCTTATGGTTAGTCTCTTGGGCGGCACAATTGGCGTTATCCTCGGCTATGCGATTCCCGAAGTTATCACCCTCTATGCCGGCTGGCGAACCATCGTTCAACCCTGGACCATCGCTCTGGCCTTTGGCGTTTCAGCAGCTGTTGGCATAGGCTTTGGTATCTATCCCGCACGTCAGGCCGCTCTGCTCAGTCCGATCGATGCACTCCGCTACGAGTAAAGCACCTTCGCTCTTCCCCATTTAATAGATTTGCTTTAGGCGAGGAGAACGTCCGCGCCGCTCTTTAGGATACGCCAGCGGTTGCTGCACGTAGCGAACCCCATCAAGCTCCATATCCCAGGGAATATGACTGTGGCCAAACACGTGTATGTGCGCGCCCCAAGCGCGCAGCTGTCGTTCGATTAAGCCACTGCCCGCAACCAGAGGCAGCGCCTTAAATCGCAGGTGTGTCACATCGGGCAGCAGTTCCCACCGGGGGAGAAAATGAGAGAAACTCACCGTTAGCCCATCTCCATTCGACGGCTCCCTGTTGATAGAGGAGAAATGGCGATCAATCTCGACAACCTCATCTGGCCACTTACAGTAGCGATAGTCTCCCCATGCAACGGGAACCGCACGGTCTTGGCAGCGCGGATCAAACTCGCTGCTATACCATGAAAGCAGCGGGACCACGCGCACGGCATTCACTTCCGCGGGCTCCATGTCGACACCAGACTTTGCGCATACAGAGCGCAGTGCATCTAGTTTTTCCAACGAATCCCCCCGCTCACCCCGCACCCATAAATCGTGGTTTCCCGGAACAAAGAAAACGCGAAGAAACCGTTCTCGCAGCGTATCAAATGTCCGCAGTACGCGCTCTGTTTTGTGCGTCACGTCACCCGCCACAATCAGCACGTCCCCTTGGTATTCTACTGGGGATATAGCTCTGACCCACTCCCAATTCTCCTCAAAATCAACGTGTAAATCAGATAGAGCATATATGCGCATGTCGGACGTAACTTTTTTGACTATCAGCGTAGTCTATGTTATTATCAGAGCGATTTAAGGCTGGGCTTGACCCACGAAACCCTTTTATGCGGCGAGGAAGCACAATACATGATACGCTTCAAGAAAAAAGAAATTGAGCAGATACTCGAAGACAGAAAGCCCGAAATTAATTTGACGACCTATCAGCACATAAAGAAAACGGTCGACGGGGGCACGGACGGTATGGATCCCTATACTCTGTCTAATATCTGCCGCGACCTCAACTGCCTCCCAACAGACATCGTAGAGTACGTATAAGTTATCTGCTCAGACATACTGCGACTACAAATCGCCCCGGTTCTCTATCGTAGGACCGGGGCGATTTGCGCTTATTTCCTGTTGGCATAGCGCGCATTAGGCGCTTCTAAGATCGCGCGCTGCCGCTCGGTTAAATCTTCATAATCCACTTCGTCAAAGTAGCGAGCAGACCACGATATGGGATGCGGACTGTACTTGAAAAATACTGTCCTCCGCTCGCCTTGGCCGGTCCAGGGTAAGGCACCATGCGTCAACGCTTCCGTAAAAATGACGGCAGTACCAGCCGGACCGGTAACGCGACGAACGCAGGGCTCTATATTTCCTGACATATCTCGCCATTCGCCGGGGAAACGGTAATTGCTCTTGTGCGAACCCGGCACGCAACCAAACCCGCCATCCTCAGGCCCGACGTCGGCCAAATTATACGCGACCACCGTTAGTCCATTATACATTTGCCCCCCGTGAAAATGGTAGTACTGAGACGGATCGAATGGGGCACCGCCGCCGTGCAGGGTCGCGCCAATCGGACTCGTACCGCTGCGTATTAAATCGGCGTATAGGTGGTCCAAGCGAAAGCGCTCACCGAGTATGACGTCCAAGTAGGGAACGATAGACGGATTGTCGATTAAATCTCGGTAGGGTTTTCCCCATTCCAATAACCCTCCAAAGCGGTGCGTAGGCCTATCGCTGGCACACTCCTGCTCAATATGCTTGTCTAGTAGGGCGTTGAGGTCTTCCAACTGCTGTTTATCAAGCGCATTAGGTACCGCGATATACCCCTGTAAGTCAAAGAGGTACTGCTCGTTCTCATTCATTCGTTCTCTCTCTTGTTGTCTATATTAACCGGTTCAGAAGCGTTAGATCTGCCATGATGGATGCCTTAGGTCGATCGCATTTCCCGTCTGCATGGACTCGTAGGCGGCAAACACTAGACGGAGCGTGTGCAAGTTATCTTCAACGTCGGTCTCGGGCTTGAGGATCTCACCGTTCATGGCGCGCATAAGAGAAGTCATCGGCCCGACAAATGCATCGGGGAACCACGTTTCTTCAAACGTGGCTTCCCGCCACTGCCCATCGGCTCGCGTGATGTAGCGGAGCGCGTCGGGTTCCCCACTCGGGTAGTTCAATAATAATCCAAGCTGACGTACGGCCATGCCGTCGGTCGCATCAATGCGGAATTCGCTCTGCTGCCCGGACCGCCCCCATTCGACGTGATGATTGCAAAGAACGGTTGCCCTCAGGTCGTCGGGAAACGTCAAATGCGTGCAGGTGCGCGTTTCTCCCTTAGCCGCATACCCCGGTCGCCGACTCCCGCTGCAGTATATGCTGTGCGGTTCGCATCCCGTGAGATAGCGAATCGCGTCAAGGTAGTGGATCGAATGATAGAGCACCTCAATGGTCTCTTTTTGACTGAGCCATCCCCATAAATGCCAGGGCGTATCCACATATATCTGAAAAGCGACATCGTAAAGTGCCCCTAAAACCCCTTGCGAAAGTAAATGTCGACAGCTTCGCACGCCGGGCTCCCAGCGCATTTGCTGATTTACGGCCGCCGTCAGCCCGGCCGAGCGAATTCGCTCAACAGTGCTCAAGGCCGTCTGCCAATCCTCAGCCAGCGGCTTTTGCAATAGCAGGCCGACCCCTGCCTCTGTCAGCACTTCTACAACCCGACCGTTTTCCCAAGCTGGCACCGCCACATCGACTATATCAACCGCTTCAGCAAGCGATTCCAGAGAATCGCATACGCGCGGGATTTCAAAACGAGCAGCCGTTTCTTCCGCACGAGAACGATCCACATCATAAATGCAATCGACGCGAAAACCAGCCTTCCGATACGCCGGGAGGTGGGCATCATTGACAATCCCCCCTGCGCCACATATTCCAATCGCATAGTCCGTTTTGGACGGCCATTCCGGCCTATAGCTTTCCTTCATGGGTCTGTGCCCCCTTACTTCAGTTGGTAAACGACGCGTATGGTCGCACTAAGGCGCTGGCTCCCCGCGCTAATGGGCACCGATCGTGCATCCATCGCCATTGTCTTAAGGAGGGGAGCCGGCCCTCCTCCTCCCCCCTCTGTGATGCTCAGCACGGGGCCGATTTCTACTCCGTGCAAAGACGCCAGATGTTCCGCTTTTTGCCGTGCATCCTCTGCTGCCAGCGCACGCGCTCGGACCATGGCCGCACGCTTCTGAGCCACTTCCAGACGCAACCCGCGCACTTCGTTGGCCCCTCCGCTCATAGCCGCGCCTAAAACCTGGCCAATGATAGAGAGGTCGTGCACGGTGATATCCACCATATTGTTGACCCGATAAACAGCGCGATCTTTTTCTTCTCGGTAGTTCCGCTCCATGCCAATCGAAAAATTGCTCGTCGCCATATCAGTTCGCTCAACTCCAGTGGCCTCCACGGCTGAAAGCACTGCCTCAACCGCACGTGCGTTCTCAGCGGAAGCCTTTTCTACGTGCTCGCCGACGGTCGTTACGCCAACTTGCACATGAGCCATATCGGGCACGACCTCAATCTGTCCCTCCCCGTATACCTCAAGCGTCCGCGGCGTTTGGGCCTCGACGTATGTCGCGCCTAGTACCCCGAGAAATACGAGCATTGATTTGCCCCACCTATTAGTCATATGCCTACTCCCCTTTGAAGGTGCTACCTTGCTTTAGCAAGGTGCATCCCATACAATTAAAGGTCTAATCCAATGAGCACTTAACAAAATCTAAGCACCGTGTTTTTTCCTATCGCACTAATTCTGCTCACTTCTATTTACGGGTACGGCGGCTGGCGGTTGGGCATTCATTTGCCCTGGCCTTGGAATGCGGTGTGGACCTTTTCAGTAGCCATACTCGCCCTGTCACCGCTTCTTGCCGTGCGCATGCGCGAACGCACGCTGTGGCGCCATATAGGCGATCTATACGCCTGGGTTTCCTACGGTGGTTTTGGCTTCTTTATCACACTGACCGGCACCTTTATCCTCCGCGACCTGAGCGGAGCCCTCCTACAATGGGCAGGATTCGAACTGCCCGCAACTGGGGCTCAACTCGATGCAGTTACCTTAGTCGCTTCGTGTTTGTTCACTCTTTGGGGTCTCTATCAGGCACGGCGAACGCCCAGCGTGCGCAACGTCGACATAGCAATAGACGGACTCCCCAAAGAGCTAGCGGGATTGCGCATAGCACACCTGAGCGATTTACACGTGGGTCCAACTATAAAGAGAGACTTTGTCCAACGCATAGTCGATCGCACCAACGCACTGCAGCCCGACCTGATTGTCTTTACCGGTGATATGGCCGACGGACCGGTAGAGCGACTCAAAGCCGACGTTGAGCCGCTGGCCGCCCTGCGAGCTCCTTTGGGCCTGTTTTCCATCACTGGAAACCACGAATACTACTCTGGCGTGCACGACTGGACGGCCCAAACAGAGCGCCTTGGATTTCGCGTCTTAATCAACGATAGCTGTTTAATAGAGCGAGGAGAGCACAGGATAGCCCTAGTGGGAATCACAGATTTTAGCGCAGAAGCCGTGCTACCAGACCACCGTTCAGATCCCCTAGGAACGCTGACAAATGCCCCTAAAGCAGACCTTACGATACTACTGGCTCACCAACCGCGCAGCGTCCACGCTGCCGGCGGAGCCGACCTACAGCTTTCCGGCCATACGCACGGAGGACAGTTTATTCCGTGGAAATACATCGTCCCCCTACAGCAGACCTATTTAGCCGGACTGCACCGACATGAATCAACGTGGATTTACGTTCATAGCGGCTGCGGATATTGGGGACCCCCCCTGCGCCTAGGCGCGCCGTCTGAAATAGCGCTACACACCATAAGGAGCACATCGTAATGCAGCTGGGGCGCCACCTGTTGATGGATTTCTACGGCTGCGATGAAAGCCGCCTGGATGATTCAGTATTCATAGAGGACCAGCTGCGCAAAGCAGCAAAAGCGGCCGGAGCCCACGTATTATCGGCTACTGTACATCGCTTTTCGCCACAGGGGGTCACCGGCATCTTATCACTGCGTGAGAGCCACCTGGCCATCCATACATGGCCCGAACGCCTATTCGCTGCAGCCGACCTATTTAGCTGTGGCTCGATTGACCCTTGGCCCGCCTATATCGCGCTTGAAAAGGCCCTGGGAGCTACGCGTGCCACCGCGCGCGAGGAGGCGCGCGGAAATGAAGCCTAACCCGCCTACTAAACGCCCAGCAGGTCAATTAATCATCCGGTCCTCTGAGCATGTCCTGCAGATACTTGCGAAAGGTTGCCGACCGTTCTCGCACGACGGCTTTTAACTCGTCTAATTCCTGTTGTCGCACTTTCCACTTCTGGATTTCCAAGAGCAAGTCTTCGCCGGGTACTATGGCGATTCCGCTAACTTCTTCTCCGTCCACGCTCAGGACGAAACCAATACCGCGTCTCTTTTCCCCTTCAGCGGGTGCTGCAACTTGAAGAGCTTCCTGAGCAACATTACCGTTCGTCCGCGCCTGCTGCCCGCGAAAAAAAGATTGCATCGCCAGGCGCAGTTTATAGGCGTCTTCTAGCCGCCTTAGTCGACTCTCGAGGTTGCGCCTTTCTCTATCTAAGCGCTGTGCCAGATCATCCATGAGCTCCAGCTTTTGCCGGATCTCCTCTGGCCCATCATCCCCTTCAATATCCATACCCTCGTCATATCTTAGCATAGCCCGCGAAGCGGCCATCCCAAGGGCTTTGCGGGCCTCTTGATAGACCATAAGCTGCGTTAAAAGACCGCCGTCAGAGCGATCCTGTAGCTGCTGTATAAGCACGCCTATCTCCCAGTCGTATTCCAAGCGCAACCGGTCTGTCAGACTATCCTCATATGCTCTTGCCCGATCGAGGGAGTGATCAATCTCCACTAGCTGCTGCACTAAACCAAGCGACTCACGCAGTGCCTCGTGAAGCTCTTCAAGCTCTTGGTCCGTCGCCTTTAGGCTATCTATGTAAGTCGATAGGCTCTCGGCCTGGACCACAATAAGGCGACGCTGCTTTTCCAACCAATCACACGCAGAACGCGCCTCACGAGCCTCTGTGCGCAGAACGCCAATTTTTCCTACATCCGCTCGAGCACAATCGACAAGTAACCAACAAAACGTCAGAATACACGCAGTAAAGGCATACAACATAAAGTCTATTCGATCCCGTGTTTGTCTAACTTGTAGTAGAGAGCGCTGGTCTTAATACCCAAGAGCTCTGCCGCCCGCGTCTTGACCCGCCCAGCCTCCTCCATAGCCCGAACAATCAACGAACGCTCCATCTCATCCATGCGCTCGTTGAGCGCCAGTGACTCGCGAGGCTCTGCGATTGCCTCCTCCTCGTCGCTTGCTGATGCGACCGCTTCTGTATCACCCTCTGCGCCATCGTCTATCATGATAGGAACATCCTGTAGAGAAATAGTGTCACGGTCCGACAGCACAATCGTTCGCTCGATAACGTTTTCTAACTCGCGAACGTTGCCAGGCCAAGGATATGAGCAAAACGCCCTCAGCGCCTCATCGTGCAGACGCTTGAGAGGTATATTCATTTCCCGACATTTTTTCTTCATGAAATGATCGACGAGCAAGGGGACATCTTCGCGCCGTTCGCGCAGGGGAGGAAGGTGGAACGGTATGACTTCCAATCGGTAAAAGAGGTCTTCGCGAAACGCCCCTTCGGACATCATGTTGCGCAGGTCTCTGTTGGTTGCAGCGACGACGCGCACGTCCACTTCAAGGGTCTGCTCTCCCCCGACTCGGTCATACTGCCTCTCCTGCAGCACCCGCAGCAGTTTAACCTGTGCATCGAGCGGCACATCCCCTATTTCGTCGAGAAATATCGTCCCCCCTTCCGCCAGCTCAAACTTGCCCTTTTTCTGGCGCACTGCTCCGGTAAAAGCACCTTTTTCATGACCAAATAATTCGCTCTCGAAAAGCTCGTGAGGGAGGGCGCCGCAGTTAACCTTCACAAAGGGACCCTCTCCGCGATTACTCTGATAGTGCAAAGCCCGGGCAACGAGCTCCTTACCCGTGCCGCTTTCCCCGTATACAAGGACAGATGAATCACTAGAAGCAACCTTTTGCACCGTCCCTAAAATCGAGCGCATCGATTCGGAATCACCGACCACCTCGCCAAAGTTATAGCGGCCGTCTATCTCCTCGCGCAGGTAGCGATTCTCCTCGCCCAAGCGGGAGCGCTCCTGCCGTGCCTGACGATATTCCAACACATTTTGCACCTTTAAACGCAGTGCGTCATGGGGAAAGGGTTTTGTGATAAAATCTATCGCACCCCGCTTCATCGCCTCAACGGCAATTTCGATGGTCCCGTGTGCGGTCATCATCATCACGTCCGTATCCGGCCAGCGCTCTTTAACCTTTTGGAGGACCTGCATCCCGTCCATCCCGTCCATGCGGTAGTCCGTGATAACCAGATCACAGCGATGGGCACCCAGATGCTCTATACCAGCGGCTCCGCTGAGAACGGCTGTAGCCTGATGGTCCATCCGCTGCAACATGAGCGCAATTCCGCTGCCGAGCGTTTCATTGTCATCAACAATTAGAATCTGACTCACGAATCGCTCCCCGCTCTTGCCGGAAGAACAACTTTGAATACGGTTCCTCGCCCCTCTTCGCTATCTAGCTCCAAATGCCCTCCGTTGTCGGCCACCGTCTGGGAAACAACCGCTAGTCCCAATCCCGAACCCTTTTCACGCGTGGTAAAAAACGGCTCAAAAAGCTGAGCGCGCACAGATTCTGCTATCCCCGGGCCACTGTCGGCCACTTCGATGCTCACGGCGTTGCGCTCCAAGCGGGCGCGCACCATCAGCGTCCCGCCATCGCGCATCGCCTGCACCGCATTTTTCATTAAGTTGAACAGCATACGCTTCACCTGTTCCGGATCGGCATATAGCCGCACTCCGTCAGCTATGTCTGATAGATAGGTCACCCCTGCCCGCTCCATATCGGGCTGAAGTAGAAATGCCGCGTCGGCGACGAGGGTCTCGACCGGGACGGATTCAGCTACCGGGGGCGCAGGACGGGCAAAGTTCAGAAAATCTGAAATGACCTGGTCCAGCTTGCGAACTTCCTGCCGAACTTTTTGAATGTGCTCCTTGCGCTCATCTCCCTCAGGCAGATCATCCGCTATAAGTCCTGCGTATATCTCAATGCCACCCAATGGGTTCCGTATCTCGTGTGCCACCCCTCCCAGCATCTGTCGCAGCTGGGCATCGCGCGCGAGTAACTTCCTGCGCATCTCCTCCATGGTCTCGCCGAGATACCCAATTTCGTCGTCACTGGGAGCGGCGATCTGGTGACTCATCTTGCCTTGACCAATCTCGCGCGCAGCCCGGACTAGAGACAGGATTGGCCGGGTCAACCTCAGAGCCATCCCCCAAGCCACGGCGATGGTTAGGAGCGCACTCACTAGCGCAAAAATAAAGACCGAGCGCTTGAAAACCCGCATCGCATCGACGAACCCCGCGCCAATATCGACCCCGACCACTGCGATGACTTCACCCCGATCGTAAATTGGTGCATATCCCGTCATATAGGCTACGTCGTCCTCGGTAAAGAACAGCACGGAATAGGTCGGATCCCCGCTGAGCGCGCGTTCAACTTCACTGCGGTCGCGTATGCGGATATGGTGATACTGTTGACCGATGGGCATTCCTTCTGTATCGAGTAAATTCCGCCCCAACCGATCAAACACATAGATCCGCCGCGCCCCGACTACGTCCTTTGCCCGACGTAGCTTAGTCACCAGCGTCCGATATATCCCTGCTCGCTCCCACCCTGGAGCCAGAATTCGCAGCACGTCTCCGGAAATGCCAGATCCCACCAGTTCAGCCGTCGAAACCAGATGGCCGCGCATTTGTCCCTCTAAACTCCGCCGAGTGAGCTCGACGAGAGTCCAACCTGAAGTGCCGATAAGGACCATGACGAGGAGCACAAAACTCAGCACGAGTTTCTGCCCAATTCGCGCGCGATGAGGGGCCGTAGAGGATGTATTCACAGTCGACCTAAAATATTCATAACGTGCGGTAATGTATTGATTAGCACGACGTGCGCGCAAATAGCCTATCCGACAGTAGCCGGGGTACGCAAACACCGCTCAACACAGATACCGCACGGTGCAAAATCGGAGGCAGAGCGGCAGGTTAGACGCACAGGCCATCATCCCACAAAGAGACGCCCATAGCCTTTATCTTGTTCCCTAATACACACCCTCACCCAATGGATCCCGTCTTCTCCAGCAGTGCTGCAAGACAACCACATAAGACCCGGGTTTATAGGGGGGATACGTTAGGTCCAATAAATTCACGAACTTCATTTTTTACTTGATTCAGTCCAGAGATTAGTTATAATTCAAGTGTCTGTAAACACAGTATCTTATACGTATTTGTCGCCCGCACAACAGGCGGAGCAATGCGACCGGCCTGGCCGTTTGATGCCAAGCCATCCACTCTTGATCTATCCAGAGGTTACCAGTGGCCACTGTCACCAAAAAAGATCTCGCTCGCATAGTAGCCGATACCATTGGCTGTAAAAACAACCTGA
>CALDFW010000123.1 GCA_937942165.1 uncultured bacterium | reverse complement strand
CGGTATGCACGGATAACGTCAAGAGTCTGGCCATGGTCTTTGCTGCAATCGAAAGCGCAAAGAAAGGCCGTAAGGTCGCCGTCAAATACTGATGCACTACGTCGCAGACTGGACAGTTTATACCGTCGCAGTCTGCGACCGACATTATCCAACGGTTACGCCCTGCACCTCAAATACTTCCTTGAGAAAGTTCTCACCCATGCGGCGGTATCCTTCGGCATTGGGATGCAGATTGTCTGGCAGTAGGTGCCCCAGCTCTTCCCCAAAGAGCTTTAGGCCATCTACGTAGTAAATGTTGGCGTCGCCGCGTCGGCGAAATGACTCGACGGCTTCGTGCACTTCGACGCGCATTTGCTGCAGCGTTAGACCGACTGCGTTGGGGGTGGTTTCGCGGTCGTGTCCCCAGATGGGCGAACACACGGCAAAGGGCGTGTCGGGGTGGCCATCGCGAATGGTGGCAATGGTGCCGATGACGGCCGGGCGGAAGGCGCGCGGGCCTAGGCTGGAGCCTCCGTAAATATTGATTCCGATTTTGACAGATAAAAAATCGGCGGGTTGGTCTCTGATCAGGCGGGCCATCATTGGATCGGCATGGCACTGGCCGCCAAAACCAAAAGAGGTCAGATTAAAATTTTTTCCGCGTGCGACGACGCCGGGCCAGGTAAAAGAAGGAGAACCGGCCGTCCTACAATGCGTAATGGAAGAGCCATATGTAACCCATTTAAGTCGGTTGTCCTCACTCCGTTCCAACCTGCTGCCCTCGGGTAGTTCGATGGCTCGCACGGGGACGGGCATAGCCTGCGACAGCCAAATCTCGACTTCCTTTTCGCCGCTGGGTAAGTCGGCAAAGGGCGTTGCCGTCTGACCGGCGACAAAGTCTACGGTTGCGACTAAATTGCCGTCGGCGTAGAGGTCGAAATTGCCGTCTTCAGCAAGCGGTTGGGTGTGCAGCGTGCACTCGGTGGCGTCGGTAGTAAAGCGCAGTCGCACGCCCGAGGCCGTTTCAGCGCGTCCGGCTAAATCGCTTACGCCGGGTGAGTAGAGGTCTTGGTCTCCGTGTGGAATACGCCAAGGCTTAACCCAGTTGGGACCCTGTTCTAACGAGGCAATGCCGCCCCAACACAGGCGCGGATCGTCGGCTTTTACCGTGGACATGAGGCAGTTCCTTTCGCTTGGCTTCGGTAGCTATTGTCGGGGTAATGTACGGCCCCATCGCAGTCTCGTCACATACCCAATAGAAAAGAGCCCTGACCGTTTGAGTCAGGGCTCCGTCCCGGGGCAACGCGGTAATGGACTCCAGCCCGCGTTTATAAGAGCGAGGGCATGACAGCTCCCACTTCGAGTTGATAGGCGTTCGGCTTTTACCCGTGCTCACGGCACGGAAACGCGCGGATTCCGCTGCCACTGGGGCCCGTGGCAGAAACGGTTTTTACGCATAAAAGCCAGCTATCGAGCAAGCCTGGATGCCCCCTATTCACTATATATCGGCATTTTCATTAGAAACTTTAGCGAGATGTAAAAAATAATTTTTTTCTTCCTAAAATGTTGTTATTTAATAATTTAGTTGTAATTAAATCTTGTTTTTTTTAAGCGATTTATTATTTGCAGTGAGCAGTTTTAAGGAAAAATAGACTCGACGGCTGATGCTTGGCGTCTGCGCGCTCTGACCGGCCAAGAGAGGAAAAATGGGCGGCATGCACATCGTCAATACGGGAGATGGCTCGCACACCGTAACGTCGCGTTTTAGCGGAGAGCACTATCATTCGACGCACGGGGCAGTGGGTGAGAGTCTGCACGTGTTTCTTCGGCATGGACTAGACGCGCTCGGTCCGCGCGCGCAGATCCGGGTGCTGGAAATGGGATTCGGCACGGGACTCAATGCGCTACTGACGCGTCTGCGCGCCCGTCGATTAGAGCAGCTGATTGACTTTGTATCGGTCGAGTCCCAGCCGCTGCCACAGTCGATCATCAGCCAGCTAAACTACGGTCGAACCGTCGAAGGAGCTACGGACGATATGCTGGCCCAACTACACGGTGCGTCGTGGGGAGAAGTCGTTCAACTGGATCCGTTTTTCCGGCTGCAAAAGATGCACGCGCGCATTGAAGAAGTCGAGTTGGTTCGGTCGTTTAACGCTGTTTACTACGATGCCTTTGGTCCAGCCTATCAGCCAGAGCTGTGGACGAGAGATCTCTTTGCGCGGATGTACGACGTTCTTCTGCCGGGAGGAATCTTGGTTACGTACTGTGCGAAAGGGCAGGTCAAGCGCGACCTGCGTGAGGCGGGTTTTCTCGTCGAATCCCTGCCGGGCCCCCCGGGTAAGCGCGAGATGACGCGCGCGCGGAAGGTGTAGCGAGGGCGCTAGAGGTCGAGGAGCATGTCGTAGTTGTTCGTGTCTTTTGTTGCGAACTGTCCCTGCTCTACAAATCCCATTTTTCGGTAGAAATGCACGGCCCGGGGATTGTCTGCGCGAACGCCGCCCCATAGCACGATGCGCCGTCGGCCGATTTGCGTGGCAATGTCCGATAGGAGAGGGAATAGGGCGCTGCCCACGCCGCGTTCCTGGTATCTGTCGGCAACGGAGGGCGCTAGCGTGCTGTCGGTACGGTGGTTTAATGGCTGGTTGCGCGACGCGTAGCGCTGGACGTCGCTGTCGAGAACTCCTAGGTGCAGAACAAAGTAGGCGACTATGCGTTCCTCATCGAGTGCGAGGAAGCGGAGCGTATCGGCGTAGTTTACGTCGCGGCAAAATGCATGTGCCTGCTCAGCCGTAAAGGGATGGGGGCCGTAGACGCGTCGAGTGGCCTCAGACAAATGGGTAAAGTAGTGCGCCAAGTGTTCGCCGTCCGTTGAACGGTGGAGTCGGGTATCCAGATGCGTGCCGTCTCTGAGGACAATGGACTGGTCGACCGTTTGGGGATTGCGCTGAAGTCGGTCTAAGAATGGATTGCTCATCGGTTCATATCTCCTTTCTCGGCAATTAGGAGGTCCCTGTATATGGCCTGCGCTACGCGTGCATTACCTGCGTCGTTAAAGTGCCCGTCCGTTGTGTAATAATAGCGTTGGGCATCGCCGTTTCCGTTCATGTGATCGAGTAAGTCCAGCACGGCGATATCTCGTTGGCGACAGTATTCTGCGAGGTCTCTACCGGGTTTGCGGCTCCCCGACCAGACTCTGATGAGGCTATTTTCTAGGGCGTATCGAGGATAGATAATGACGACGGAGGGTCGGGCGCCCAGCGAGGTCGCCAAATGCGCGAATTGATCAATGAGTCTGTGCGTGGCGCTTAAGAAATGCTCTTCAGTGGAAAACGCGTAGCGCAAACGCGGCATCCATGCTTGCAGTGCCCAGGCGCGCAGCGCAATGCTGGGCATGAGGGGGCGGATATAGCTATGCAGCGCTGTGCGCAGGCGTTCAATATCCGCCGCGTCGTAGGCCAAGTGATTGTGTTCGTCTGCATAGGCAATGGCGTTGGGCAAAAGATCGTTTGCGATAAAGATGCCCAAGAGCATGTGGTTGGGAGCGAGTTGGGGTGCAAAGGCCCGAGCGGCAATAAGAGACTGGACGGTGCTAAAGTGAAGCATGGCATAGTTGTAGACGGTCAGCGGTTGGCCTGCGTTTGCGCTGATGTGTTCGAGCTGGCCCGCTACGGCCTGCTCCTCTTCTAATCCTACGCCGAAGAGCATGGAGTCGCCAAAGAGGAGCAGGCGTTGTTCGTCTCCGTCGCGTGGCGCAATTTCTCGGGTGCGGAAGCCGAGGCTGTTGGTTTGAATATGATACGTGAAGTCGTCTGTTGTGACCGTTCGACGAGCGTTGGGCGTTAGCGCATATCCAAAGAGCGGACTATTGGCTTGTTCGGTCGCCGGAATGACAAGGGAGTTGAGGAGGCGGTTAAAGGCGAGCTCAAAGTAGGCTTTATCCTCTATATAGTCGACAAAGTGCTGTCGCGCATACCACTCCACGATGAGGAGTGGTACAACGGTGCATATGGAGAACAGGAGCGCTTTGCGGAGCATAATCCTATCTGCTGCTGGGACAAGCCAATGGGCTTGCTTGACAGTGTTGAAAGGGTGGATAGATTGCTCACCGTAGAGCCATTCAAACAATATAAGAGGTGTCCGCACGCCGTCCATGACGAGTGGCTCTAAGCGGGACGGACGGCGTGTTTATCCATTGGAGGATTTCTATGAGAGCACTGTGGTTTTTGCTGGCGGTTACGCCGCTCTGGGCACAGGTCAATATTGAGCACTATCGGGGTAAAGAAGGCGTTACGGGCGGTGCGCGGCTTTCGCTGCACTCGAATATCGGCAACGTAGACGTCGTTAAGAGCGACGGGGCGGGCAATGTGACGGTCAATACCCAGACGGGTACGTACCTAACGGTCTTTAAAGGAGGGATCGGCTTTCTCGGTGGCAAGCGTTTTGCCAATAGCGGGGTCCTGCACATGCGCTATACGCATACGTCAAATCCCCGCTGGCAGCCGGAAATTTTTGCGCAGGGAGACTATGCAAAGTCGCGGCGGCTCGATCAGCGCACGCTGCTAGGAGCGGGCCTTCGCCGGGTATGGCGCAGCGAAGAAGAGGTGACTTTTTCGCTGGGTTCCTCGCTGATGTGGGAACGCGAGGCGCTGTCGCTCGTCGCCGGGGATCCGCATCCTTCAAACGCATCTATCGGTCGGTCCAGCACCTATGTGAACATGCACATAAGCCGACGCCTGGGCCTAGCCGTTACCGCCTACTATCAGTTTGCTCTAACCGACCCGGGTGACGTGCGTCTGCTCGGAACCGGCGAGCTGACAACGCCGCTCTGGGGCCCGCTTAGACAGACGACGACCATTGACTTTCGCACAGACTCAGCTCCGCCGCTGGGCGTCAAAAAGACGGATGCAAAGCTGTCGACCAGCTTTGGCGTTGCTTTCTAATAGCGCTTTTGGTCCTGCCCGTTGTCCTACTACTCGCGCCGCGGTTTGACCACGGTAACGCCGTCGTCCTCGATAAGCGGCCGGTTGTAGATGTAGGGCGGTTCTAAGACGGCTTGCTGCGCCTCGCTGAGTTCGGATACCCATTCCGGCTGGCTCGTTTGGTACGTTCCACCGGCAAAGTGGAGATACTTGGGGCTGTAGCGATAGAGCAGAGAGCGGCGCTCGTGCTCGGCCGTCCATGGGAGCGTGCCGTGCAGCGTTGCCTCGTTAAAGATGACCATATCTCCGGCCTTACACGGGACGTTGTAAACCACCTCTTGATGTTCGTCCCAGGTGCGAATGGCTTCTGGGCAGGGAAAGTTGGCCTTGTGAGAGCCGGGTATGCAGGCAAAGCCGCCGTCTCCCTCATTGACGTCGGTGAGCTGGAACTGGCAGACGATCATCCCGCAGCGCATGACGCCATTGGCGTATTGATAGTACTGGGATCCGTCAAAGACGCGGCTCGTCGAACCGTGCATGACCAGTCCTTCGGTGCCCTTACCACCGGTCAGCATAAAGGGCGAATGGTCCATTTTCCAGCCACGTCCAAAAAAAGTGTTCAGATAGGGAATGAGCTTCTTGTGCACTAAGAGGTCGCGAAAGGGCTGACAGTGCGGCGTATCCCACTCTAACATGCCGGTAAAAATTCCGCGCCGAACTGGGCCGTGTGTGCTGCCATGCGGTGCGTGGTTGGGGTCTTCGTAACGCTCGTCCCAGTTGGCATCAAACGCGTCGTTGAGTGCCTGAACTTCTGTTGAACTGAGTACGTTCGGTACCTTGAGAAAACCCTGTAAATCAAAGAGAAATTTTTCAGTGTCGTTCATGCGATTGGCCTCGCCTATAAGATGCTGATTGTATGCGGAAGTCGTTAAGGTAGAACGCGCTAAAGGGGAGCGCAACGGCGCTGCTACTCCCACTCCAGAAACCAGCGCAGTTCGCTTAGCTCAGTCGCCTGTTGATAGGTGGGGTCGCTCAGTTCGAGGCGGAAACGCTCCACCGCTACGCCGTCTCCCAAGCGGCTAAAATCAGCCCAGTCTCGATAGGTTAGCGCCTTTATATTGCGCTGCTGGCGCAGCAATTCGAACAGGGGGGTAAACCACATACGCCAGAGATCGTCGCCGCTTTTTGGCGTTTTACTCATCGGCGTAGCGGCTTCCAGCAAGACGGGATAGCTACGTTCGGCCGCTGCGGCGATAAAAGCGCGCGTTGTGCGCTGGCGTAGTTCGGCTGGCGTAAAGATATCTATGGACCACCAGTCTACGTAGGCATCGCCCGGGTAGAAGGCCATGTAGTCTGCGTAGCCGTCGGCTGCAATCGACCATACGAGGGCGATATTGCGCAGCTGCCATCGGTCGCGCAGGGTCTGCGCCACGCGCTGCCAGGCTGTCTTGTACGCTTCGGGGTCATAGTCGTTCCACGAGCTGTTGGACTCGGGGGCCAAGCGCAGGAAAACCGGGCGTCCCAACTGCTGCAGGCCAAAGCACAGCCCGTCGATTGCTTCGTCTAGCTGACCGTCGGCCACCGCTTGGGCATACGCGGTGCCCGCATTCGCAAAGCGAATGTCGACCTGTAGCAGCACGTAGTTTTCATGGCGGGCGAGCAGTTCGCGCAGCGGTAGATGCCAGTCGTAGGGCAGTGCCGCCAGATCATAAACGACCTCGTAGTAGGCCGGCTGTGTGCGCTCGAGGGCTGAGCGATCTGCAAAGGGGTCAAAATCGATTCCTGCACCAAAGAGGATTCGCTCGCCGCGCGGTTCTAAACGCTGTAGAAAGTCGCTGCGTGATGCGAATACAGAGGGCGTATCTTCAGTAGGTGAGTAGGTGGTGGCACAGCCCGTGCAACCCAGTAGAAACCAGCAAATAAGCCGTATATAGTGCATGAAGTGAAACTACGCAGGTCCTCACGCTTAGACCAGTCCCACTAGAAGCGCTCCCCTGCAGCGCGGAGCGAACCCAGTGCGTCGAGCGTGACAAATATATTGCCACGCGCCCTGTGCGTGCCGCCCCAGTTAACCAGCGAGTCGTCGCCTTTTTCCGATCGACCGGGTCGATAATGCTTGCGTTCGGCCGGAAACGTTCCGTCTGCAAGCTGCTTAGACCGCAGCAGTTGAACGGCCGGACTAGAGCGTGGATCAGTCGCATATCCCGTCTCAGACATGACTTTGAGGGCAAAGAGCACGTCGGCGCTGTCATAGCAGGGATAGTGCAGCGATACAAAGTCTGTGCCGAGTGGATCGGAGGTGCCCGGTTTGCAATAGAGGTGGCAATCGAGCAGGCTATGAGCGAGCTGCTCAGCAGCCGTCTGGGCCAGCGGGGAGTCGTTGCACCGCGCGTGTAAATGGAGGCCGCGCAGGGCGGCTAAGGCTTGGGCAAAAGAGGTGCTCGTTTTTCCTGGATACCAGTCCACAGACCACTGAATCAAGCGGTCTGCTAGTTGGTTGGTGCGCTCGTCGGCCAGCTCTAAGAAATGTAGATAGTGCAGGGCGTGTCCCTCGATGATTCCACTGCAGGGCTCCGTCCTCTCTGAGCTGAGCAGTTCCGCGAGAACCTGATTGGCAAGGGGGTATAGACGTGAGTCTCCGGCGGCCGATCCGATATCTGCGAGCACGTGTAGCACCCAATGCGCGCCGCGCCAGCGTGCGAGCACGGGCAGGTCGATGGATCCGCCGCGGACTTCGGCTAGCAGCGTGGAGACGAGAGGAGAAGCGGCGATTTCGTCGCGAAGAATAGATAGTTCGCGTGAAGCTGCCGGGCGCTGATAGACGGAGCGCATGATCTTGTAGCGGATATGTGGATCTTCGGATTCGGAGAGCTGCCGTGCTATGTGCTTAATAGAGTCGGCCATCTGTCTTCAAGAGCCCGTGTGCGCTCTGAGCGTGGTCTTGTTATCGCGGAGCTTGCTTGTTAATGGCCTCTTGGACGGCCTTTGTTAGTTCGTCCATACTGTACGGTTTGTCGAGGAAGACGTCGATCAAACCCTCACGAACTTGGTCCATAATCTTCTCCTCGCTATAGCCTGTGCCCAATACGGTTGGGATGTCGGGACGCAGATCACGCACGGCAGCTAAGAGCTCATTGCCCGTCATTCCCGGCATGGTATAGTCTGTTATGATTACGGAAAAACGCCATGGGTCGGAGGTGAAATCGCGCAGCGCCTCTTGGGGATCATTATGCGTTGTGACGGTATAGCCAATATGCTCGAGCATTGTTTCGCCGAGTCGTGTCATATTTTCTTCGTCGTCTACAAAGAGCACGTGTCCGTCACCCTGACTCAACTGTTGACTCTGCTCACCTTGCTCTTTGGAATCTTCGTTTTCCAAGCTGGGAACGTAGATGCGAAATTCGGTACCTCTACCCACGATACTGTCCACTTCTATTACGCCATTCCACCCTTCTATAATGCCGTGCACCACGGCTAACCCCAGTCCGGTTCCTTTCTCTGGATCTTTTGTCGAAAAATAAGGCTCAAAGATGCGCTGGCGCATCTCTGCATTCATTCCTCGCCCCGTGTCTTTAACCGAAATCTCAATGCCCTGTTCTGCGTTGAGCTTCTCTCGTGCGACGCTGTTATCGATCGAAGACACGCCAACGGTAAGTGTGCCTTTCCCCTGCTCTTCCATAGCGTGTGCTGCATTGGTGCAGAGATTCATAATGAGCTGGTGAAGGTGGCTCTGGTTGCCCATAACAGACAGGTTTCCAGAAGCTACATGCTGCTGTATATCTATTGTTGTTGGCAGCGAAGATCGAACCAGCTTGAGCGCTTCTTTCACAACGGGAATGACGTTAAGCGGTGCAGTTTGGTCTGGTTGCTTTCGACTAAACGTGAGTATTTGTTGGACGAGTTGGCGTGCTTGTTCTCCCGCTT
>CALDFW010000122.1 GCA_937942165.1 uncultured bacterium | reverse complement strand
CGGCGCGATGAAATTCATTTTCGCTTTGCTGGTGAGGCGGATATGCTGCTTGGTTTACGCACCGTTCAGTCGCTTTTTCTGCGCAGAGACTTTTCCGTGCAGCGTCCGCGCACGCTGCTCAGTCCCGAACACGTAAACGCGCTGGCTGATCTGATAAGAGATGCGTGTGCAATCGGTTTAAATACGCCGCGGCACGGCCTGCGTTTAGATGCCGCCGGTGCGGGTTCGCCTACGATGCGCCGACTGGGGCAAACGCTAGCGGAGAAGGCATCGATGCCCTTTGCTCCAGAGGACGGAGACTGCTTGCTCGTCCTGCGTCCGGGAGAAAGAGGATGGGAGGTGCTGTGTAGGGTCGGTGCCCGTCCTCTGGCTACGCGCGCTTGGAGACAGGTCGATTATCGCGGAAGTCTCAATGCGGCGATCGCCGCAAGTATGATCGAACTTTCGCACCCCCGCCGGGGAGATCGCTTTTTAAATCTCATGTGCGGTGCGGGTACGCTCCTTGTCGAACGCTACTTGAGGCTGCGAGCAGGCCGCCTTGTGGGAGTGGATTGTTCCCCTGCGGCCATTGCTGCGAGTCGCGTTAACGCACGGGCTGCGGGCGCGAATCCAGAGCTGATTGTTGCGGATGCACGCGCTTGTGGCCTGCCGACGGGCGCATTCGATGTGATTGTCGCGGACCTGCCCTATGGCCGAATTCATGGCAAACGCACCGAGAACGCGCTTCTCTATGAGCAGACGCTGGCCGAAGTAGGACGTCTTTGTCGAAGTGGGGGGCGATCTGTGCTGATATCAGAAGATGCAGTATCCCTGAATAAAGCGCTGCACGCAGAGCGTCAACGGTGGGATATCGTAGACGAGCGCTCGATCGTGCAGCGCTCTATGCGTCCGCGCTGCATTACCTTGAGGCGGCGCGGCTAATTGGGTGTGCGTGGAAGCCGTTCGCCTTTGCGTGAGTCCATGTTTATTTTTTTGCAACGTTTCAATGCGCGGCACTCCACATAGGATGGTTTTATGCAAGCTCAGGTTAGCCCGACTCGCAATCTTTCAGGCAGAATAGATCCGCCCTCTTCAAAAAACTATACGACGCGCTATCTGCTCGCTGCTGCGCTAGCAGCGGGAGAGAGTATCGTGCGCTTTCCCGCTGCTAGCGACGATGCGTCTGCAATGCGGCGCTGCCTACGAGACCTGGGCGCCAAAATTGAAGATGTCGAAGACGAGGTTGGCCCGCTTGTCCGAATACGAGGCTTTGGGGGACGGCCCCAAAATCCCGGCACCGTTAACCCCGACAACGCGGGAGCGGTGCTGCGCCTGCTGATGGGCGTTTGTGCGCAATTGGATGAAATCCGATTTGAAACGGATTATGCCGATTCATTGGGGAAGCGCCCCCACGGTGATTTGCTACGTGCACTGGGTCAGCTGGGCGTTCAGTATGAATCAGATGAGGGTAGGTTGCCGGTTGTCCTGCGAGGGGAGGGGCTACACGGTGGCTCCGTGTGGGTGAGCGGAGCCAAGAGCTCACAGTATCTGAGCGCGCTGCTATTTATGGCGCCGCTTATTGGCGAAAAGGTAGAAATTGAAGTGCGCGATGGGCTCGTTTCCCAGCCTCTGGTGCACACGACGATAGAAGTTATGCGCCAGGCTGGCATCGTCGTCGAAGCGGCTGATGATTTGCTCCATTTCAGTATCGAAGGAGGTCAGGCGTATCGGGCGGGCGAGTTCTCTGTAAACGGAGACTATCCGTCGAGCGCTGCGCTCTTAGCCGCCGGTGCGGTAGCGGGCGGAGACTTCTATCTGAATCGTCTGTTTGTAGATAGTCAAGGCGAGCGGGCGGTGCTGCCTCTGCTGCGCGAAATGGGATGCGATGTAGATCACGACGGCAAGTCGGTCCACCTGCGGGGAGACGGCGGGCTGCGGGCAGTGCAATTTGACGGCGATCGGGCAACGGATGCAGTGCTCGCAATGGTCGCAGCGGCGGCCCTAGCAGAGGGAGAAAGCCGCTTTTATGGAATTGGAAACCTCAGGTTGAAAGAATGTGATCGGATTAGCGTTCCGGTCCGTTTGCTGCAACGGCTAGGGGTGGATTGCGAAGAGAGGGAGAGCGAAATCATTGTGCGCGGCAACCCCGAAGGGTATGAGGGAGGAATTGCCGTAGAGACGCACCACGATCATCGCGTCGCCCAGATGTTGACTATAGTGGGGCTGCGCTGTCGCCGGGGATTGACGATTCTCGATGCGGAAAATGTAAACAAGTCGTATCCAGCTTTTTTTCGCGACATGATATCTCTCGGGGCGCAGATTCAATTGGAGGACAAATGAAAGTTACGGAACTCACTCTGCACGAAGTTGAGGCTTCACCGCGCGGCAACTGGATTTTTGTCCAACTGCAAACGGATGCGGGAATAAGCGGTATTGGCGAAGCGAGCCAAAGCGGCAATGACGCGCTCGTGCTTTCGGCGCTGTCTCTGATGAGAGAGCGCCTCGTCGGCTGCGATCCTACACAGCCGGAGGTGCTTTGGGAGCGCATGGTGCGGTCTGGAGGTATCTTTTCCGGCGACGCGGGGCGCGTTGGTGCAACTGCTATAAGCGCCGTTGATCAAGCGCTGTGGGATATTGCAGGAAAGGCACTCGATGTGCCAGTCTGGCGTTTGCTGGGAGGGAAGCGCCGGGATCGAGTGTGCCTATATGCCAATCTAAATCGGGGCACGCGTGATCGCAGCCCGCAGGGATTTGCCGATGCGGCAGCTCGAGCCGTGGACGCTGGGTTCAGTGCGGTTAAGGCGACCCCCTTTGACGAAGTGCGCTGGCGATCTATGGACCGCACTGGCGTAGAGAGCGATGCATACAGGGGCGTAGAGCGGTTAGAATGGACGCGCCGAGCGATTGGCGATAGGGTTGAACTGCTCGTAGACTGCCATCAGCGATTCGATGTACCGCTTGCCATGAAAGTCGCCCAGAAGACACTGCCGCTCAATCTCTACTGGTTTGAAGAGCCTGTCCCAAGCGATCAGGTAGAAGCGCTGCGGCACGTCTCGCTGCACTCAGGGCACACGATTGCTGGAGGCGAGTCTCTTTTCGGGCGCGAACAGTTTTGGGAATACATAGAAAAGAGCGCTGTACACGTGCTGATGCCAGACGTAAAGCACGCGGGGGGCATCACGGAATGCCGGCGCATTGCAGCCCTGGCCGAGACCAAGCAGATGCCTATCGCACCGCACAGTCCGGCAGGACCCGTATCTACTATGGCCGGGGTGCATGTGGCGGCGACCATATCCAACTTCACCCTGCTGGAATACGCCTTTGGAGAGGTCTCTTGGCGCGAAGATCTCATTTGTCCTGCAGAGGTTGTAGAGCAGGGGCATATCGCCGTGCCAGATGCTCCAGGATTGGGCATTGAGCTTAATGATGCAATGTTGGCTTCGCACAGAATAGGTTGAATTAATCGCCGTTCGTTTACGGTCAGAGAGGGTTCCCTGTAAGGGGATGACATGGACCCTTACAGGGGTCTGAGGTGATGAAAGTTGCTGAGGGGCGGACGGCCAATCCTCTGTCGGTTGGCGGAATGACGGTATATTCACCGTGTGCTGCGCAAGAGTGAGCAGGGTGTGCATATATCATTTCACAGGACGAGGTGCGTGTATGTTTTGCAGTTTGGAGCGGGCGGTAGAGCGTTTCAGCAGGGGGGAGTTTGTAATATTAGTCGATGATGCGGATCGGGAAAATGAGGGAGATCTAATCGTTGCCGCTCAGTGCGTCGATGCAGATCGGATTAATTTTATGCTAAGAGAAGCGCGCGGTATGTTGCATCTCGCGACGACCGAAGATCATTTGGAACGCATTGGAATTGATCTTATCGAGCCGAAAAATGCCGATGCCAACACGCCGCGTTTTGGTCTGCCCTTTGATGCCCGATCGGGTATAAGCACGGGCATTTCTGCCATGGATCGCGCACAGACGGTGCAGGCTGCACTCGACCCGAATGCCGGTCCAGGTGACTTCGTCATACCGGGGCATATGCTCCCCTTGGCCGCGCGGCCCGAAGGACTGGCCGTGCGTCGGGGGCACACGGAAGGGTCCGTCGCACTGGCTCGTCTGTCGGGTCTTTTCCCCGCGGCGCTCATGTCGGAGGTGATGGCGCCCGAAGGACACATGGCTCGAGGAGATGAGCTGTTGGCCTTTGCGCGCAATACGGGAATTGACCTTATCGACGTAGCGCAGATTAGCGACGCCGTGCTGAACGCATGAGACGGCTATTGGCCATAGGGCGTAGAGGATCGCTGCTGCAATGGGGCTTGGCCCTAGCGGCGGTGGTCTGCTTGAGCAGTCGATCCACTGGGGCCGATGTTCACCCGGTTTCGGCTCGGTTGCTCTCTAACTCGAGTGCTGCTACACCAGGTCAGGTGCTCTCCCTCGGGGTTGAGTTGTTCATGGAAGAGGGGTGGCACACCTACTGGCAGTTTAGCGGCGATGCCGGAGCCCCAACGCAGGTCGAGTGGGGTTTGCCGGAGGGATGGAATGTGGGTCCGCTGCAGTGGCCGCTGCCTAAGAAATACGAAGAGCAGGGAGATCTGATCGTTTATGGCTATGCCGGTCGGACGTTGTTGATCAGCCAAGTTCAGGTTCCCGATTCGGCCGTTGTCGGAGATACGGTGTCCATTATGGCCGATGTTTCCTGGTTGGTGTGTCGCGAACTGTGTATTCCCGGCGACGCCCGTCTCCCAATAAGCCTTCCCGTGGGCGCGGGCCAGATACAGCACGCTCTCCTGTTTGATCAGACCATGGAAACCGTTCCAGTTGCGCTCCCGCCGGAGATTGACTTGGACTACAGTCTGTCCGATGAGGGAGGCATACGCCGCATTTTCATACGCCTCGGGCGCGGCGTCTCGGATTCTGTGCGCTTGGTTGATTTTTATCCATTGGACCTGGAGGACGCTGAGTTTCGCAGCTATACGCGTCCCTCTAATCGGATCGAGCTCTCAGTGCGTCCCTTCACCGATCGAGTGATTGACGAGGTAAAGGGCGTGTTGATCTATGCGGCTGCAGGCGATGAAAAGCACCGCTCGGGCCTCGTTTCCATAAACGTAAAAGAGGCCTCCGTCGTTGCCTACGCTCCGCTGCTTGAACGCGATTTTAACGCAGAGCACAGCGGAGTGAAGCACTCGACCATCGCGTATGTGCTCATGGGACTCATTGGTGGCCTCATCCTCAACCTAATGCCCTGCGTCCTGCCCGTAATTTCTCTCAAAGTGCTCTCGATCCTTAATCAAGCCGGCGAAAAGCCCCACCGAGTCCGGGTGCTAGGATTCGCTTTCGCCGGGGGTATTGTCGCCTCTTTTGCGGCGCTAGCCATACTGGTTATGCTGCTCAAGGGCGCTGGTGAACAAATTGGTTGGGGTTTTCAGTTTCAGTATCCGGGCTTTGTGGTGCTGATGGCCGCTCTGATATTTGCACTGGGATTGAGCCTTTTTGGCGTATATCACATTGCTTTACCGGGCAGTAACATCGGTTTTCGAGGAGGAGAGAGCCCTTCGTCCTCTTTTTTTAACGGTGTGCTGGCGACCGTTCTTGCGACTCCCTGCACCGCGCCTTTTTTGGGCACCGCACTTGGATTTGCCTTTGCTAAGTCGGCCCCCTTTATGATCGCGATATTTCTCAGTATCGGCGTTGGTATGGCGTTGCCCTACGTCGTCTTAGCGCTGCGTCCGGGGTGGATGCGCTTTTTGCCGCAGCCAGGTCTCTGGATGGAGCGTTTTAAGCAGAGCATGGGATTCCTACTGATGGGCACCGTTCTCTGGCTGCTTTGGGTTCTGGGTAAACAGGTCGGCAGTGAAGGGATTATATGGGCGGGAGCTTTTTTACTCGGCATCGCATTGGCATGTTGGATTGTAGGGCAATGGGTGCGTCTTGAAGACAGCGCGCGGCGTCGTCGCACGGTGTATGCTGGAGCCCTGGCTGTAGTAGGCGCGTCCTACGGTCTGTTTATGCATCCGGTGCTGGTGCGTGCCCAGCCGCTGCCGGAAGTGCCTGCGAATAACCAGGCGTATAGCTGGATCCCATTCACGCCTGAAACAGTGGAGGAGCGGGTTCGCGCGGGGCAGACGGTTTTTATCGACTTCACCGCGGAATGGTGTTGGACCTGCAAAGTCAACGAACGCGTAGTGCTTTCCCAACAGGTCCTTCGCGATCGCTTTGCCGATGACAACGTTGCGATGGTCAAAGCAGACTGGACCCATCGAAATCCGCAGATTACGCAGATGCTGCAGGCTTTTGGTCGGTCTGGAGTGCCCCTGTACGTGCTGTTTCCCGGGGGACAACTCGATGCGCCTATTGTCCTGCCTGAGCTAATCAGTGAAGAGATTGTTCTCGATGCACTGAGCCGCGCAGCTGCGCTGCGAGTTGATCCCTAAACCGATCGTGTTTTCCGTAATAATACCCGTTTATAATCGCCGCGAACTAGTGAGCCGAGCTCTGCGCTCTGTGCTTTCTCAGCGCATCGGTGCCGAAGCGTTTGAAGTGATTGTGGTCGATGATGCGTCTCAGGACGGAACGGCAGAAGCTGTGCGCAGAGAGTTTGGGGCTTCCGTGCAGGTGATAGAGATGCAAGAAAATAGCGGTGTATCTGCGGCGCGTAATCGCGGCATAGGCCGGGCCCGAGGTCAGTGGTTGGCCTTTCTCGATTCGGACGACGAGTGGTTGCCCGATAAACTGGACCGGCAGACGAGAGCGCTGGCTAGGACGAGTCTACCGGTATGCCATACGGACGAGATATGGGTGCGCAACGGCGTGCGCGTGAATCCACATAAACACCATCAGAAGTACGGGGGAGATATTTTTTTACAAGCGCTTCCTCTGTGCGTAATGTCGCCGTCTTCTATCGTGATTCACCGGGAAGTATTCGATGAAATTGGCGGTTTTGACGAGGGGTTGCCGGCCTGTGAAGACTACGAACTGTGGCTGCGAATTGCAGCGCGCTGGTCCGTGTGCTACATCCCGGAAAAATTGATTGTAAAGTACGGTGGACACGCTGATCAACTTTCGCAGGCTTATTATGCCATGGATCGTTTTCGCGTTTATGCGTTAGACAGACTGCTGCAGAATGTTCCGGAGCTATCCTACGAAAAGTGCGAAGCTGCTCGCCAGATGCTAGTTCGAAAAGCGGGAATCGTATACAGGGGCGCGCTCAGGCACGACAACGCTGAACTCGCCCATAGCATGGAAGGATATTTGAAAAGGTGGGATAGAGAAATCCCTTAGGTCTTTTCTACCCCACCTTATAAGAGGCTATTGAACGGAAGCGAGCAGCTTCTTTACCTCGCGCACGCCCATTGTGCGGAGCTGTGCAATGCCAGCCCGATAGGCCTCGCGGGGCTTAGACTTGTTCTGCTCCCAGCGAACAATAGTGTTGGTGCTTACGTTGAGGAGTTGGCCGAGTTCCCCCTGTGAAAGCCCCAATCTTTTTCGATGCTTTTTTATGGATGTCCCTGAGAGTCGGATCTGGCGATCTTCTGCAATTGCGGGAGCCTTGAGAATCTTATCCGTGGGAGAACTGGCTAGAGCCTGCAGTTG
>CALDFW010000121.1 GCA_937942165.1 uncultured bacterium | reverse complement strand
GCAAATATCGTACGCCACGGTGAAAAAGGTCTCCGGGCGCAGGCTGAGCGTCCCCTTAAACTCCATCCAATGCTCTGATATCCCTACCGACATAGGCGTAGCCACTAACGCCTGCGGATAGAGCTGTAACGCGGCCTGATGGGCCACATACGCCGCGCTAGCCGTATCGTGCTCCATCGCCAAGTGTTCGTTGTGCTGCTCAGTGCTTCCGGTGGGTAAAATAGCTCCCTTTATTAACCCCTGCTCTAACCGCTGACGCACGTGGCGGCGAGTCAGCTTCCAAAGGCGCACTTCTTCTACGATCATTCAATGGTCTCCCGATTTACAGAGGACGGTTTGCCCCCTTTTGTTGACAGCGATCTACGCAGGCAGTATCATGCACAATTATAGCCCTAACCACAACCGCAAAGGGGAGGATTTCCCATGGCTCATTTGCATTCCCAACCCAGTGGAGTTTTCGTAGACTGCCGCAGTCACTGGAAGAGCCGATTCACAAGCGAACAGACCCTGTCGTTTGCCAAGTACGAAGGGGGCGTCCTCTCTATTGGCGCTGAAGGTCCCGACCTGCGCAGCGGACTGCGCGAAGCAGCGCTGCGCGTGGCATGCCGTGTGCGCCTAGTGTGTCGTCAGGAATCCGAATGCAGCGACTTTGACCAATCCGTCCTTATACGACAAGAAAATGATCCAGCCCCTAAATTTCATTTCCTGGAAGAAGGACCTGTGCGCATGGGTATGCGCGTGGCCTTTGACCTGCTCGACGAGGCAGGGCATTACCACGGCGACGGACGCCAAGACATCTGGCTATACCCCAACGGAACCGTGCACTGCACCTTTACAATGCAGATCATTGATCGCTTGGGTCACGGCCCTATCCAAGATGCCTACGTCGAACTGGTTGACGACGCTCGCTACAAGAGGCTGCACCTAGGACCGGAAACGCTGAGCGGATACGGAGCAACGGACCGTCCCTTCGGTACACACCTGCCAGAGCGCGCCGTCTTGCTCGAAAACGATTCTGAAGCGGCCGCCATTTTCTGGGTCCGCGACGAGGGCCATGTTTGGGACGTCGGTTCCGACCACGGCGTCCTCCCCCCCTTCTACGCATCGCGCTGGCCCACGGGCATGCAGCAGTGGGCTAGGGGAGGTATGGGTTGGTCCTGCAGCGGCCTGCACGCCGGCGTCCAAGCATCGCTGTGGGAAGAAGGCTCAACGGTGCGCATGTGCTGGCTACGCGATGCCCGCGTAGAGTGTTCCGACGAGAGCGACGGCACCTTTACTGCCTCCGTCATGCTGGCAAGATCTGATAGCCTCGAAGTACTGCAACCGCGCATACGGGCCGTGCAGGCTCCACTAACACCCGAGGTAGTGGGCGGCCTGTATCGATGCTATACCGAAGAAGATGGGACCTATGAGATTGGACAGGTCGATCCCACGGCGGTGCAAATCACCTTCCCCGCCGACCCGCTAGCACGCGAGGTATGCGTTCGTTTTTTCCGCCGCAAAACCGACCCGCGCCACCGCGGAGCGGTCATCGCGACGGTAGACAGTCAGCCCACTCCCGTCCAGCTCGTTTCCGAGGGTGAGCTCACCGACGATATATGCGTGCCCATGGAAATGTCACACCGCAGGGACTCCGTCGACGACGTGCTCGTTTGGATGCGTTTACACGCCGAACGCGAGACCGTATTACGCATAGAAAAAGCACCCGGAATCCAGGCCGTTTACCAGAGCGAAATAGGTGGGGTCGATCTCAAAAGGCGCGCAGGCAACCGACGCGACATCGCCCTGTGGAGCAGCCGTAACAGCCGGGTTCCCCTGCTGGAATTCGACCTCTTCTCCGGTGCCGTACACCGCCTGACAAACTACGGGCAGGAAGATCCCGTCATCTGGGAAATGCCCTTGGCTTTTTTCAAGTCATGCGGCATTTCCAAGCACCATTACTGCAGTGATGTGCGGGAATTTCGCATAGAGGAAAACGGCCCTGATGCCGTAGCGCTCTATTTTCGCGCTACCAACCCCAACGGCCGCGCACAGTCTGAAACATGGCTGCGCATTCCCTACGATCACCCACGGCCTCGGTTGGAAGTCCGCATGCGCTTTACGGCCCTCCAACAGTGGGATGATAACAACGTCGAGTTTTCCGACATTTTCCCCTATCCCTCGCGTCTTCCAGAGACCTGGTTCCACGATGCAGTGCTCTTTGTGCAGGGCGGAGAGAGCTTTGTTAAATACAGCTACCGCCCCGATCTGAGCGGCGGTCAGCACGCGGAGGGACAGCGCCTCTTTTACGCCCTCTATCCATCGGACCGAGGCAATGTCTTAACGCTGGTCGACAATCCCGATCCGAACCAAAATATGCACTATTCTGTCTGCGGTAACTACGTAGATATCCACGTCAATTTCCAACCGGACCAGGTGCCCGTTCCGGCTGGAACAACTTTTGACGTCCGCTATATCTGCGAACTATATGGAGATGGAGAAACGGAGATAGACGAACTCAAGCAAATCGGTCTACGCGCAACGCAGACGGGCGATATCGCCATCGACTAGAGGAGTGGATGCGCCTTTATATATCGTCCAACAGATCCATCTGAGGTTTTTCGCCAATCCGAATAAGCGAGCCGGCAACTTCGAAGGGCATGCGTCCACCAATGCAGAACGTGCACAGGTCGTTCTCTCCCAAACCGGCCCGGGCAAAGGCCTTTAACATTCCGGGCCGAGAGAGATAGAGAACGGGCATTTCCATCGCCTCACTTATCTCTTCTATGGTGCGATTTCGCGCGATAAACTCTTCGCCCGGCTTTGGATCTGGCGGCATATCCACCCCAAACGTGCAGCCCCTTGGCACGCCGTCGTCCCCAATGATACCAATCGGCGGCGTATAGCTTACCAAATACGCCTTTTTAACCTGGGCCTCTTCGTACAGCAAATCGCGCGCGCGCTTCGAATTATTGCCGCGCACAATACTATCATCGAGCAAGATAACGGTCTTCCCGCGCAGTTTCTTCTTCATGCCCGGCAGCAAGTGCAAGTTCTGACCGATGGACTCTTTGCGCTCGCCGGCAGTCGATCCCTGAAAGGAGCGCTCTCCCCGCATCTTGTAGAAAACGGGTTCAAAGGGCAATTCTCTCTTTTTAGCAAAAGAGCGTGCAGCCACTTCGGGGCAGCGAGGTAAATAAGTTACCAAGTCGGCGTCTTTAATTTCGCTAGTGAGTTCCTCACTCAGCTCTTCTCCAAGCGCCTCGCGAATACTACGCACGCTAACGCCGTTTATTATCGAGTCGAGATCGGTTATATAGTTCCACTCAAAAAAGCAGTGCGCCTTCTCGACTTCGAGCAGCTTCTCCTTTGAATATCCCCCTTCGGGTTCGATGTAATAAATCGTCCCAGGATCGAGGTCCTCTACGTATTCACCCCCGTTTTTTCGAAAGGCGATATCCTCAGATGCAACGCCGTATTTGCCATCTTTCCAACCGAGCACACCGGGCTTAATACCGGTGCGATCGCGCATGACGATCACATCTTTCTTTCGCTTATCAGCAATGGCCAACGTAAAAGCGCCGGGCACTTCCTTTAGGAAATTGTATTCGCCACGCTCCCGGTACAAATAGAGGAGTGCCTCCGTATCACAGGAAGAGTACATGCTGTCGGGGGCGACCTCGCTAAAAAAGACCGGATCGACTTGGCCGTTGTGCACGGCCGCCATATCGCAATCCCAAATCAATATGTGATTGTCCCGGTTCTCAATGCGCCCCCCGATCACGTGCGGGTGCGCCTCTTCAAGGATCTTATCCTTCGAACCGCGCGTTGCGTAGCGCACGTGTGCCATGTAGGTGTGATAGTTTGGGCTGACAAAAATTTTGTGTAAATCCGTCACGTCAAAGGTGGAAACGCCCCCCTTCCACTTAATGACGTCTATCCGCCCATCGCCAACGGCGGCAATGCCAGCTGCCTCGCGGCCGCGATGTTGGAGAGAATGAATAAATCGATACGCGTCGTGCAGCGTGTTCGCCACGCAAAAACCGCAGTTGTGCCGTACAAACTCGGTCATCTACTCACTACCTCATCAGGGATGTTCAAAAGGAATCCGGACGCGCTGCATCGCCGCGCTGCAGCACCGCATCAAAATAGCAAGCGATGGGGCTTTTTGCCAGAGTCAATCCAGTCTCGAGCCAGTTTTTCTCGCCGCTGACGGCATACAGATGCACGAAGAGCCTCAACCCCATCCAGCATCCATCGCCTCGCGCCGAAGCGCTTCCTCCATCTAGGCCTATCCAACCGCTTCTGCCCAAACCAACATTCTCCGTTCACCGGTAATGCGGCAGCCACACAAACATCTCAATTCACCGTAGGAAAAGGCCCGAAAACCAATCGAGCACGGAGGGAAAGGCCCCCGTGCTCGTCAGCGAGTTCAATCAGTAGTTCAAAAGACCGACAGACAGTGTCCATTACGGCCTCAGCCCGCATTTAACGCCCCATGCTCTTACCGGCTGAATTCAGATCGTGACAGGATTGCACCACCCGAGCAGCCATGGTTGCCTTACCTTTTTTCAACCAACCGCGCGGATCGTACATCTTTTTATTACCGACTTCGCCCTCCACCTTAATCACCCCTTCGTAATTGACCAGCATGTGATCAGCCACCGGACGGGTAAATGCATACTGCGTATCCGTGTCGACGTTCATCTTGATTACGCCATAGCCCAACGTCTCGCGAATTTCTTCCTGTGATGAGCCAGACCCACCGTGGAATACGAGCCAGAAGCGCGCGTCATCACCGTGCTTTGCCATAACGGCTTCCTGTCCATCTTTGAGGATCGTGGGCGTAAGGACGACGTTACCCGGCTTGTATACCCCGTGTACATTGCCAAAGGTCGCAGCCAGCATGAAGCGCGCGCCGGACACCGGGCTGAGCGCCTCGTGAACGGCCAGCATATCCTCTGGGGTCGTATAGAGTTTTTCCTTATCGATCCCCTCGCGGTTGAGCCCGTCTTCCTCCCCACCCACCACGCCCGTTTCAACCTCGAGAATAATTTCATTGTCCCGACACAGTTCGAGCAGCGGAACAGCGGTCTTGAGGTTGTCTTCTAGCGGGAGATCGCTGCCGTCATACATATGGCTCGAAAAAAGATTGGGCAGACCCGCAGCACGCCGACGAGCGGTCTCCGCAATCAGCGGCTTGAGAAACGTGTCAACTTTCTCCGTTGTGCAGTGGTCCGTATGGAGAGCAATGTTTATATCGTAGCGGTCGGCGATTCGGTGCGCGTGTTCAGCGAGCGAAATCGCGCCAAGAACGGCGTCTTTCAGATTCCCAGAAGCGTGCTCGCCTCCCCCCGTAGAAACCTGCACTATGCCATCACTGCCGGCCTCAACAAAACCCTCAATGGCCGCATTGAGCGTATCCGTGTTCGAAATATTGATGGCGGGGTATGCATACTGACCAGCGTGCGCTTTGTCGAGCATCTCACAATAGCGCTCGAAGTTAACAATGGGCATATAATCCTCTCGTTCTATGCTTTTAAAAGTGGTTTACAGATAAAAACATAAACAATCAGGACTTATTGCGACATAGGAGAGCCCTACTCAGCGGGGCAATCCATGCGTCACCGCATCGATTAAATCGTCTACGTCAAACACAAAACCAAACGCAAGTGCCACCCGCCATAGCGCAATTTCTTTGCACCATTCTTCCCGCGCAGTTTCCCTATTTTCCACAGCGGTTACCGCCTGACGCAGCGCCGAACACATCAGCCCATGCTTGCTCATATCTGCCATGCCTCCCGGCGACAGGAGCAAGCACCAATTAATGGCAAAACCAGCATAGATAAGGTGATTTATGCTCTTCTCTCTGCAGAGCGCAAAAAGCTGCTGCGCATTTTCGGCCACGCCCTCATTCCCAACGGGACGGGCCGCTTCCATAAAATCCAGTTCAGCAAATCCCCTGCGCACGTCCTCTCGGTTGTGCGCCCCCACAAAGACTTTATCATTGCGCAGCGCCCGCAGCCGTTCCATGACCGGATCAAACATCACCTGATCGGGTGCAGGCGCCGGGTCTCCGGCCAGGGCACGTGCACGGAGGTAGCCGGGATATGAATCGTAGTAACGCCCTCCGCCAACGACGTGAAAGACGGGTAGGTCAGATCCGCGCACGGCCTTCAGTAGTGGGGGAAAAACCTCCCGGGCGATTTGGTTTGCGCGCGGCATGTATTCGACGGCCCGGTGCCAGCCGGGAAAATCCTCTCGCTCCCCTGTATCCCATGCGTGCATTAGAACTAGCGCCGTATGCTCTGGCGCCAGATCGACTCTCTCGCTTTGCCACCCCCCGTACCCCTCGGCGTGGACATCGAGAGAAAAATCTGCATCAAACTGCTGATAATAGTGCGCGCGTAGACGGTATGTAGACATAACTTTCCGTGTAAAAAAAGCCGCCCGCCCGGTTCTTCGGGCGAGCGGCTTATATAGGGGTTTATGCAATTCGATTATATCGCGGCGTCACCCGTTTCTCCAGTGCGAATTCGAACTACCTCATCAACGGGCAGCACGAAGATCTTTCCATCCCCAATCTTACCCGAGTTTGCGGCGTCGCGCACGGCACTGACGACTCGCTCGACCTGATCGTCTCCGACGACGATCTCCATTTTCAGTTTCGGCGTAAAATCTATGGTATATTCTGCTCCGCGATACAGCTCTTTATGACCCTTCTGACGACCATATCCCTTAACTTCGCTGACCGTCATGCCCATTATGCCCAACTCGCTTAGTGCATCTTTCACTTTCTCCAATGCGTTGGGACGCACGACGCATTTCAATAATTTCAAATCTACCTCCCTTTGAATGAGCGCGAAAACGCACGCGCCCCCATGATATCAGAACGCACAGAAAGTAAACAAAAGCGGCAGATCACTCCACTCAGATTGAATGTACAAATGCTTGTCACACAAGTGCACAACCGCTATTTTCACCGCCGCAATAAACAACCTGAGTTTACTCGTCTCATAAACGCCCTTTTTATATAACACGGTTGGGGCATCAACTCAAGTATTTTAATTTACCCGAGGTAACAACGCTATGAGAATGGTCTTACGAGGTTCGCTTGATAAAGAAGCCGCTCTGCGGATTGCACCGGATTTAGAGATCGTGCAAGCAGAGGACGAAGAGGCTCTCCTGGCGGCCAGCGCCGATGCAGAAATAGCCGTCATGATGAATATGGGCTGGCTCCGCGGCGGTTTCCCAGCGTACCTCAAACGGGCCCCACACCTGCGCTGGTTCCACTGCTCTAGTGCCGGCGTTGACCCCCTGCTCTGTCCAGAATTTCTCTCTTCTGACGTCGTAATGACCTGTGCCAAAGGCAGTCCCATAGGGCCACTGCTTGCCGAGCACGCCTTCGCGCTCATCCTGTCCCTAACGCGCGGCATTGCCGCCCATGCGCGTCTCAACCGCTGGGATAGCGGGTCTGACGAAGCCCAATCCGCCTATGAGTTGGGCGGCAAAACCCTTGGGATCGTCGGCTACGGTGGCGTGGGCACCGCCCTCGCTCGACGGGCCCGCGCCTTTGATATGGACGTTCTTGCCGTGCGTCGACATCCGCAAGACGACGGCGAGACTCCACAGTGGGGCATGAATCGATTCGAAGAGATGTTGCAACGAGCCGACATCGTTGTAGTAACCGTGCCTCATACCCCAGAGACAGAGGGCCTCTTTGATGCCAAAGCGTTTTCGATGATGAAAGAAAACGCTCTCTTGATCACCGTCGGGCGCGGACAGACGGTGCAAACAGACGCGCTGGTCGACGCACTAAACAAAGGCTCTATCGGCGGTGCCGGGCTCGACGTGGTCGACCCAGAGCCTCTACCGGACAATCATCCACTCTGGTCCTGTCCCAACGCGATCATCACGCCTCACATGGCTGGCAATGCCCCAGAGAGAGCCGGACGAAACCAAGAGCTCGTACTTGAAAACCTTCGGCGATACGTCGCAGGGCAGCCGCTTCTTAGTACCGTAGACAAGACTTTAGGCTACTAGCCCCATCGGTAAACGGCGCGCGCATTTTCACCAAAATATCGCTGAGCCGCGTTCGCTCCCTTGCCGTCAAAAAAACGGCGCACGATGGCAAACGCGTCGGCAAAACTGCCCGCGCGTTCGCATACCGGCCAATTGCTACCGTAGATTAGCCGCTCCGCACCAAACACCTGCCACATCGCTTCGAGTGCGGGGGCATAGAAGGCATCCTCTGTCGGCGCTGGCTGCTGCGTGCTTTGCTCCATAACTGCCGAAACCTTCATATACACATTGGCATGCTGGCTCAGTCGTTCGATGCCCGCTCTCCATGCATCATCGGGGGCCAGCCCATCGATGGCTACATGCCCTGTGTGATTAATCACTATACGCAGTGTGGGCAACGACTCGGCAAGCGTCTCGAGCGCAGGGAACTGATCCGTCCCCAACAGAACGTCCAACGCCAAATCGCGGCTAGCCAGTAGCTCCATATCACGCAGAAATTCATCGTCTGGGGCGGCGTTAAAGTAGCCTGATCCACAGCGGATACCGCAGAAACGAGGGTGGTCCGCATAGCGGGCGAGTTCATCGGCAAATGCGTCTCTGGACGGATCAATATGCCCCACTAACCCCACGATAAAGGGATCGATCTCAGCCAAGTCCAAGATCCACTGATTGTCATCGAGCCAGGCGCTGGCCTCCACTACCACCGTGCCCGTTACCCCTTCGGGCTCGGCCAGCGCTCGATAGTGCTCTGGCAGCACCGTGCGATACAGCTGGCCGCTATCGAGTCCAGGCCACGGGACGCCCTGAGGACGCGAGGGATCGTAAAAGTGAGTGTGCGTATCAATAATCAAACGGCATGCTCCTTTTTGTATTGCTCCATTGTAACGGTGATACAATCGACAAAGGCGCAGAGGTCCTGCTCGGTCGTATCAAAGGACGTCATCCAACGCACTTCACCACGCGCCCCATCCCACACGTAAAAAAAGAAGTGTTCCTGTAAGAAAGGTATGACGGCCTGAGGCAGTCGGGCAAACACGGCGTTGGCCTCCGACCTCTGCGTGACTTCTACTCCAGGAATGTCTCGAACCATCGACTCGAGCTTTCTCGCCATTGCGTTGGCGTGCGCCGCACTCCGAAGCCATAAGTCTCCTTCTAGCAGAGCCGAAAACTGAGCCGATACAAAGCGCATCTTCGAGGCCAACTGCATGCCCTGTTTGCGCGCATAGCGATAGTCTTTCGCCAGATCTTCGTTGAAAAAAACGACCGCCTCCCCTAAGAGCAGTCCGTTTTTCGTTCCGCCAAATGACAGGACATCCACACCGACATCAGCGCTGATCGCCCGCAGCTCCACACCCAGGGCCGCCGCCGCATTGGCAAAACGAGCACCGTCGACGTGGAGGAAAAGCCCCGAATCGCGTGCACATTTGGCCAGAGCCGCGATCTCTTCTGGGCTGTAAACGGTGCCTAATTCGGTCGTCTGCGTTATCGACACAACGCGGGGACGCACCTGATGCTCGTCGAGCCGACCTCCCAGGCGGGCACGCACCTGCTCTGGACGGATCTTACCGTCATCAGTCGGCAGCGTAAGTAACTTTACCCCTCCGATCTGTTCCGGCGCACCGCACTCATCAATGTGCAAATGCGAGGTTTCTGCGCAGAGGACTGCGTCAAACGAACGCGTCAACGAACCCAGTGCCGTGACGTTAGCCCCGGTTCCATTAAAAACAAAGAACGGCTGGGCAGAGGGACCAAAGTGTCGGCGCATGAGGTCTTCGGCATCTCGGGTATAGCGATCGTCGCCGTAGGAGTGCACGTGGCCCACGTTGGCATCTACCAGCGCTTGCAAGACTTCGGGATGAACGCCGGCGTGATTATCGCTACCAAACCCCTTTTCAACGGCGGGATGTTCCATATCTGGCTTCAATGCTCCTTCCCCTTCAATTAGAGGCTAGTGGGCTTCCAACCAGTCACGCCCAGTGCCCATTTCCACTTCGATGGGCACTTCCATGGGCAGCGCCTCGCGCATAGCCCGTTCAATTTTTTCCGGCACGCTGTCCATTTCACTCACGTGTAGATCAAACACGAGTTCATCGTGCACCTGCAAGAGCATCTTGCTCTGAGCCCCCTTCAGTTCCTCGTGTATCCGACTCATCGCCAGCTTGATCATATCGGCAGCAGAACCCTGTATGCGCGTGTTGATTGCGTTGCGCTCTGCTCCCTTACGCGTGTTTCCATTGCGCGAATTGATATCGCGAAGATAGCGGCGGCGACCGGTTACTGTTTCCACGTATCCCTTCTCACGCGCAAACTCAACCGTTTCATCAATGTAGTTTTCCACGCCCGGATACTGGGCGAAATACTGTTTGATCAACTGGGCGGCTTCAAGGCGATTGATATCGAGCCGTTCGGCCAGACCAAAAGCAGAGATCCCGTATATGATACCGAAGTTGACCGTCTTGGCCTGTCTGCGCATATCGTCCGTAACGCCTTCGGCATCTACACCGTAAATCTTCATCGCCGTCGTCATGTGAATATCACCTCCCTCGCGGAAGGTCCGCAGCATATCTTCATCGGCGCTCAACTCGGCGGCCACGCGTAGCTCTATTTGCGAGTAATCGGCCGAGAGCAGGACGTAGTCTTCTCCACGCGGCACAAACGCGCGACGAATCTCGCGCCCCTGCTGTGAGCGAATGGGAATTGTCTGCAGATTCGGACTGTGCGACTGCATGCGCCCGGTCGCCGTGACGGCCTGCTCGTAGCTGGTGTGCACCCGCCCCGTCTCGCCAAAGACCGTGCCTGGCAACATGTCTATGTAGGTCGACTTGAGCTTGGTATGAAGACGGTAGTCTAAGACCTGCTGTGCGATCTCATGCCGGTAGGCCAGCCGACGCAGCACCTGTTCCCCCGTCTGAAACTGGCCAGTCTTAGCCGTGCGCCGCGCATTGGGATCTAGCGCTAGCTTCTCAAAGAGAATGGCGCCTAGCTGCTGCCCGGAGTTTAGGTTGAACTCTTCGCCAGCCAGCTCGTAAATACGGGCTGCGGTCTCTTCGATATGTTCTTGAAATTGCCGGGCCATCGCATCGAGGACTTCGCTTTCCATGCGCACGCCCTCGTACTCCATCTCAACCAAAACGGGCAGCAGTGGGCACTCAATATCATAGAAAACGCGCCCCTGCCCCATCTCCTCAATTTTCTCGCGAAATAGGGCCGCTAGCTGCCAGGTAATATCGGCGTCTTCGACCGCATACTCTACGATTTCATCTAAGGGTACGAGGTTCATACCCAGCTGCTCTTCACCCTTTTCTCCAATCAGCTTGGAAATTGCTATGGGCTGGTAGTTGAGCAGCGTTTGTGCTAGGTGATCCATACTGCGTCGACCGTCCGGGTCGACCAGTGCGGCCGCAAGCATCGTATCGAAAAAGGGGCCTGCCACGCTCACGCCGTGCCAGCGGAGCACGCCGAGATCGTATTTAAGGTTGTGACCTATCTTTTCTGCCGACCCTTCAAATACGGAGCGAAATTCTTCTAACATAGCCAACGCCTTGGTGCGTTCTACCGGCACGGGTACGTAAAACCCGCAGTGTGCTTCCCAAGAAAAGGCAATGCCAACCAAACCGCAGCGCTTGACGTCGAGGCCCGTCGTTTCGAGGTCAAAGCAGAAGGCGGGCAGCCCGCTGAGTTGTTCAATCAGGTCCCTTCGTCCTTGGGCCGTATCCACCAGCTCGTATTGGTGCGCCACATCGGCAATGGTCTTAAGCTCAACGGGCGGACCCGCCTGGCCGCCGCTAGCCAACTCGGCAAAACCCTCTCCCAGCACGCGCTTACCCAGCGTATTGAACTCCAATTCAACAAAGAGCGCGGCTAGCTTTTGCCGATCCCAGGTATCATACCCCATGGCATCCCAATCCTGTTCGATCGGCACGTCGCGCTCAATCGTTACCAGCTCCTTGGACAGCAAGGCCTGATCTCGATACTGCTGGAGGTTTTCCTTCTGCTTACCCTTTAGCTCATCGACGCCCGCCAACACGCCTTCCACGCTGCCAAAACGCGCAATCAGCTTCTGTGCCGTTTTCTCCCCTATCCCAGGCACGCCGGGTATATTGTCGGAGGCATCGCCCATCAGGCCGAGTATGTCAATAACCTGGTCAATGCGTTCGATAGACCAACGGTCCAGAATCTCGCGCACGCCCTGAATCTCCGCTTCATCGCCCGCCCTTCCCGGCTTGTATATAACCGTCTGTTCCGAGACCAGCTGGCCGTAGTCCTTGTCTGGGGTCACCATGTAGGTGTTGAACCCCTCTCCCTCAGCGCGCAGAGCGAGCGTCCCGATAATATCGTCTGCTTCCCATCCGGGCATTTTCAACACGGGCATATTAAACGCCTCGCACAGCTGAAAAACAAAGGGCAGTGCCTGACTCAGATCTTCGGGCATAGCCTCGCGCTGCGCTTTGTATTCGGCATAGGCCTTATGCCGGTGCGTGGGTTCCGGCGTATCAAAGACCGCAGCAATATGGGTGGGCTCTTCCCGATCAATGATACTTAGCAGCGTATTAGCAAAAGCAAAAACAGCCGAAGTATTCATGCCCTGCGAAGTCATGCGCGGGTTGCGCATCAGCGCAAAGTGACCGCGATATACCAGCGCCATACCATCGAGTAAGAACAGTTTTTTCTCGTCGCTCATCGCACTTCCGTGGGGTTAATTTTTTATGGGCCATATACTATCCCAAGGGCCAGTGTAACACAAGCGCATCCTCCAGCTATCTCTTATCTTTATTCCAGTTCACAGCGGACTATCCTACTTCATCGCTGCACTAAGCGGTGAATCACATCAACGATAAGGCACCCGCGCAATGACGATCACCGTACTGGACATACGCGACCAGCTCAAAGAGCGATGGGGCCTAGAGTTTAGCCGTATCTCCCACCTGATCAATGGGCTCAATTCCGAAGCCTACATCTCCTCAGATGCGCTGGTGTCGGAGACAGCCCTGTCTCATCGCGCCGTGGGACAAATTCTTCAACTGCTTGAGCCGTTTCTACAGCAGAACGACGAAGGGCTCCAAATAAGCCCGCAGCACCGCGCCGAAATATCACGCCTATTCCCGCTTGACGACGCACCGCCCGATCCGTGGGAAGAGCTAGCACGGCAGCATCCTGTTTTGCCGCACCTGAGCACAATCCTTAGCCAACGCCCCGGTCCCGATCGCCACCTAGACCACGTAGCGGCAACGCCGCTGACCGCCCTGAAGCGCGCGCTCTTTCTATCCAATCAGTACGATTTGAGCGACGCCTCCGTGCTCTTGTTGGGAGATCACGATATGACGAGTATAGCGCTTGCTCTGCTCGAGCCAAGCCTAGCGCTGACCGTCGCCGATATCGACGAGCGCCTGCTTCTCTTTATCAATGACTTTAACGCAGAGCACGGTACTAGCATTCGCATCTTCTTTACCGATTTGCGCGTTGAGCTTCCACCGGGCTTACACGGCCAATTCGACCTAGTCTTCACGGATCCTCCCTACAGTGAGGACGGCGTAGGCCTCTTTTTACAGCGCGCAATTTGCGCACTTAAAGAGCGCGATTTTACGCGCATTATACTCGCCTATGGCTATGGAGAACAGCAGGTGAGTTTGGGATATAAAGTCCAGAGCGTGCTGCATCAACTCCGTCTGCTAAACGAAGCTATATTACCACGATTCAACCGCTACACCGGAGCCCCTTCGCTGGGCGAAAGCAGTGATCTTTACATACTGCGTCCCACGCGGCGCAGCCTGGCAGCAGCCCGGCGACAACCCTATGGCAGCTCTATTTACACACAGGGCCGGAGCGCGCGCGAATCGGCTTATAAACACCTGCCCGAGCCGCTTCTCGACGGCCTGCATCAGCGCGTCTCCACGTGGCCGGTAAAACGCCCGCTTCACGTCGGATATCCCCTGAAGTCAGACGCCCGTCAAACGGCTTCTCCCCTGACACTGACCACCTATTTTCAGGCACTGCGCGAGGGAGACAAGAGCGTACTCGGGCACGAATCCGCAGTGATAAACCTCTACCCCGACTACGGACACTATGCGCTGCACGCCTGCCTTACAACAGACGCTACGCACCTTCTCCTGTGCGCACACCAGCGAGTCCTAGCTGACCTCTTTTCCCACCCCACTCCTCTGAGAGAGCTCGTCGAATGCATATTTTCTCTACAGATGCGCCTACAGGAGGGAAACGCGGCCTGGGTCGAATTGATACGTCAGAACACTGACTCTTCCGATCGACACAGCGCGTTGGTTCGAAGCATACTGGAGCGACGGCGGGCGAGGTTAAACAATGCTTGGCGAGAAGCGCTTATTTCTACGCTGAAAGCGGACGGCATAACGCTGAGTAAAAACCAGGCCCGTAGCTGCATTGCGCAGACCTCGCTAGGCGCTCTTTACGCACAGCAGTATATCGGGGAAATGCCCAGCACAGCTCTTGCTGGTCTCGCCAATGACGCAAAGGCCAGTCTCGACGCAGCGCTAAGCCTGAACACTTAAGCGTTGAAAACGGTGTAGACCACCCCAGATCTGTCGAACGCGAGCCGCATGCGCTCATTCCCGACCAGCGATTATCCCGCTCTCGGTTGCTCTAAACGGCTCTGTTCTCACCGTCGTAATAGCGGTTTATGCCTGGCTCTTCGCCCATACCGTGCCATGCACCGCGGAAAAGCGTTTGCCGCTGGGCTGGCATGGCCTCTATCACTTCGGCAGACGGACACCCCTTACCCCATTTAGCATTGACCGTATCGTAGCAGGTAAACAGGCTCAGCCGGTCGCGTTCTCCATTCGACCATTCCTGACCCGTATGACAAAGGCCCTCGGTAAAAATGACCGCTGATCCAGCGGGGCAGGAATACGTCTCCCACAGGGGGCTGTCTCGGTGGCTCCACGCTTCGGGCCGCGGGAAGGCCGCTTTGTGGCTACCGGATAAAAAAAGCGTGCCGCCGTCGCCCTCCTGCACTTCGTTGAGCTCCCACACCACGCGCGTGAGCCCTGAATGAACCCGACCCGGCTGCATCTGATATATGTGTGAACTGCCCCGAAAGTTGAAGTACCCACCGCCGCCGTGCGGACCGAAATTATCGTGACCTGCCTGTCGGTGACTCGTATAGGTGTGGTCGTAGCGGAACCCATAACACGTCTCTGTAGCCAAGGCTTGATGAGACAGCACCTCGTTGAGAACACCCACCACGACCGGGTGATCCAAAAGCACCTGTGACGGTCCTCCGTGATTGTCGCGCTCGGCAGGAGGCAGCCCATTCCGTTCATAGAGAAAGCGCATCTGATGCGAACGCACGGCTTCTACCTGCTCTGCTGTGAGCAAGCCCGGCAAAGCAATCCAACCCTTCAGGTCAAACAGGTATTTCTGGGCATCACTCATAGGCACGACGGCCAGCCCGTCGGCATTGGTTGCAGGCAACAGCTGTGCACTCATATTCCTATCTCCTCGCAAAAAATGGGGGGGGATCAGAGCTCAGACGCATACCACCAACGGCAGTTAAATTCGCCTTATACCTGCCAGTCAAATACGACGTTGAGCATGTTTTTCTCCCTCTTATAAGCCATCTCGTAAGCCGTAACCATATCCGTGTAGGGCATGCGATGACTCACCAATTGACTGGGCTTAAGGCGTCCATCGGCCATCAAGTCTAGCATCTGCGCACAGAGCGCCTCACCGCTAAAGCGATCAGCCTCGGACGGATAGAGATCTCCAGCCCGTCCGCTAACTGCAATAAGCGAGATGCCCTTGGCGTAAAACCAGCGCATATCAAGTGGGTTACAGTCGAGAGGTGCTTCTCCACGTCCGGGAAGCGCGACGATTGAAACGCGTCCTCCTTCGCGCACAACCTCGACTGCCGTGCGATAGGCCGGCCATGGGTTGGCCGTTAAGATAACCAGATCAATGCCTTCTCCCGCCGTCCATTGATCGATCTTTGCGCGTAGGTCAGGATCGTCTGAAAGCATCGTCTTATGGGCGCCCATGCGGTGCGCCATTTCCAAGCGCACGGCACTGTTACCGAGCCCCATAACGCGCCCCCCCATTAGAGGCCCCAAGGCGACCGCTCCCATGCCCAACACGCCTAGACCAACAACAGCAACGCGTTCTCCTGGAACAAAATGCGCCTTGTGATAGCACAGCGCACTGAGTGCGTATAGATGGGCAAAAACGGCGTCTTCGGCATTGACGCCTTCGGGCACTCGAACGATGCACTCCGACTCGCGGGCAACGTACTCCGACTGATGTGGATAGCGCGATACAACGCGATCACCAACGGCAAAACGCGTTACAGCGGCGCCAATTCGCTTGACAACGCCTAGGTTGCTATCGCCCACCCAACGCGGGTAGTCCGGTGCACCAGGCACTTGTTCAGCGCCTTCGTAATTTCCCCGATCCGTGCCAATCTTGAATCCCGTAACTAGCGTCTCCACCCAGATTTGATCGTCTTCTAAGGATGGACTGGCTAGGTCGTGTTCCTCAATCCGTAGATCCCGTGGACCGTGTAGCATAGCAATCTTCACGATGCGGTTCTCCCTTCACCCTAGTAGGCCGTAAA
Organism: uncultured bacterium; assembly: GCA_937942165.1. Classification (GTDB taxonomy): domain Bacteria; phylum Latescibacterota; class UBA2968; order UBA8231; family UBA8231. The sequence goes on along the minus strand of CALDFW010000121.1, from coordinate 29,469 downwards.
GTCATCTTCAATATCCCCAACCCCAATGGGAATACCTTCTTCTGCGGAGCGAATCGTTGCCAACGTACAGCGCACGGCCTGCGTACCCTGTGCCGCCCCATAGCGCACAGCCGTACCGGCAAGTACGGAATCGATTAAATGATGAATCTGCCCCTCGTGTCCACGGCTATAATAGGCGATTTCCGAATCCCACACGTCGTCGCCCCCCTCGTCAAAACGGAAGGTCTCACTCGGCATACCGGCCCGATACAATATCAGGTGCACGGGCCGTCCTGCCCAATCCAGATGGGCTCCGCCCTCGCCCAACACCTCTATCATGCCCTTTTCACCGCTGATGGTCGTGCTAAAACCACGGCGATAATCATACTGTCCGTTGAGCCGCTCCGACCGCGTCCATATACCCTGACAGCGACCGCTGGCATGTTGCCACGTTATAATGGGCACATCCACCCCGCCTTCTGCGTAAGGATCGTGACGAGCGCCCCCCTGAGCATGGCCCTCAACCCCCTCTGCACGCAGGGCAAAAACCTGCTCGATAGGATCCTCTAGCGCAAAGTACTCAGCCGTCGCAAAAAAGTGCACGGCATGATCGAAAATCCATGGATACCGGCCCCCTCCAGAAGCGCGCCCATCCAGGCGCCAGCTGCGATCCGACGGCCCCGTATCTATGCGCGCCGGCACGCGTTCGAGCCAGTCTCCGTGCCGCTGGCGGATTTGTCGAGGTGCACCGATTGCTCCGTCCTCAATCAGCTGGCGCGCCTTCCTGTGCGCGCTGATAAAGACATAGGTTTCTCCAACCAGCACCTGTACGTTGCGAGCACGCGCCAGCTGCTCGAGCTGCTTACCCTCTCCCACACTCCGACAAAAGGGTTTTTCGCAGTGAACGTGTATGCCCCTTTCCAAAGCGCGATAGGCCATGGGCGCATGCAAAAACGTCGGCGTGGCAATATCAACCAAGTCGAGCTCAGCACGATCCAGCATCTCGTCGTAGTCAGTGTAGGTCTCCCCAACGGCGTATCGTTCGGCAAAGTGCCTAACGCGCTCCCCATCGCGATCACACAGGGCCACAACTTCTGCCCCCTCGTGGCTGGCGTACCCCTTCCAATGCGAGGTCGAAACCAACCCCAATCCCACCATACCCACTCGCAGCGTTTTCATCTACAGGCCTATCTGGCGACGCAGCGCCTGCGTTTCACTAACCCAGTTGCCCACATTCCACCGCCCAAAAGCCCCCAGTTCCCCAAGCGGATCTTCTCCGTAATATACGGGAACGTGAATGAGAGAAAGTCCTGCATATGCACGCGCTTCTTCGAGTGCATCTACCAACGCGTCCGGCGAATACACGCACGCAATTCCCTTGACGCCAGCGACAGATCGAGCCCACGCAACGTAATCGACTTCTACGCCATCATGGGTTGCAAAGTCACAACCATACTGTGCCCTTTGAAGACCGGAAATAGCGCCCATGCGCCGATTGTCCAACAGAACAATACAGCCGCACGCACCGTGTTCGACGCCGTCGAGAAGGATCTGTGGGTTCATCGTAAAGGATCCGTCACCGCTGAAGGCCACTCCATAAAAAGACGCCTCCGTCAGCGCAGTAGCCAGCAGCGCCGAAACGGCAAAGCCCATGTAGCTCGCACCGGTTTCGGTGAAAGTCTGCCCTAGCTGGGTATCTTCCACAACTTGGAAGCCGTTGGCCTGGACGTCGCCCGCATCAAAAAAAGTGACCGCCCCGACCTCCCGAGCCCACGTGGAGGCCACATGGATTGCAGCGGGCTGCGTCAGCACCGAACGCCCCCAGGTCGCATCGGGTAGAACAGGGGTCTTATAGCGCTCCTGTTTAAAGGCATTCCATGCCCGTTTTTGTTCCGCGCATTCGTCCGACCAAGGCGAGGCGCGCGCGCTCTCGTCTGCCCCCAGCGCGCGCAGCGCATCGTTGAGCTTTTCCAGCGTCGCTTGGGCCTCTCCCACCAGTGCCTCGGTCCGTCCGTAATGGGTCGCCGCTTCGATATCGGCATTGATGTTAACAACCTGCTCTACCCGCGGATAGCCCGTGCGTGAACAGTCGGCTTGGCATACGGCCCGCGAACCAATTGCCACGAGCATATCGGCCTGTTCCATAGCGTAATTACCGCACAGAGAGCCCTTTGAGCCGCCCACCGTCATATTGCGCGGGTGGACATAGGGCAACACGCCTGAGACGAGCGGGCTGGTCACGGCCACGGCGTCGGCCAGCGTCAAAAAATCGCGCAGAGCATCTCCACAATGACGGCCCCCTCCCCCCACTTTGACCACCACGCGTTCTGCCTCTAATAGGGCGCGGGCGGCTCGCTCATAGCCCCCATCATCGGCCGCTGCACCCAGAGCCGGGGGCGATCCTACCGGCAGTTGGCCTAGGTTGATCCCTCCCACCGATGCCGGCTGCGTGTTGAGGGGAAGCAGTAAGAAGAAAGGACCCGCCCGGTGGGGATGGTCGACGACGTTGAGTCCGCGACGCAGCGCAGCGGGCAGCGCCTGAGGAGTGTGAAGCGTATACGCCGCTCCGAGCGTGCCAAAAAGCCTCAAATAGGCATTCTGCTCAACGCCGGGAATTTGCTGCATATTGGGCCCTTCGTCCTCACTGGTCTCATCGCCCAACAGATACCAAACTCCCACGCCATCTGAAGCCGGCACAAGTGCAGCAGCAAGCGCCTGCAGCGCCCCCGGACCAATCGACGTAACCACGGCGGCTTTCTCCCCCGTCACCCATCGCAACGCGGCAGCCGCATGAGATGCTTCGATCTCACTGCGCACGCCGCATGCGCGCAGCAACTCCGCTTGCGCGTAAACGCGCAGCACTTCGCCTACTTCCGTCGAGCCGTGACCCAAGACGCACAGGAAGCGCGTTACGCCCTGGCGCAAGAGTCCCAAAACAAGGGCTTCGGACAGAGTGACCTCTAGCTGCGGCGGCAGCACGCCGCTGGCAATAGCCTGCTCTATACCGCCCGCCTCGGCGATGGCAGCCGCCCGTGCCGCCCTTCTCCCTATCTCATCCATGCGCTTTCACTTGGCGATTCCTCTGCGAACACAGCTCGCAACGGATCCTCCGAGCAGGCGACTCCCCACCTCAGAGAAATGGACCCCGTCTTCGCGCAGTATCTCGCTCCGACCAATGCCTTCAACGACAGAGAATAAATCGTGCACCTCGACGCCGGCGGCACGACACAGGGATAGAGCACAGTCGTTATACGCGTCAACGTCTGCCTCGAAGCGGTCAAATCCCTTGTTCGCGTGGTGCAGTTCTTCATCTACCGGAGTCGTCAACGCCCAAATAATCCGCGTGCTTTCCAAAGTCGCCAGACGCATTAATATGCGCCGAACGTTCTCCTCGTATTCAACCAGCGGCACCTGAGGCTCACCCGTCTCAAAGCTTTTTTTTAAATCGTGCAAGCCGCAGTTTATATGGACGACTTGAGGCAAACGGGCCAACACCCACGTCTCCAAGTGAGCCAAGACGTTACGACTATCTCCGCCGTTTTCCTCGGGTGCCCATATCTTCGCCTCTCCATCCAACGCCTCAGTCACAAAGGGCTGATATCCCATCCGAATGGAATCACCGACAAGCACGACCTCGGGCTTTTTATCTGATAACATAGCCTCTACACTCCAACGTATTCATCGACGACGGCCCGAGTGCAGGCAAGGCCTTCCCACTCGTCACCTGGACTGGAGAAAATAAGTGAATAGGGCCCGGCGAATTTAGCATCTCGTGCCAATTCGAGGCAGCGCGTAAAGTCGGCTCGGTCCATTTGGCCTTCAGCATAGAAATCAGCCTTGGCGTGCACAGAGGTTGCCCGCGGTAGGATGGCGGAAAGATCGGCGTATTTTTCTGGCCCCTTAAAGTTCCCGAAGTCTGCACATAAACCTACTTCCCCCTCGCACCGATCGAGCAGGGCGGACAGGGCGTCGACGTGACAGCCCAGTGAACGGAAGTTTTCAGTCGATATGCCGATTCCGAGTTGACGCGCGCTCCGTGCCAATTCGCGAAAGCTTTCGGCGCTTGCACACACGACCGGGTCGTCTTCTATAGGTCCGCTTCCGGCGGGCGGCGCGTCCCCGGCAATTACTCGAGCACAGCGGGCTCCAAGCTCTGCAGCCAACTCCAGCCATTCTCGCACCCAAATCACCTCGCACGCGCGCTGTTCGGGGTCTGGATGGGCCACATCTCCTGCGTCAATAAGCACGCTGTAAAGGTCTATTTCATGGGCATCCAACTCCGACCGAAGTTCGCGGATATAGGCACCCTCTGTCTGCGGTAGGTGAAAGTGACAGATCTCCAGCATACCTATATCGCGCTTGGCCAACTGTCCGGGCACCTGCAGAAGGGAAATCTCTCCTTCCCCACCGCACGCGCGCTTCGGCATACCGCGCGTCTCAGACCAATCGTACATCACCTCACCTAGCGTCCGATGGAGGCTCCAACTCGACGTCATAATCCGCTTCATCAAACGCACCTCATAGGTCGATTTGCACGATCCAACCAGAAGTTGCATCGCAGTATAAGAGATGATTTCCAAATGCCGACAGGCCGTGCGGCTCTGGATCGCTTGACGGTACCTCAATCCGATCCAGTTCCCCACCTCCTACGCAGTCCAACTTTACGATCACCCGATCGGCCGTATGCACCACCCATACGCCATCTTCAGCGCGGACGACGCCGTGCGCGCGACCGTAGGGCAGAGGAATCACATGCTGTACAGACCAGTCGCTGACGCGCACCTTGCTCAACGTCTGTGATTTGAGCGTGGTGATCCACACCATGCCCTCCTCGAATGGGTCGTACTCCATCCCGTGCACACCGCCGCCCCCCGGCACCGGCCAGCGGCGGCGCGTCTGACCAGAAGCCGGATCGACCTCTATAATTGCGCCCTCTCCCTCTGGGGCATCACTTGAACGAGCCGGTCGCCACAGCGTAGCTTGACAGTTAGCGGCGACCCACAGTGATCCTCCTCCCCACGCCATGCCACTCGTGTTAGAGGATTCACTAGGGAGATCGCGCACAAGCCGCGTTACGCCGTACTCCGAAGGTTCAGCGATTTCAATCAAGGCCAACCGATCTGTTATTTGGTCGGCCACCCACAGCTGTCCGTCGACAACCTGCAGCGCATTGGGAACGCCGTAGGGTGCCCTAAACAGCCTGCGTATTGCTCTGCCCATGCCTAGACTCCTTCCTTAGGCCTCGTCCCATACCAAGACAACGGCCATGGTCTTTTCCAGTTCGTTGTACAGCAGATCGAATGCCCCTTTGGCTTCTTTGTAGGAAAAGCGATGCGTTATCATCGGATCGACCTGTATCGCCCCCGTCGACAAGAGCTGTAAGGCCTTCTCAGACCCCGCCGGACGCGCACTGGCATCTAGATAACCTCCAACAAGACGCACGCCCTGTATTTTACCCGAGTCGAGCGGAAGGGACTCGTTCTCATACAAACCCAGCACTTGAATAAGACCGCCGCGCCGAACCAGGTCTTGCGCCTGAGCAAAAGCCGCAGAGCCCGCTCGTCCGCCAACGGCTTCGACAACGACATCGGCACCGCGCCCCTGCGTCAGATCGCGGACCTGTTCGACAAGCTCTCTATCGAGCCCGTCCAATACCCTATCGGCTCCCAGCCGGTCGGCCAATGCTCTGCGTAGAGGGAGCGTATCTACGGCCGCAACGCATCCCACACCCAGCGCCTTGGCCACCTGCATACATCCGGATCCGACTAGACCCTGCCCCTGTATCACCATGCAGTCATCCGCTCCTGCCTCCGTCTGCTCCATCCACAGAACGGAGCTAGTGGCCAAGGGCCAGAAGGTCGCCGCCTCACTCGAAAGACTGGGCCCTATGGACACAACGGAGGGCCGGTGAGGTGGGTTTACGACTTCCATCGCTACGTATTCGGCATGGGGAGCCAGCGCAGCCACGCGATCCCCTACGGTAAAATCTCTTACCTCCGCCCCCGCTTCGACTACATGGCCAGCGAGCGAGTAACCCATAATCCGCGGATCTATCGCCTCCTCGCGATCGTAGCGCCGACCGATTTCCGAACCTCGACTAATCAGGGAACGCTCGGCATGCACAAGCACTTCCGTCGGACCGATCTTCGGGGGATCCACTTCTTCCAACCATATATTTCCACGCCCCTGAGCCTTGGCCACGCGTTTCATAAAAAGACCTCCATCATTTGCGCGACAATATTGCAAAAAAGGAGGGTATCAGCAACCATCTCACGGGCACAAAAAAACCGGGCGTATCCGTTTAGGATACGCCCGGCAGTACTCCCAGAGACTGCTATCCCAAAGGACAGGGTGTCTCCGGCCAGGTGGTCAAACACCCGGAGTTGATCAGGTAATCAACCTCCCTGCGGTACTTGGACTACTCAATGGACCACCTCCTTTCCTTTTGCGCGCACTACGCATCATTTTGCACCAACCCTGCGCGACGTTTATGCCAATTTACAAAGCCGGGTATGACCCATTCGCTTGGCCTCGGGCCTCAGCATAGCGGTAACAGAAGTTTTATCCCCTGAACCCGACTTGCTCTGAATATACGAGAGAGGGCTGCCCGGGTCAATCTCAAATTAAAATAATATTAAATATATTAAAAACAATTACTTATGATAAAATAGGCTTTCGGGAACTGTGTGATATTTCCCGGTCGATCGCTCTTACACCAAGGGTAACTCGTGCTCCCACGACTAGTATAGCGCCATTATCAGCGTATTTGCACCGATACGGGAGCGCCCACCTTCGCCGATTCCCAAGCCGCTTCCGTCAGTTCAATCACGCGCAGTCCACATTCGGGCGGAACCTGCACGACGTCGCGGCCCAAAATGGCGTCGACAAAATTCCGGTCGGGCGTTGTGCCCCCGGGCAGGTTCGAAACCTCGTACACTTCATTGCCATTCTGCGTTTTGTAAGAAATCTCACCTTGGCGCATATAAATAACGGCTTTGCTGCCCCAGATCGTGATATCTTCCCACATCCCACCCGTAGGCGAATTGCCCACCACGGATACGTTTCCCAGCGCACCGTTGCGAAACCGGAGACTCAGCGCCGAGTTGATATCCACCTCTGATTCGAAATTTTCCATGTAGGCATGCACCTGTTCGACCTCTAAGCCCGTCATCCACAGGACAATGTCGAGCAGATGGCTGCCCGAATCATTGAGCTGACCTCCACCCGAGAGAGCCAGCTGCTGGCGCCACAGGCCCATAGTGCCGCGATACCAAGCCTGGTCTTGTAGCGCTGAGACAAACTGGATATCGCCCAGCTCCCCTGCCATGATCTGATTGCGCACGTACCTGTACTGAGCTCCGAGATGGCGCTGGTAAGAAACCATCAGCACCTTGCCACTTTCCTCGGCCTTGGCAATGACCTGGTGAGCGTGATCTACCGTACAAACCATGGGCTTCTCACTCAGCACGTGTAGTCCCTTGTCGAGTGAGGCCATGATCTGCTCAAAGTGCAGCGTATGCGGCGTCGAAATTTGAACTGCATCCATCTCAACGCTGTCCAACATCTCTTTGTAATCGACAAAGCGCGGCAGACTCGCTACATCCTCATAGTGTTCACATGCGGCCTGTAAACTCCCCTCACTGCTGTCGCACAGGGCGACAACTTCGCATTCACCCATTTCCAAAACGCGGCCAATGTGACCGCGCGCGTTTCCTCCACAGCCTATAAAACCCATTCGTATTGGCGCCATTACCACTCCCTTATTTTGCTTGGACACCGATCGTTATTGAACGGTGCGACTTTTGACATCTTGCAGAACTGTTAACCAAAGATGCGCCGATCAGCGCTCGTAAGATTTCGATACACACGAGAGGATTAACGCACCTCTGCCCCCACGGCAATATCGCCGCCGGGCTCGACGAGCACCAAGTTGCCCTCCCCGTCGTCGGCAGCCAGAATCATGCCCTGAGACACGATCCCGCGCAGTTTAGCCGGCTTGAGGTTGGCTACTAAGACCACGCGACGCCCCACGAGATCGGCCGGTTGATACCACTGAGCAATGCCACTCACGACGGTGCGCTCCTCGTCTCCAACGTCCAACTGCAGCTTCAACAGTTTATCTGCTTTCTCCACTTTTTGGGCGGACACAATGCGTGCAACCCGAAGCGCAATCCGCGCGAAATCATCGATACTCACCTCGTCGATCTGCGCTTCTCTTTGCGCAGATGAGGCTGGTTTCTTCGCCGCTTGTCCCCCGGTCTTTTCCACCTCTTCTCGCTCCTTCTTGGGAAAAAGTATATCTGCCTTGTCGGGTATTTGGCTCCCAAAAGGTGCCTGTCCCCACGCCTCGATATCGGCAAATGCATAGTCGCCCAGGCCCAGATCCCTACGGATTTGCTTTGCCTTACTCGGCATGGCCGGCTCAAGCAATACCGATGCGATCCTCAATCCCTCTGCGATATTGTATAGCACGGTACCGAGTCGAACGCGCTGGTCTGGATCTTTAGCCAACTTCCACGGCGCTTCATCGTTAAAGTATCGATTGAGATGACGAACAAAGCGCATAACCAACTCTAGCGCTTCGAAGAAGCGCAGCTGATCGACCAGCGGACGAACGCGACTTAAGAGCCCTTCGCCTTCCGCGATGACTTCGCGATCGCGATCGATCTGCTCGGGCGTTGGCAACGCGCCGTCTAAATGCCGTCCGAGTAGAGCGCGCACGCGCGACAGTAAGTTGCCTAAATCATTGGCTAGATCCGCGTTATAGCGCTCCACGAGCAGGGCCTCTCCTACGGCGCTGTCCTGCCCGTACACCGTATCCTTCAGCAGATAGTAGCGCAGCGCGTCCGCACCGTACGATTCGGCCAATTCAAAGGGATCTACTACATTCCCCAGGCTCTTGCTCATTTTTTGGCCATCGGGCCCCATTAAGAATCCACCGACGTTGAGGTGCTGATAGACGGGGATCTCTGCTGCCCTGAGCATCGTAGGCCAGAACACGGCGTGGGCCTTGAGAATATCTTTTCCAATTAGATGCTGAGTGACGGGCCAATATCGAACGAATTTATCGCCGTCCGGCACCTCGAGCGCCGATATGTAGTTAATCAGAGCGTCAAACCACACATAGGTCACGTGCTCCCCGTCCCACGGCAGTTCGATACCCCAGGGAACGCGCTCCTTTGGCCGCGAAATAGACAGATCGCCGATAGACTCGGACAGCATGCTAAGCACTTCGTTGCGATAGCCCTCGGGACGAATAAAATCGGGATGGCTTTCTATGTGTTCGCGCAGCCATGTCCGATAGTTTTCCATGCGAAAAAAGTAGTTACCCTCGCGCCGTTTTTCCGGCTCGCGTTGGTGGTCAGAGCACATGCCATTAACGAGCTCTTTGTCCGTCATAAACCGCTCACAGCCAACGCAGTAAAGCCCTTCGTATTCGTCGTAGTATATGTCACCCTTATCGTACACGTTCTGTAAAATTGCGCGCACGACCTTTTTATGGCGCTCTTCGGTCGTCCGAATAAAATCGTCGTTGGCCACCTCTAGGGTATCCCACGCATCGCGAAATCGCTGGCTTATCCGATCGCAAAAGCTCTGAGAATCCGTACCGGCTGCTCGCGCCGCCTGGTAGATCTTTTCACCGTGTTCGTCCGTGCCCGTCAGATAGTAGGCGTCCGCTCCATCAAGCTGGTAAAACCGCTTGAGAAAATCACCTACAACGGTGGTATACGCATGGCCTATATGAGGCTCGGCATTGACGTAGTAAATCGGCGTTGATACGTAGAAAGCGCGGGTCATAGTATCTCCAAAATGACGTGTTAGTGCCTTAGATGATAAAGGCTAATCCGGCGACGAGCAACGCTCCTAGGCGAGCAAGATAGGTTCGTTCTGAACAGGCGTCGTAACGCGGGGTCCGGCGATCGGATCTACATACACGTCGATCTCCAACCGCACACCAAACTCGGGCAGGTAAATTCCGGGCTCAACCGAGAATCCCGTGCCTGGCAAAATCTCGCGCTCATCGTGCGTTTCATAGTCGTCCAAGTTGGCTCCAAGCGCGTGAATGGTTGGGCCAGGGCCGAGACTGTGACCAGTGCGATGCACAAACTGGGCGCCGTATCCAGCCGCTTCAATATGGTCGCGTGCGATCCGGTCAAGCTCCCAGCCTCGCACTGGCTCAGACGTCTTCCAAGCCGCCTGCACGCGTTCGACAACCCGGTCTCTCGCCTCTTTCACAGCGGTAAAGACGCGAGCGTGTCCTTCGGGCACCTGCTGTCCGGCGTAGGCCACCCACGTCATATCTGCGAAGGGATGAGCCTCGCCAGGATGCCGCGCCCACAGATCAATGAGCAGCCAGTCGCCCTTTCCGATCCGTGCGCATGCTCCCTCCTGCGGTGCATAGTGGGGGTCTCCGCTGTGCCCATTGACAGCAACAATCGGTGGATGGTCTATTTCCAAACCGCGTTCAGTGAGAGCAGCTGCAATCCATTGCTGCACCTCGAATTCGGTTAACGGGATAGGCCCCCGCAGGCATTCGCGTATGTGTTCAAACGCGCTGTCTTTAACCTCTGCCACCTGCGCGCAGGCATCCTCGTGCGCCGCAACGGCTTCCTCATTCCACGTAGCTAGGGCAACCTGACACAGGTCAGCCGAAGAGACGACTTCGACGCCGAGAGACCGCACCAGGTCTAAAGTGCCTCCATCGACCCAAGACAGACCGGGCAACTCACCGCCCGGATAGTATTCCATCGCCACGCGGTTCATCCCCTTAACGAACACAGCCAGCTCTGCGACGAGCTGCTGACGACTCGCGTAGTGCTCTATGGGAAAATCCAAGCCCGCAAGTGCGGCTGGTTCGACGCTCGATCCCAGCGCCTTTGGCGAGCCCTCTCGCGGTATGCACAGAAAAACGCGCCGCGTCGTTTTGCGCCGCTCTCCTGCCACCTGCCAGAAAACGGGATTCGAACCGCGAAAATCATAGAGCAACCAAGCATCTATCTCTCGTTCGCGCATTGCCTGCTGTATCGCCTGCCATTCCATACCTAGCGTGCTCCCTAGCTCTCTCTGTTAAACCCGGACCGGCGAACTGCTATCCCATGTCTAAAATGGGACATGCCGCAGCACCGCGGAACCAGCCTCAGCCATCCAACTCCTCGAAATGGGATTGCAGGTAGGTGCCCGTATGCGACCCCTCTATAGCGGCCACTGCCCGGGGGGTGCCCGCCGCTACAATCTGTCCTCCCGCCGCTCCACCTTCCGGCCCCAAGTCAATCAACCAATCAACCGCGGCTAAAAACTCGATGTGGTGCTCGACCACGACAACGGTATTGCCCTCATCTACGAGGCGCTGTAAGAGGCGCTGCAGTAGGCGAACATCTTCGAGGTGAAGACCGGTCGTCGGTTCGTCTAACAAATACAGCGTATCTCCCTGACGCGGACGTCCAAGTTCGGCTGCCAGCTTGATGCGCTGAGCCTCCCCACCGGAAAAGCTCGTCGCCTCTTGTCCCAGCCGCAAATAGCCCAAACCCACGTCTACCAACATCTCCAACCGCCGCGACACGTCGGGCACCGCATCAAAAAACGCGCGCGCCTCCTCAACGCTCATTGCGAGAACATCGGCAATATTCCGATCCCGGAAGCACACGTCCAACACCTCACTGCGGTAGCGCAGGCCACCGCAGCTCCCACATTCACAACTCGAGTACTCCCCCTGCAAACGCGCCTGCCAACCGCTCCCATTGCAGACCCCACAGGCCCCCTGAGAGGCGTTAAAGCTAAAATGAGAGGCCGTGTAGGCGCGCATGCGGGCCAGGGGCAGCTCGGCGTAGAGCCGTCGGATCGGGGCCAGCAGGCCGGTGTAGGTCGCCGCATTAGAACGGCGGGAACGGCCCATCGGACGCTGGTCTACGCCGACGACGCGCTCCAAATGCTCGTGCCCCTCGAATGACTGATAGGCCAACGGCCTGCGCTCTCCGCCCTGCAGCTGGGCCGCCAGCAGAGGGTAGAGCGTTTCGTGCACAAGCGAGCTTTTACCCGAACCGGATACGCCGCTAATACCCACTAAATTGCCTAGCGGAAACCGCACTTGGTCAATCTGGAGGTTATGCCCCCGAGCCCCACACAGCCGCAGCCAACCCCGCTCTCCAACTGCACGAGTGTGGCCGTCTTCTATGCGCTGCAAACCGCGCAAATAGCGCAGCGTAAGTGAATCGCCAAGGTCCACCGCATCGGGCCGGCCGCTGGCGACGATCCGCCCACCCCGTTCACCCGCACCGGGGCCTAAATCGACAAGCCAGTCTGCCCGGGAGACGAGCATCCGATCGTGGTCTACGACCAGCACGGAGTTACCGGCGTCGCGCAGCTGCTCCAGAGCCCCGGCAAGCAGAGCAGTATCGCGCGCGTGTAGCCCGGCGCTCGGCTCGTCGAGCACGTAGAGCATCTGGGTCATACTCGACTCCAGCGCAGCGCCCAAGCGCAGCCTCTGACACTCTCCGCTGGAAAGAGACGATGCGCTACGCCCCAGCGCGAGATAGCCAATTCCCAGCTGCTTTAAGACGCGTAGTCGGGCGCTCAGGTATCCGCAAATCTGCTCGCCGGCGACCGCACGCACGCCCGAGAATTTCAGTCCATCAATAAAGAGCAGCGCCTCGTCTATTGTCATTGCGTTAAACTGCCCCATATGGACACCATCGACCTCTACTGCCAGCGCTTCGGGACGCAGCCGCTGACCGCTGCAGTCAACACATTGGGCATCTTCGAGGCGGGCTTCTAGCCAGTCCAATTCACCACCCTTTGCCTTGGCTGCGATTTTTTCCAGCGCGCGGCGCAAACCGACAAATCGCGACCTGCCCTCACGCCCCGCCCACAGCAAGTGTCGCACCTCGGCGGGCCAGTCAATCAACGGCGCATCAATATCTACGCCCTGCTGCGCACAGAACTTCTCTACCGTAGACCGCAGCTTGCCCTGAGAGAAATCCTGCCACAGCGGCCCAATCGCCTCTTCTATGCTGGAGGTCCAGCCCTCAAAAATGCGCTCCTCGCTCAGCCCTGTCTGGGTGCCCAACCCACGGCAGGTCGGGCAGGCTCCCTGCGCGCTGTTAAACGAGAACAGCGCCGGATCAATGGAGGTGAAGGGGGTGCCGCAGGCCGCACAGGCAGGCTCCACGGCAAAGTGCATATCCTCCGCGGGCCCCAGGGGCGCGAGCACGACCTGTCCACCGGCCATTTCCAATGCGGCCTGTAGCGATCCTCGCAGACGCCGAGCTGCCTCTGGTTTTACGACGAGTCGATCCACGACGATCTCCACCCGAACTCCCGGACGCAGGCGATCGGGCTCGACATCCTCAAGCAGGATCTCTTCTCCCTCAATGCGAAGTCGGCGATAGCCAGAACGGTCAATCCACTCCACCATATCTAGCCCTGCACACGCCTCCAACACTCGGCGCGGCGCCATAACCAACAGCCGCGTTCCCTCCGATAAGCCAAGAGCCGTTTCGTACACTTCCTCGAAGCGATGCGACTGCACCGGTGCCCTGCATTCCAGACAGTGCGGCTGACCGAGCCGGGCATACAGGAGACGAGCATAGTCGTACAGACCAGACAGGCTTGCCACGGTGGAACGCGGATTGGCCCCGGTCACTCCCTGTTCCAGCAATAGAGCCGGGGCCAAGCCCTCTAGGCGATCCACCCGCGGGGGGCTCATCTCACGCCACTGCGCACCGCTCTCGGCTTCTAACGCCGCCATGAAACGCCGCTGCGCCTCCCGATAGATCACATCATAGACGAGCGAAGACTTACCCGAACCAGAAACGCCGCTAACGGCAACCCATTGCCCATGTGGAACGTCCAAGTCAACAGAACGCAGGTTATTTTCAGCGGCGCCGCGAATGCGCACATGTCCGTTCACAACAGGGCCTCTACTTTTCCGCTTGACAGGACGTTGAGGTCGTTCTTACTAACAAAAGAGCACCTATTCCGGAGGTTCATTCACCATTGCTTAAAAATGCGTTTTATCTCTTCTCTCATCTGCGCTATGCAGCTGTTGGAGCCGCCATCCTATTCGCACTACCCGCTTTCGCGCAAATGACGATCACGGGCACATCGGAAGCAGGGCGCCGGCTGTTCTACTCGCCTGCCATTAGCGCAAACGGCCTTTCCTGTGCACACTGTCACGCAGACTTTGACGAAGAGACGTACGACGATGGCCTGATCCGAGCCGGCCATAGCCTATTCAATGCCTACTATCGAACAACCTGGTGGGGTAAGGATCCGGAAGCACCTGACGCCTACGCCACTATTGACGAAGCGGCCGTAGTGTGCGTGCTGCATTACATGCGCAATAAAGACAAGCTAACGGCCCAGCAGCAGCTAGATATAAGGGCCTATTTAAAGGCGATCTCCCAGCGCGCTCTGCGCACGCCCTTAGCTCTGGCACCGGCAGCCGACCACACGGGCGAATACAAAGGATTCGAAGGGGGCAACCGCCTAAGCGGTAAAGATCTCTTTTATGCGGCTTGCCACAGCTGCCATCCCAACGGCAATGCAGGCATTGCCCCCAAGCCGCTAGCCCGCAACCGAGAGCCGGCCTATTACGCTCGCGTAGTTCGCGAAGGCGACGGATTGGGCTCCGTGTTATCGGGTATAGATCCCAATGCATACAGCTTCAAGGACGGTCGGTTTAGCCCATTCTTCGGGGCCGATCGACTCAGCGATGCACAGCTCCGCGATATCATCGCCTACATCAAGAGCCTTCCTCCTCCCTCGCGCGCAAACTGAGTACAACCCAGACAAAACGGGCGAGGTGGAAAACAAAAGTCGCTGCCATCCACGCGACCAGCGCGTAGAAACTAGTCTCTAATTCGTCGCACAAGGCACCCACTGTCAGTAGGAGCAGAGCGACGTTGCGCCGGGCCGCAATCAAGTGGAAAAACGCATCCACGGGCCGGTAGTCAAACAGCTCTCGCCCCACCCATTTAACGAACAACCCACTGCATATCTTGTCCGCTAAAAAAAGCGACATAAGGAACCAAGTCCCAAGTGCAACTGTCTGTCCTGCAAACAATTGCCCTTCACTTAGATACCAGCCGGTAGCCAGAAACCACAGACCCAGTCCCGGCATAGCAGCCACGTGTTCAAAATCTCCCATCGCATCGCTCAGATGGAGACGCAGGCGTGCGAGTTTACCGTCTACAGAATCGAGAATAACGCCGCACCAAGCCGTCGCTATACCCGCCCCTACATGGCCCCAGGCAATCAGTGGACTCGCTCCCCAGACACAGAGCACGGATAGCACTGTGTACGCGTTAGGCGCGGAGGTGCCACTCGCGAGACGACGGGTAATCCAGCGTACGAGATGATAGTAGCCATAGCGCGCAACGCCGTCGATCGCTCCCTTAAACGTCCTCTTATACATCAGATGGTCTAAGGTTTTCGCACTCTCTTCGGCGTGCAGATGGTAGATATAGGCAGGCATATGCAAGCGCAGTGCCGCTACGTACGGATCGAGATCGGCCGTCGAGCAGGTGTTCTGATGGTCCATCGCCCAGGCCAACGCCTCGCTCCATTTCCCGGCCTGAACGGCGAGCTGTTCCGCCTCTTCCGGCGCGAGGAAAAGGGCCCCACGTGCCTCCTCCATTACGGCGTGTCCGCTGCCTCTATCCATCAAGTAATCCAGCACACGCCCATCGTAGACGGCATCCCCAGCAAGGAGAATCAGCCCCCCATCTGCCCGGTATAGCTGGGAGAACATATCACAGCCTGCAGCAACTTCTACTGTCTCTATTTCCACTTGATAGAGCCGGTGAAGATCCGGACGCACTGCCGCAGCACGTTCTGCAGTTTGTGGGGTAACATAAATTCTAAAATGCACGCCGCCGCGCAGAGCCATTTCCCGCACCTGTCGCTCGACAAGCGTCATACCCCAAAGCTGTCGACCGGCTGAAGGTTCGGTCGCATCAATCCATATCTGAGGCGGCGTCATTATCCCAATCCGGGCACGACGCATTCCAGCGCGTGCTTATGATCCTCTACGGAGTCGATTTCCCCCCAAACCGCCGATCCGACCTCTACGGCAAATAGGGATCGCTCCGCAATTAGGGGCCCATAGGCAGAAGTTGGGTAGGCGTTCTTCTGATCTTCGTCTACCAGCCGCTCGATTTCGCGGCGCACGCGCCGTGCACCCTCCGCGTCGAATTTCACCAATTGAACGCTCTGCGCTTGCGCTTCCTCCGGTTGAATTTCCTTGCTGATAGCCGTTATACGGCGCTCTGAGTCGTAGCATATATTCATCTCGCCCTGAACCCGTTCCACTGCAGCGTCAGCGGCAACGACATTGGCGTGGGGCGCATCGAGCATAGACTGTAAAATAGCCCCGTGGAAGAGGATATCGCAGTTGAATAGAAAGGTGGGACGATCTAATTCAGCAGAGGCTAAATGAAGCGAATAGATGCTATTGGTGCTGAGGTAGTCTGCATTTTCGATATAGCGCACGGACGCGCCACAGTGGGCACGCACCTGATCGGCCTTACAGCCGACGACCAGGACTATATCGTCTACTCCAACCGAACGCAGAGCATCTATCTGATGGTCCACTAAGGCCTTCTCTCCGACCGATACGAGGCATTTCGGACGATCGTTTGTGAGCGGTCGCAAACGAGTGCCCGCTCCCGCTGCCAGTATAATTGCGCGCATGAAATTCTTCTCCCCAAATTCTCGTTATTCTACCTATCTATTCGGCGGCCCTGTCACGCCCCAGCCGGTTTCCTAGCCATCGCACGGCCCTAGTCACCAATTTGCGATCTTCTTCTTCTACGCCCATCATCCCGAGTCCCATTCCATACACGCACACAAATGCTCCAAGTGCGACCACCACGGCAGCTGCGGGCTCACCAACCGCATCTCGTAGCGCTATGCCGACCAGTGAGGCAATCGCTGCGGCAAAAAGCGGTTTTGCCTGCTTTAAATCAAAGGGCCATATGGCATATTGTCGGTAGATCTGGCCCAAGCGCAGCGCGTTCACACACAGGGTCGATAGCAGCGCACCGCAGGCGGCACCGACAATTCCCATCGAATAAAAGTGGATAAAAACGATGTTTAGCACAAAGTTTGTGCAGAGCCAGGTGCCATTATTCAAAAAGTTTAAATAAGGTCGTCCGGCCATCGCCAAGAGGGGCTCAGCCAGTGCGAATGATCCCTGCAGCATCATGCTTACGCTGAGTATAAAGAGGACCAACAATCCCGCTGCAATCTCTACTTCGGGCAGCGCCTGCATTTTGTCTCCGCCAATTAGGGTGAGCAGCTGGTCTCCGACGATGAGTAGCGAAGCGAAAATCGGCAAGTTGATTGTCAGAATCCAGCGAAAGAGTACGCGAAAGCGCGCACTCAACTCGCCGTAGCGTCCACTCACGGAAAGCTCGCTTACAACCGAGCTAAAAATGGGATCGAAAGCCTGAGGCGCTTTTAGCATGGCGCTGGCAATTCTCCGAGCAAGTGCATATACCCCCACCATCTCCGCCGAAACAAAGAATCCCAGCATCAGCACGTCGAGCTGGGTTAACACGGCATAGAGCAGATCGGTAACCATGACAGGGAAGGAGAAATGAGCCATTTCGCGCAAGCGCGCGGGCCTTCGCATGTGATCGAAGCACGCGCGAATCGAGAAAAAGCGCTGAAAATAATACGCAGCCAATAGGCTTATGCCCACGGCCATGGCCAGTTGGACCCAGGCAACGCCAGCCAACCCCAACTCAGCCCACCCCACGACCACCCCACCCACCAAAAGGATGAGAGGCCCAGCCACCGACATCACATACACATCATAAAGGACGATACGCAGTGCTCTAATCGCCGATACAAACACCCAGCAAACCGCCATGAACGGAGCGGAAAGGGCCATAATCTGCAGCGCGGAGGCAATCGGTTTGTTGTAGAAAGAGGCGATTGCATCGGCACTGAAGTAAATTCCTACGCTTACTCCAACAGAGCATAGGACTACGATACACAACGCCGTGCCCACCGCCCGTTCACCGTCTCCCTCTACCTGCGTGCGCTCCGCCACGACAAAGCGCACCACGCCGCGCAGCATGCCAAAACGGGCTATTTTATTTAACGTCGATACGATGCCCCAAGCCAGGGAATAGTAGCCCTGTACGTCTAACCCCATGAGCAGCGTAATCACCCAAAGGAAGGCGCCGCGCGAAGCGCGCCCCAGCTTGCCTACAAAGGTGATAAAACCACCGCGGGCCAGATCTTTTACATCGCGTCGCTCCTCCAATCCTTGTGCTTCGTCGGGCCCCGCTGGTGCCAATTCGAGTTAAGCTCCCTGGTAAACAATGACCAAATCTTTCACTACCCATCCCTTACCAAAGTAACACCAACTTATAAAAAGCGCGTGTTCAACCACAACATAAGGCACGTGCCCGTGCTGTTTCTCCCCGGATTGCGATGGGTCAAAGACCTGCTTATCAATTGACGAAAAAGCGCTTTATCTCTAAATTATTTCAAGTAGTTGAGTCATTTCCAAACGGCTTCCCTACGCCCATTTTTCAGACGTTGTCAATCCCTTTGGGGCCGCCTCGCAGGTTCCGTACTCTCCGCCATTAGGCCCCGTGCGCTCAGCGCTTGAAACGCCCTGGCGCGGTACTCATTGCCTCGTGATATGAAAGCGCTCATTCTCGCAGCTGGTCGAGGTCGTAGACTCTGGCCCTTTACGGCAGAATCCCCTAAGTGCCTTTTGGATGTAGGGGGGATGAGCCTTTTAGAACGCCAACTCTATCACCTTCGAACCGCAGATATCCGCCAGGTAGTCGTCGTGTGTGGATTTGGCATAGACCGCGTTCGCGCCGCGCTAAAACAGACGGCCGACCAAGAGGTCAAACTGCTCTATAACCCGTTCTACGCGGTATCAGATAACTTGATTTCGCTCTGGGTAGCGCGCAGTGAAATGAACGAGGATTTTATCCTGCTCAACGGAGACAATATTTTTCACCCTCATAGCGTGCGAACGCTCACTAAACAGCGGGCTGCCTGTACCGTGCTAGCAGCACGCAAACAGACCTATCTTCCAGACGATATGAAGATCCGCCTGCGCGACGGAAACGTGTCTCATATAGGCAAGGCATTGGCCTGTGAGGAAGCCGATGCCGAATCGCTTGGCATGCTCCTTTTCCGCAGCAGCGGCGTGCGGATTCTGCGTGAAGCCCTAGAGGATATCGTCCTTGATGAAAACGCTATAAACAGTCATTTCCCAGCCGTTATCCAGCACATTATTAACCGGGGACTCCCCATCAACTGCTGCTTTGCCGAAGAGTTTCCCTGCTCGGACGTCGACACCCCCGCCGACTTAGAGCGCGTGCGCCAAAATGCTCATCTGTATACTGCTGCTCCCCTGGGCGCGGCTCAGTCGGGGGAAATAAATTAATGCGCCAGGCCGTGCTGCTCTTTCCCCATGGCTCCCACGGGGAGTCGCTCGTAAGACGTCGCGTTGCCGGGCTCAACCTGCTCGATCGACAAATACGCACGCTGGCACGTGCGGGCATGGAGCACATCAGCGTACTCCTGCCGAAAGGGGCTGCCCCCACGCTCACACCGATCACGCAAAAACTTCCCGTTAGAGTTGAATTTCTGACGCACGGTGCTGCGCCCACGCTGTCCGACCCCGAAGCGCCCTATCTCCTGCTGCTCGGTGAGTATGTACATCATCATTCTTCGCTTTCAGGGTGGTTGTCCCATTTGGACACCGCGCCCTCACTCGTAGCCCTATCCACCGCACACCCTCAGCAAAAGGGCATCTTACATCGGGCAAACCCAGAGTTTGACGAAACCGAAGATCGCACAGAAATCGTTTCCAGCGGTGCGTTTTGCTGTCATCCATCAACGGTTCCCCCCGCCAGTTTGGGTGAAGGGGAGCAGCCGTGGCGCCTGCTGGCGGAACGGAACGGCGAAGACATACACTTTGACGTTTCAGAACGCGTCCTCTGGCGGCGCGTTGACCAACCCGGCGGCGTCCGGCAGGTCAAAAACATGCTTTTTAGTCAGGTGACCAAGACAACCAGCGGCTTTGTCTCTCGTCACATCAATGCCCGCCTCTCCATTCCCACGAGCAAACTGCTCGTCGAAACGGGCCTGAGCCCCCATGCCATCACGGTTCTTTTGGTGCTGACAACGGGCTTGTACAGCGCCTATTTGGTCAGCATTGCGCGCGATTATAGCACGCTGCTGATCGGCGGTATTCTCTGGCAACTAGCGGCCGTGTTCGACCGCTGCGATGGCGAGGTAGCCCGGGTCAAGCTCTGCGAATCAAAATTTGGTGCCTGGTTTGATACAGTCACGGATAATTTTGCCTATCTATGCGGCTATTTGGGTACGCTTGTCGGCATGATCCGCATACACGAAGGGCAGTCGCTATATACCTATGTCGGAATCTCCTCTATTGCCGCTATGTTTATTACCCTCTTTGTCATGTACAGCTATGCCAGAAGGACGGGCAGCGGAAGTCTACAACACTACCTACGCGCCCTCACCCAAGAAGTCGATGAGGCGGAAAAGAGTTGGGTGCAAAAACTGATGGAACGCTACGGCTTTGTCGCCAAACGCGACTTTTTCTCCTTCTACGTTTTTCTGGCCTGTGCAGCAAACCAACTGGCTCTGGTCTACTGGTTTTTAGTCACCGTCTTACACCTGACCGCCGCTGCGGTGCTGCTCTCGCAGCCCACTATGATGCGCAGCTATAGAAAGAGTCTGCAGGACCGTTCCTCTACAGATACAGGCGATGCAGAAAAACCGTGAAAAAGTTCTTTAAAATCGCGATGCCCGGCATTGGGCTGCTGTTTTTGGGCTATCTCATCGGCGTTATGGACCCGAGCGAGGTCGGTCGTAATTTAGCCGTACTCAAATGGTCTTTCCCACTCGCTCTGGGGCTAGCCTGCACCTGGCACATAACCAACTCAATCGCTTGGAGCTTCGCCTTTTCTCCCGAACAGGGACGTCCTAAACTCAGCTCTCTCTTTATGGCAAAACTCGCCGGTGAAGCCGTGAGTCAACTCACCCCCTTAGCCAATCTTGGAGGAGAACCGCTCAAGGCCTACCTCCTTAAAAGCGAAGCCCCAGCCTGGAGCAATCTCAGCGCCGTAGTCATCAACAAAACTGCGCAGACGCTTACCGGAATCGGATTCACTATGCTCGGACTGAGTCTGGTATTTTTCCATTGGAACTTGCCGGTAGACCTCCCTCTCGCAATTCAACTGGGCCTGGCAGCTCTTATGACGACAGCCATTGCCCTCGTGCTGCTCTTGTGGAAGAAACAGCAGCGCTTGTTTTCGTCTATAGTACTCGTGTTGAAGAGGTTGGGCGTGCGAACTGACGGAGTCGAGGGGCGCATGGCAAAGGCTACGCAGATTGATGCCAGCATCGGCACCTTCTACCGCACTCATAAGAAACGCTTCTTTCTCGTGCTTTTCTTTCACAGCATGGGATGGATGCTCGGCGCCTGCGAAACCTATGTGATACTCAATTCACTCGAACCGAGTATCACCTTTCCCGTTGCATTTCTGGTCACATCGCTTACGGTCATTATCAACAGCCTGTTCTTCTTCATGCCCTCTAATATCGGCGTGCTCGAAGGTGGTCAGGTATTTCTCTTGACTACGCTCGGGCTGAATCCAGCGGTCGGCCTATCTCTCGGCTTAGCAAAGCGGATGCGTAAAGTCTTTTGGATTTTTATTGGCTGGCTCTTTCTAACGCACCTGAGTCGCAGAGCACTCGAAAGAGGACTGGACGGGAGCAGGAAACAGCCCCCGATAAAAACTGATTTACCCATTGACCAGCAGGAGCTGCACTACAATTGATTTTCTTTTTTCTCACACTCTTTCTCAGCATTCCGATCTCAGCAGAAAAGCCGGCCCCATCGTACAGTCTGCAAAACTTGGTGGACCGCGCGGTCGAAAGCAACATGGAGGTAGCCGCTGCTCGATGGAAAGTAGCGGCCTCGGCAGCAAACCTGCGCAAAGCAACCTCGGCGCGCTTTCTCCCCCGGCTGAGACTGGATATCGAGAGCGGTCTCGTGCCCGAAGCAAAGGGAGATATTTTCAATCCCCCTTCCGACACTTCGGGCGTTCGTCCGCTGGGACCCTTTGGCCGAACCGAACTGGAATTCATTCAACCCATCTATCCTATCAGCCGCGGCAGACAGATTAAATCGGCGGCTGAAAACGGCGTAGGCGTGGAAGAAGCCGATCTTCGCGGAGCCCAAAACCAGGCCGAATTCGAAGTTAAAAAGCTCTATCACGGCGTGCTATTGGCCCAAGACCTCCTTGAACTAGTCCTGCGCCTGCAGGAGGAGCTAGAAGAGCAGCGCGGTGAGATAGAAGATTCCGCGGCTCTGCCCATGTCCAATTTGTACAAGTTTGAACTGGCCCTGATCGAGCTGGGTAAGCAGGAGCGAGAAGCAACATCTCAACTCGACCTAGCCCAGCGCGCATTGGCTTGGCAAGCCGGATTGAATGAGACCGAGTCACTTCAACTCCGCGCCCGCTGGCTGGCCCCCGTTCAAACGCGTGCAATACATTTGGACTCTCTCCTCACGCGCGCGCTTTCACAGCGGCCT
Source organism: uncultured bacterium (assembly GCA_937942165.1). Lineage (GTDB taxonomy): Bacteria > Latescibacterota > UBA2968 > UBA8231 > UBA8231. The sequence goes on along the minus strand of CALDFW010000121.1, from coordinate 6,890 downwards.
GACTGGCGCAAGCTGCAGGCGGGCATCGCGGCTAAGAAGGCCCTGCATATAGCCGCAAAAGAAGCGTATAAACCGCAGGTATTTATTGGAGGGGGCGTGCGTTTCGCCATTGCTCCGGGACGAACAGACCAGCGCAATCCCTTTGTCAAAGACGAGTTCAATCTGTTTAGCGGCGCCGCTTTTATTGGCGTTCGCCAGTCGCTGGAGTTCCACTTACTAGCGGCCGATGTGGCCAAAGCTGAAGCTGAATATCGCCAGCTCTCTTCCATGAAAGAGCATGCTCGACGAGGCGCCGAGCTAGACGTGCAGCGTGCCCATGCCCAGTATCGCCGGGCAGAGAGCGACCTGCAGGCAGCTCGTCAAAGCCGTAGCCTGGCGCGCCAATGGCTAAAAGAAGCAAAGGACGAATATGAATTTGACCCTGACCAGCTAAAAGAGCTCATATCGGCTTTTGAGAGCTGGGCACTGATTGAACAGCAGTATTTTCAGTCTATTTACGACTTTAATATCAGCGTAGCCACGTTAGAAATGACCTGCGGTGGACTGCAGTTGAGCAGTGAAGATCCGAGTTCTTTGCGCGATGATTAGCAGACTCAAATACACACTCGCGATCGGTGTTCTGGCAGTAATGCCGTGTGAGGCGCAGCCCCAGCGCTTCACCGACGCATTGGGACGGCTACACGATCAAATACAGCAGCCCAAACGTTCCGGGCTAGAGATCGCCGAAGCGCTAGTGGCAAACTGGGTCGACGTGCGCGCGCTTTCGGATCAGGCCTTTGGAAACTATGTCGAACAGAGCCTGGAATCATACGAGAATATCCTCTCTGAAGATGCGTTTAACGCATTGGTCGAGACACACGGAAAACGCCTCGTGCAAACTATGCGCAGTCGACTCGTGCGCGATTTAGCACGCCATCTCAACGAACCCTCTCTGCGCGGCCTTTCCCTGCGCGCCATGAAGAGCCAGAGCGAATCGAGTAGCGCCACAGTTGCCGCACTTAGAGAAGGGGGTGAGCAAACCCTAACGCTGAATTTCGACCCAGCAGAGGACCGCTGGCGCATTACAGGGATCACTGTTGAAGGTCGAAACTTGGGAAATTATTACCGCGACTTGAGTAGGGATATACTGGACGGGAATTATTCTCTTCCCGCCCTAATAAGTCGCCTAGCTGAAACACCCTATATGGTGCTGGACGATTTCTCCTCCACGCCGGCCGGCCAGACGCCAACAGATTGGGGCGCTTGGCGCGATAAGGACAAGGACAAACCCCTGCTGTATCGCGTGGAGCGCTCAGGTGAATACGCCTACATGGCGGCTGTCGACTCGGGCTACTCGGTCATACTGGGTAAATTCGTCCATTGGAATCCCCGCGAGTACCCCATCATGACCTGGTGTTGGCGCGCCGACGTGCTCCCCCCCGGCGGGAATGAGTTTCTAAACAACGCCAACGATAGTGCTGCTGGGCTTTACGTGATTTTTTCACAAAACTGGCTGCATGTACCTAAACAGCTTAAATACGTCTGGAGTTCAACCCTGCCCGAGGGCACGATTGGACGACGCGACAAAATTTTTAGGCCGTGGTTTTTTGTAATGGAGAGCGGCGATGCCAACCGCGGCAAATGGACCTTCGAACAGGTCGACTTAGAGAGAGACCACAAACTCAAATTGGGTGGGCCTCCAGCAGACCGCACGATTGGGTTGGGCTTGCTCACCGACGCCAATTCAACTCGCTCGTATGCCGAGGCCTACTACGCCAATTTACGCGTGTGGAAACGAGATGCACTAACAAAGCGTCAGATAGTTGACGATTGTGCAACACTGCCCCCTATGACGCGGCACGACCGCGAGGGCAGCGCCACCGCAACAGCGCTCTCAGCGAGGTAATATATGAGAAACCACCGACTCTACCCTTTGGCTTTTTCACTCTTGCTTTCCCTGCCTTTATGGGCACAAGAACCGGAAGAACCCGCAAAGAAAACGCCCATTGCCTTTTTGCAGATGCACGACGAACAGGTCAATGCATTGCTAAAAGACACCCCTACCGACTCTCTCACGCCGGCGCTCCAAGACTCGCTCAAGGAGCGCATTAATGCCGCATTTGATTTTGGCGAACTTAGCAAACTCGCGCTGGGCGTCTACTGGCAAGAGCGCACTCCGGAGCAGCAGACGCACTTCGTCAACACCTTCAGCGGCATCATACGAGAGCAGAATTTTGACAGCTTTCTGCGCTACTACCGAGAGGGAAATATACGCTATGTGGGTGAAGAAATTGAAGGAGATAAGGCCACTGTCACAGCATCCATTCCCTTGGAACGGGAAACCGTGACCATTTCCTACGATTTACACAGGCGAGAAAACCAGTGGCGCATTTACGATTTGACGATAGATGGGACCAGCACCGCCGAAGGCAACCGGCGACGCTACGAGCGCTACATAAAGAAGAAGTCATACGAACAGCTCATCGGACAACTCGACAAACAGCTAGCCCGCCTGTTGGAAAGTAGACAATAATCTAGGCTATGCGCATCAACTACCAGCGGTTAGTTCACCACATATACCATCATCACATAGGCATTATTGTATTTGGCCTATTGGTGTCTATTTCTTCGGGCTATTTCGCTGCAAAGCTATCCGAAAATATTAAGACGGACTTTGCCGACTTATTGCCCGATGACTACGTCAGCGTGCACGAGCTGAACCGAATCAAAGCGCGCGTTGGTGGTATAGGACCTCTGATGGTTGTCATCACCAGCGATGACCTCGACCGAGCCGTCGAGTTTATGGAGGTACTCTCTGATTCTTTAAGGGACAATCCCCTTATCAGCTCACTCAGCACCCACGATAGTAAAAAAGAGCTGCTAAGAGAAAATCGATTGCTCTATATGGATTTGGAGGATCTCCAACAGATACACAGCCGCCTTGACGACCATATCGAACTAGAGAAGCTAAAGCAGTCCCCTCTCTATTTTGCACTAGACGACGAAGAAGATTCCCCCTTAGACTTTTCTGATATCGAAGACAAATACCAACGCAAGGTCGACGCCAAGTCCGAACGGGCCGCCCGCTATGATTCGTATATTATGACCAAAGAGGAAAACGGAGTCATACTGCGGCTCTACCCGGCCGGGGTAATTACCGATGTCAAGTTTTCACAGGCACTTATGGAAAGCTTGGATCAGATCATAACGTCCATCAATCCCAAGCGTTTCCACCCCAGCATAGAATATGCCTACAAAGGCAGTTTTAAAAACAGCGCCAGCCAGATAAAGATCATCATGCAGGATCTTAAATCGACTGCGGCCTACAGCATCATCGGCGTTCTACTGCTCATCTCCATCTACTTTCGGCAGGTCCTCGCATCTCTCATCATAGCCCTGCCACTCTTGATGAGCCTGGCTTGGACCTTCGGCATGACCTACCTGTTTATCGGCAGTCTCAACATGATAACCGTAGGTCTCTTTGCCATTCTCTTCGGGCTTGGGATCGACTTTGGAATACACATCTTCGCGCGCTATCGCGAGGCGAGAAGGCGCGGCACCGACGTAGAGCATGCGCTAACAGAGACCGTGGTCCACACCGGCAGTGCCCTTACGACAACGGCTGTGACAACGGCGATTGCATTCTATTCTCTGCTGATAACGGATTTTAAGGGTTTTTCTGAGTTTGGCTTTATCGTTGGCACAGGGATCCTTTTTTCTCTAATTGCAATGATCGTTATTTGCCCCGCTTTCATCGTGTTGGGCGAACGCCTTAATATCGTGCGACTCGCGCGCCAAGACGCTCCGGTGCATCTCCTGCGCCGTGGCACATATCCCGCTCCGCTCGTCACGCTTGCATTCGGCCTGGTCGCCACATTCTATTCGCTCTACCATACGAACCACATCGAATTTGAGTACGATTTTAGCAAGCTAAAACCCGCGCCAAAGGCCAATGAAGACAGGGGCAGCTTGCCCGAGTCCATTAAGGAAGTGCGCTCGCCGGCCATCGTATTGACCGAAAGCTACGAAGATGCCATGGAAGTGGTTTCGACTGTCCAATCGATCCGCGCTGCCAACGGAGATTCTTCCACGATAAAGTCGGTCAAGAGCGTGTACTCCGTGCTCCCCCAACATCAGGACCAAAAACTAGAGATCATCGCTGACATCCGCTCTCTCTTAGACGACAACGCGGGGCTTTTTAACAGCGAGCAGCGCGCGCAGGTCGATTCACTGCGTCCCTATGTTGAGGTTGAAAAACTCACGCTGTACGATCTTCCCGAAGACCTGACAAATGAGTTTAAGAGCAAGGGCGGTGAGATTCTCAGCTTTGTCGCGATTAACGCCTCAGTGCAGCTTAAAGACGGCCGCAACGCCATTCGCTTTGCCGATGAAATCCGCACCTTTGAAACCCCGTCGAAAAAGACCTACTACGCATCGAGCTCCCACGTTATCATAGCCGAGATGCTGCGGGTTATGCTGGATGACAGCACGCTCGCCGTCGTGCTAACGCTGACCGTTGTCACCCTCGTTCTTCTGATTGATCTGCGCTCTTTTGTAGATGTTTTTCTCATCTTAACTCCCCTCTTAACCGCCCTCGTTTGGGTTATGGGATTCATGTACGCATTCGATATAAAGCTCAACCTGTACAATATGGTGGCATTCCCGACAATCATAGGTATGGGCATAGACAACGGCGTGCACGTTTTTCATCGCTATCGAGAAGCCGGCAAGGGATCGCTTCGCCTCGTGCTCCGTACAACGGGTATAGCTCTCCTAGCGACATCGTTGACAACGATGGTCGGCTTTTCTGGCCTTGTGCCAGCACATCACCCCGCCCTAACCTCCATCGGCGTGCTTTCTCTGGTTGGTCTGGGCTGCTGCTTTATAACTTCGGTCACCTTACTTCCCGCCCTGCTTCAGCTACGCGAGAATAGGGCTGCTCGAGTGCAGGCAAAATAAAAGGCCTTTCCCGGGAGAGATAGGCCTTTTCGCACGGCACATTTGAGGTATATTCAAAAAGGAAACGCGCCGTCGGAAAGTATTCCGACGGCGCGTTAAGTAATGGAGCGAGAGACGAGACTCGAACTCGCGACAACCACGTTGGCAACGTGGGGCTCTACCAACTGAGCTACTCTCGCTTTCAAGATCAAAATTACAGGGAGTGAAATATAAGCATGCCCAAAAGACTCGTCAAGACAACCACCGCCATTTTTTGCGCCCTATTTGCCATACTCAGCGCCTCCTGCACTTCGACGGAAAACGAGACCGCAGATTCGGAAACAAAGATCCCGTCCAGAGCGCGTTGGCACAACAATCAGGGCGTCGTCTACATGGACCAGCACAACTACACGCGTGGTCGCAACGAATTTGAGAAAGCCATTGCCCTTTTCCCCTCGTATGCCGTCGCCCATGCCAATCTTGGAATTTCTCTCTACAGCTTGGGTAAGTACGACAGTGCAGCAACATCTCTGCAGACTTCGATAGGACACGACGACGCCCTGCTCCAAGCCCACTATACGCTCGGGCTCATTTTCAATGCGCAGGGAAAAGAGCATGATAAAGCACTCGTTTCTCTGAACACCGTGGCACAGGCAGACCCGGACGATCCGCACGTGCGCTATTATTTAGGACAGGTGCGCGCAAAGATTGGACAGAATGAGGAGGCCATTGCCGATTTCAAAGAGGCCATTCGCTTGGACCCCTACAATATCTCCGCCTATTACGGCCTGGCTAATGCGCACCGCAGACTAGGAAACACAGACGACTGGCGGTCGGCGTTGGAAACGTTTAACGGGCTGAGCCAAGCAGGACATCAGGGGGTCAGCTCGTCCTATCAGGGGCAAGGACGCTATGCCGAAGTCTTAAGCGATGCGAGCGGAGCCAATACGAGTGCGGATGATCGCAGCGGGCCTTTCGCCTTTAGCAGCGCAGAGGACGTTAGCGCTCCCCCTATCTTCGCCACTCTAATCAGCGACGGTGAAAACGGAGAGGTTAGCGTGTTGAGCGGGGAACCGATCGCTCAATATCTTCGCGGACAGATATCGGTGACTGTGGCCAATATGCCGGAGCAAATCCGCTTTGCCCTCGCCGTCGACCTGGATAACGATAGGCAGCAAGAGCTCGTGTTGAGCGGTTCCACCACGACCATCATGCGCCTCGATGGAGAAAACTGGGCACCGGTGGCCCAACTGCCCCCGTCGCAGCGAGCAGCAGCCTCAGACGTCGACCACGATGGTGACCTCGACCTTCTGCTTATGGATCGAGATCAGCACTACCTTTTGGCCAACGACGGACAGGCGGGCTTCACAGACGTCTCTGAAAGCTCGACAATGGCCACCGCTCCCCCCATACGACGCGTGGTATTCAGCGACTTCGACGACGATAGAGACGTGGATTTCTTCGCTCTTTCAGACGAGGGCGTGCATCTGTATAGCAACAACCGCGACGGCACGTTCAGCGACGTAGCTCCTGCGCTAGGACTGCCCCAAATAACAGCCAAGACCCTAGCTGCTGAAGACGTTGATCAGGACGGTTATATGGATTTGATCCTGGCCAACGCTACAGGCATTGAACTCTGGCACAACGGAGCCGGCATGCGCTTTACCCAGCAGCAGACCGTTGTCCTATCTGAGATAGAGCAGCTACTCAGCGCCGACGTTGACAACGATGGAGATCTCGACCTGTGGGCTTTGGGTTCGGATAGCGCCGTTTTGCTCGCCTGGTACGAAGGCGAATTGCAGCAAGGAGAGCGTGTCCTAGAGGGCGCTACTGCCTATCCAGCCGTAGTTGCAGACTTCGACCGAGACGGCCGAACGGACCTGTGGAGCGCTGGCAAGTTGGTCTACAACCAGACAGAGGGCGGCCGCTGGGTTCGCATCGCTTTACAGGGACTCAATAGCAACCGACCTGGG
>CALDFW010000120.1 GCA_937942165.1 uncultured bacterium | reverse complement strand
TAGGTGTCTTTAAGGGGATGGAATTTTGACTGTCCGGCACGCTTGGCATAGCGAATGGGCATATACTCAACGCTGTGACCGTTGCATAGAAAGGCCAGCGTAATTGTCGTTACGCAGGAGAATCCTTTGGGCAATAGATCTACATAGCGCAGGCCAACGGCACGGCGAAAGACGCGCAGCCCTGAATTGAGATCGGGTATATGCGTCCCCGTTAGAAAACAGGCGAGCTTGCGGATAAAAAATTTAGCGGGCACGCGCAGCACTTTCATGGTGCCGCGTTCGCTGTCTCTGGCACCAACCACCTGATCGGCGTCCACGTTGATCAGGTGCTGCACAAGTTCGGGTATACGACCGTTGGGATAGGTCAAATCGACATCCGACCACACGACATATTTGCCACGCGCCGCCAGCGTGCCAGTTTTTCTGGCCGCACCTGAACCCTGATTGTGTCGGTGGCGAATAAGGCTGACCGTCTCGCGATCGAATGCTTCCACTATTTGAGCGGTCTCATCGCTCGACCCATCGTCTATCACCAGCACTTCGTAGCTAAAGGACGAAGCGTCCAACGCATCGCAAACAATGCCCAACTCCTGACGAATGCAGTGCGCTTCATTAAAAGCCGCAAGCACTACGCTCACATCGCACTGGTCGAGATCGTCGCGTTCGGACAGCGCTAAATATCCATCCATCCCTTAGTCTTCTCCCACGTTAAAAGCCTCTGATGTGGACCTGCGGAGGGCCTGCCACGAGAGCGGCCGTTGCCAAAAACAGGCAAACCCCACCAGCCCAGGTACCACAAAGCAAAAGGCAAAAAACAGAGCTGAATAGGCCAGTGAGGCCTCGAGGCTGTCGGGCACCGCTCGGTGAGCCATAATCAGGGCCAGCCCGCCCTCTCTCGTGCCCAATCCCGCAACTGATAGGGGCAAAAAAGAGGCGAGTCCCACCAGAACAATCGAAGCGATAATGTCCGAGGCTCCCAGCGGCAAATTCAGCCCGCGCGCAAGAGCAACCGTCTGCGCAAAGTAGATTGTGTACGCAAACACGGTCAGCGCGACCGCATACCAACCTACCGACCGCACCAGTCCCCAGCACTCTCCTCGCAGGGAAGATACAAAAGCCCCTAGCCCCCTTCTCAACCTCTTTGCCAGCAGCGCCCACAGCGCTGCGAAAAACAACACAGAGAGCAAAGCAGCAAAAACCAAGCCACGGGCGTTGGACGCGTCTGAAATCTCGCCTATAATCGGTCGTATTGCCCCCCATAATTCCAGATGAACCACCGCCCACATCGCCAGACACGCCATAAATACGACGTCAAAGAGCCGGTCTAGTACGGCTCCTGCCAGGGCGCTTTCCCAGGGTATATCCCGCTCGTTTCTCACATACAGCGCCTTCGACAAATCACCCAGGCGACCGGGGGTAAAGGTGCCGATAAAAATGCCAGAAGCGTAGGCAGAATAGGCTTTCCAAGGCGTAAAAGCGCTCCCCTGCGCGGCCAAGAGGATATTCCAACGCCACGCTCTTACGGCAATGAGAGCCGCCGTATAGGCCGGCATCGCATAAAGGTGGGTGATATCCACCTGCGCAAATAGGCCTCTCAAGGACGTCCAATCCGCGCCGAACAAGAGCCAAACCAAGAGGCCGAAGCCGACGGAGCGAACGCACGTGCTCGGTCGGAAAGTCACCCTTGGTCCCCCTGTCTAAACCATGCCTCAAGCATCGTAAGCGCCCACAGCTGCTGGCTGTAGTCTCGCCGGTGCGCCATATGCGCATCGATCATTTCGCGTATGCGCTGAGCGGAAAACAGACCTCGCTCTTCGGCCCGCTGCGAGCATAGGATCTCATACACCCAAGGCCGCAACGGCCCCCGAATCCAAGCCCCCAGCGGTATGGCAAATCCCTGTTTTGGACGATTTAAAATCGCCTGAGGCAGGTAGCGCTGAGCCAAAGACCGCAGCAAGATCTTGCTATTCCACTCCGTGTATTTAACCGCCCTGGGCTGGCGCGCCATAAACGCCACGACCTCTTGGTCGAGCAGCGGCGAGCGCACTTCCAAGGAGTGCGCCATACTCATCCGGTCTACCTTAACCAAGATATCATCCGTCAAATAGGTGCTCAGATCGGCCCGCAGCATAGCCTGGTTTCCGGCCCCAGATGCCTCTTGCCAGTACGTGCTATAACTCTGTTCTGAAGGCGTCCTAAATATTGTATCGGCAAAATTTTCCGTATACAGCGCAGTTTTTTCGGTTTGGGTAAAAAAAAAGCCCAACTCGTGTGGGGAGCCTCGCGCACCGCGCGGGCAAACTCCACAAACCGTCGTCCCTTCTTTCGCCAACTCGTACCGTAATACCCATCGGGCTCGGGCACACTTTCCCAAAGCGACTCAAAAAGACCGCGCCCGGCCCAAGAGGGCCATCGGTTATAGCGATCGGCCATGATCCGCGCTTGATACCGGCGATATCCGCCAAATATCTCATCGCCCCCATCTCCGCTCAGCGCCACCGTAACGCCCTCTCTCGTTACGCGCGAAAGATGATACGTCGGGATCGCTGAAGAGTCGGCAAACGGTTCGCCAAAGTGTCTTAGAAGCTGGGGAATCATCTCCTCGATCTGATAATCGACCACGTATTCCGAATGATCCGTATCCAACGCTTGGGCGACCTGCCGTGCGTAGGTCAGCTCATCAAAAGAGGCATCGGAAAAGCCAATCGAGAACGTGCGGACGCGATCGTGTCCAACCGACCGCATCAGCGCCACAACGAGACTCGAATCCAGTCCCCCACTGAGGAAAGCGCCCACGGGCACGTCGGCTAAAAGCCGCAGCGATACCGCTTCGCGAAGCAGCCCATCAAGCTCCTCAACTCGTTCCTGCAGAGCGCGTTTTTCGCGTTCCTCTCGATATTCGACCTGCCAATAGCGTTCCATACGAAGCTGTCCGCCGGAAAAAACGGCCCAGGTCGCCGGGGGCAGCTTTTTTACGCCTTTATACAGAGTCCGTGGATGGGGAACAAATAGGTAGCTCAGATATTCATCGATCGCCGCTGGATCTATTTCGCGCCCGATCTCCCCGTCACACAGCAAACTGTGTAGCTCGGAAGAAAAGCTCAGCCCCGTAGGCGTTTGAGCATAAAAGAGCGGTTTCTTTCCCAACCGATCGCGCGCCAGAACAAGCTCGTTACGACGACGATCCCACAGCGCGATGGCAAACATCCCGCGCAAGAGGGCGAAGCATTCCACCCCGTATTCTTCATACAGGTGCACAATGACTTCCGTATCTGACGCCGTGCGCAGCTGGTGCCCGCGCGCGCGCAGTTCCTGGCTCAGCTGCTGATAGTTGTAAATCTCCCCGTTAAAAACGACGCGTAGGCTACCGTCTTCATTTTCCATGGGCTGATGGCCACCAGCCAGATCGATAACCTGCAGGCGACGCATGCCCAGAGCCACCCCATCCTCAACAAAAAATCCATCCTCATCGGGCCCGCGATGGACGATTGCGTCACACATGTTGCGCACCGTTCGCTCATCTATCGGGCGCTGGATATCGGCGTGCACTTTACCGACGATGCCGCACATACTAGGCCTCCTCTAACACACTGCAGTAGAGCGCGTGCAAGGTGGCCGCACTGTGTTCCCAGCTGTGCTCACCCCTTTCAATATGCGCGCGCGCCTGTGCCCCCATTTCCCTGCGACGCGGGCCGTCTTCGCGGAGCATCTCCAACGCCTCGCGCAGCGGAGCCGCTGCACCGGGCTCGACAAGCAGACCGGTTTCCCCACCCTGAATAAGCTCCGGCGTCCCCCCCACGCGCGTGGCCACTACGGGGAGACCGCAGGCCTGCGCTTCCAGTACAACATTGGGCCGTCCTTCTGAATGACTCGGCAAGACAAGGACATCGGCCGCCTGCATCCACTGCGGAATCTCCTGCGAAGAACGACGCCCGACAAAGTCGACCTGGGATGCGATCCCTTCTTCTGCGCAGCGCTCCTTTAAGGCCGCTAGCAGCGGCCCGTCGCCGACAATATACAACTTCCATCCGGACTGATCTCGCCATGGATAAAGCGCTTCGAGCAGGACGTCTATACCCTTTACCGGCACCAAAAGGCCGACAAAGAGCAGGACAAAAGACTCGGATGGGATATGTAAACTACCTCTGGCAGCCTGGCGATCACCGGGGCAGAAGCGACCGTCCACTCCGTTGTATATGACCGATATGTTCTCGCGCTGAACCCCAGCATCGGCCAGTTTATTTGCGATATCTTCGCTGACGGCCACCACGCGGTGCATCCGATTCGCAATAAATCGGTTTAAGCGACGCCCCCACTGACCGGATAATAGATGTATATCGCTGCCCCGCACGCTCAGCACCACCCTTTTACTCCGCCCCAGAGCCCACAGCGCAACGAGCCCCGAAACGGTCCAGTGGCAGTGCACCAAATCAGCGGATTGGCCGCGGCGGCGCGCACCGAGCAGAAACCCCAACAGAAAAAAGGGTACCTGGAAACGCACCCACCAACTGCTCCGCACGTTGGTGGGAATGCCTCCCCCATAGGCCACGCGCTGAAGCGCAACAGGCCAGGCATAGCGAAAGCGAAAAACTTCGATCGTCCCTACCGTTTCTCTCCGGGCAAGGCCCCTTTCATGGGGCGCGAGCACCGATACCTGTACACCGCGCCGGTTCAGCGCATGCGCCTGTTCAGACACGAACGCGCCAAAGAGATCGCCGACAAATCGCGGAAAGCCCGTTGTCAGCATCAGAACCTTCATTCGCTCTCCTGCATATCGTATAGCATGGCAAAGAGCAAGAATTGAATCCCCATGATAATCATGAGCGCGCAAACAACTGATCTGGGCCCCGTAACGCCTTCCCCTGTAAACTGCTGGAATATGAGGAAGCCGCCGTAGAGCACACCAACAGGCAGCAGAATGAGACCAAACAAGTAGAAGAAAAACAGCGGATGAAAGTCGCGGATTAAATACTTACTGAGCAACCGCCAAAAGAAGCCTCTAACGAGCATAGGCGTTACGCGCAGGGCGTAGTCGACGCCTTTGATTTGCGACTGGCGCTCACCCTCTAGGTAAATGGCCCGGCGAGGCACGTCCTTTACCCGCAGACCGTAAGCATTGAGACGCACGAGAAAATCCATCGGATACCCGTACCCCTTCCACGCCTTCCCCCAGTCGATCATATCAATGGCCCGTTTGCTGATTGCCGTGTAGCCGTCGACCACATCGTATATCTTATAAAATCCAGAAGCCATCTTGGTAGAAATTGAAATAAGCGCGTTGCCCAGAAAGCGCGTCCACGGCATCCCGTCTAAGCCGACCTGAGGCATGAGGAACCGATTGCCCTTGGTGTAGTCGACCTCTCCACAAGCGACGGGCTCAATCAAATCTTCCACAACCTCAAGAGGCATTTGGTTATCGCCCCCGACGACGACGGCAATATCAAAATCATCGGCGCTGGACTGCAGATACCCGGTGATGATAGCCGCCCCCACGCCTTTGTTCACCTCGTGCCGAAGCAGCACGACGCGCGGATCGCGTTCGGCGTGCCGTCCAACCACCTCACACGTGCTATCCTGACTAGCGTCGTCAATCACGTAGATGCGATCAATTGTTTCAGGCACGCTCTCAAGCGTAGGACCAATTAGCCGCTCTTCGTTGTGCGCCGGGATCACCAGCGATATTTTCTTTTCCCCGAACAAAATACGACTCCTATTTATCCAACGTTACGATGTCATAATCAACTGCGCGCTAGGCGCGCCTAGCCGTCACGACAACCCCTCGCCCCCACGGCCACCGCGAGAAAATTTCATCAAACCGCAGCACGCGAGCGATGCTCTCAACAACCCAGCGGTGCCGTCCCACGCGAGTATCTGCTCGCCCTTCGCGCTCCTCAACGGCCTGCCCGCGCGTCCGCAGAAGCCAGGGAGCAAAGAGGAGACGATGGTAGAGGCGCCCTAGTGGAAATCCCCACACAACCACCTTTTCCACCACAAATCCATGCTGGTTAAACAGAGATACAAACTCATCTCGCTCATAGCGTTTAACGTGCCGCGCCCAATCATCGCTATAGTCCCAAAGGCGCGGGTTGAGCGGCACGCTGGCAACGAGAATTCCACCCGGTTTAAGCACTCGATAAAACTCCTGGACAGCTGCCCCATCCCCCCCATCTTCGGGCAAGACGTGCTCTAGCACCTCGCCACAGACCAATCCATTAAAGGTCGAATCGGCAAAGGGGAGGTGCACCACTGAACCCTGCTGCACGCTCAGACGCTCCTGCCAACCCAATGCCTGGACCTTTTGTTGAACCGTCTCGACAAACGCCTCTGCATCTTCGACGGCCTCAACTTGGTAGCCTGCAGCGCACAGGTCGAGCGCCATGCTACCGCTGCCACAGCCCGCATCCAAGACAGTGCCTTGGGCCAGCAGTGGGCGAAACAGGCGCATTAGCAAGCGCTCGCGAAAAAGATGAACCGGGCCGCGAATCTCGCTCTCGCCCCAGTCCGTCTGCTCGACCGCTTCCACCTCAGCCACCAACGCCTATGGCCCCTTCCAGTTGATCCACCAAATCTCGCCCGATTGCCTCTCCTGAAGCAGTCGCAGCGTAGCGGGCGTATCCATTTCGACCTATGCGCTCTCGCAGAGAAACGTCCGTTCGCAACCGCTCTAGGGACGCGGCCAGAGCTTGGCCGTCACCGGCCGGACACAGCAGCGCCGACTCCCCGTCTACGAGCAGTTCGCGGATCGCCGGAGAATCCCGCGTAATGACCGGGCGACCCAGCGCAAGCGCGGCAAAGACCTTGTATGGAATGACGCGAGCGGCCTTAGGCGTCGCTCCAAAAATCCCTAAACACACGTCCGCCTCCCACATCGCCTCGGCTAATTCTTCAGAGCTCAGCCACGTCTCGACAAAGCGCACGTGCTCCAATCCCGAGGCCCGTTCACGCACGGTAGCGTAGTCTTGCCCCTGACCAATCAACGTGAATTCGACGCGTTTGTCGCGTAGCGCGCGAGCTGCTTCGACTATGTACTCCGCACCGTGTAAAGGAACGTAGGTTCCGAAGAACAATACCCTGAAAGAGGGGGATGAGACGGATTCACGGCTGGCAGCAGGAAAACGATCAAAAATATTGCCTACCATACTTTTACGGAATTTACCTGGGGGGATATTGAACAAGTTAGCATAGTGAGATCCCAGTTCTTGGGTATCGACGAGCACCCAATCAGCGCTGCGAAAGGCACAGCGGTCTATACCGTAGAGCAGACGCCCTTTTAGGCTCCCCGGCGACACGCTTTTCCGATCCATAACCGCCGTGTCATAGAGCGAAATAAACGAAACCAAAACCAGCGTTCGTTTGGAGAATAGATTGAGCAACCGGGCCAACAAAATGTCTATATACCCCGGATATCCGACTACAACAACCTCGTGTTCAGGACAGCGCCTATAGCGCCAGATCAGCTTGGCGTAGCACCGACAGGCGCGCAGGGCGAGGCGAAACCATCGGCCCCAACCCGCATGGAGCGCTCGGTGCAAGAAACCGTCCCATAGGTCTGCCCTACAGGACCACACTTGACCGGCAGCGCGCGATACTCCGGCATAGAGCACCTGATTTACGGGATAGGCATCCGATAAGATATAGGTGCCAAAAAAGACGATGCGCAGTCCCATCAGGCGCGTTCCGCCCTTTCTGAACGCATCAGGGCTACCTGCTCGGCAATCAACCCCATCATGAAGACCATTACCGAAGTCGTAAAAAGCAGCATGGACATATTCGTAAATCGGTGCTGGGTAACAAACGTATACCCGTAGTAGCCGATCCCCATTAGAAAGAGATACATACTTACAGGCAGGAATATCTTAAGCGGCGCAAAGAGCATGCAGATTTTCATGATGACGAGAAGGAATTTGGGACCGTCCGAAAGGATGCGGATTTTACTCTTTCCCACCCGCTTAGCCGCTTCTATGGGAATGTAGGCCACGCTAAAACCGGCTCTCAGCATGCAGAGGGTAATCGTTGTTGGATAGGAGAATCCGTTGGGCAGAAGGCCGACAAAGTGCAGCGCGACGCTTCGTCGCATTGCCCGATATCCCGAAGTGAGATCTTCGATCTTGCGCCCCGTTACGTAGCTGGCAAAAGCGTTATATATGCGATTGGCGAGGCTGCGGTGCCATCCGGCCTGCGACGCACTGCTGCGAGCACCCACAACCATATCAAAGCGTTCGCACTCCCCAATAAAACGAGCGATATCTTCCGGACTGTGCTGACCGTCTGCATCCATACAGACTAGCACCTTGCCGCGCGCCTGACGAATACCCGTCTTTATCGCCGCTCCGTTCCCCATGTTATAGGGGTGTTCGACCAGCCGCACCGGGTCTCCAACCTCGGCTACCTCCGTAGCCGTTTCGTCCGTTGAACCATCCGAAACCACGAGGATCTCGTAGGGTCGCTCCATGGCATTCAGTTCGCCTATCAGCCGACCGAGCACGGAACCAATGGCTCCGCCCTCATTGTAGGCTGGAATAACGATACTAAAGTCGAGTTCTCCGTCTTCGCTCACGTGTCGCCTGTGCTTGCGGAACCAAATAGAGGCAGTTCACGCCGAAGTTCCGCTTCCTTCTTGGCGTGACACGAAGGACAAAGAGCAATTAGGTTTTCCAACCGATTGGCTTCCACATTGGATTTGAAATTTCGATAGGGAATCTTGTGATGAACATCCAATTGGCGGCCAATTTCCTCTTCGCTCTGGCCGCAAACGCGACAGGCGTACTCGTCCCGCTCGCGGGCACGGTTAGACTGCTCAGCCCAATTGGCACCTCGTCTATGACTAGGCGTGCCCACTTTGGGCTGCAAGTCGGGCTGTTCGGCAATCCACGCCTGTCGGCAGACGTCCCCGCAGTAATGCAGTTCAACGGCTTCGGCATACCAATCCAGGACCTGCACCGATTGACGACAGTGCGCACAGCGCCTGCCCACCAGCACAGCGCCGGCTTTGTCCGGCCCGCTTCCGCCAAAATCAAAATCTAACTGATCTGCACTGGACATAGTACGCCACTGCTAGGTAGAAACTGGGAGAGTGACATGGGAGGAGAAAGACAAGAGCGGAACCCAGAGGATTCCAAGGGGGTGCCCAATAATAGGAATGTTATATAAATAAAGTCAAGGCGCCCTATTCCAAGATCACAAAGTCGACTTCAAGCGTGTCGCGCACGGAAAGCGCCTGTGCAACAACCTCAACGCGCTGCGGCCGGCCGTCCCCCACACTCTGCAGCACGGCAATAGCCAAACCGTCGCGCGTTAGACTTGAAGGCGTTATACTTCCAGCCGTTGACGCAAAAACGACTAAGGTGCTGTCTGCGATGGGCTTATTGCCTTTGAGAATCGTCGCCCATACCTCGGTCGTGGCCGTGCTGTCGCTCGCCGAAACGCGGCCGGGGTAGGCCGTCAGCTCGAGCGTAATTTGACGACTCTCCGAATTGGTCGGAGCAACGGAGAGGGCACATCCGGCGATGGTCCACGCCAAAAGGAGAAGGCCCCAAAGCTGGACTCGTGCTGTAAACGATGGGTTCATTGTATGAAGTCGGGGGGAATCCAGGTGAACTGGGATGCCATGGAAGCCAGCATATTGTTCACTAGGTTGGTGAGGGCTTCTTCCTGAACGCGCTGTAAATCCCCTGCCGACGCGCTAGCCGTTACATCGCGCTTTGTTGGAGGCAGCAACCTCATGCCCTTGCGCAAGCGGCTGATGCCCTCCGTTTCGTTTGAAAAAGCCTGCATTTGCGTTTTAGTTTCATCAAAGACGAGCACGCGATAGCGCAGCCCCACCTCCACGTGAGCCTCCGGCAGGTCGATGACAAACGGAACTTGCAGCCCGGCAAAGCGGTCGACGTCATAGGTTGAAACCACGCCCGTGACAACCACATCGATGCCCAGCTTTTGCGCCAATTCAAGCGCCTGTCTGGGCTTTAGAAAACCTTCTTTGGGAATGTCCGCATAGCGGGCCAGATCGACTACTTCTAAGCTGTCGTGAGGTTCTAATTCGGTCTTTATCTTATCTACTAAACGCGTACCCGCACCGTATTCTTCAAAACCCTCAAAGTCTACAATCGCCAAGCGCAGCACTTCGGATGGCTGATACAGACGGCGCGGGGGTTCGGACGGCTGATAAATGGCATAGCGAGATTCGAGGCGGCGACGCCCCGTCATAAAACCGTGCATGCGAAAACCGAAGGTAATCGACGAATCCACTGGATAGTCTAGCAAACCCACCTGTCGGTTTATCTCTAGCTGCACGCCGCGAAATACATTAATCCGAAAGCCCATTTTAAAAAGGGCTCTGGCCTGTGCTTGCTCCGTAAAAGCGACCTGGGACTGATACTCGCCGTTAAAACTAAAGCGACGATTCATTCTGCCGATCTCAATGCCCATTC
Organism: uncultured bacterium; assembly: GCA_937942165.1. Taxonomy (GTDB): domain Bacteria; phylum Latescibacterota; class UBA2968; order UBA8231; family UBA8231. Next base: position 7,912 of record CALDFW010000120.1, on the reverse strand, counting down.
CGTAGACGAGCTGGGAGAGAACTTGGGCGTTGGCAGAGCGAAAATAGCCCCCATTGAGCATAAAAGACGCCCAGCTAAAGTGGATATCGGCCAGCAGCTGCACGCCCATATCCAACGATTCGCTGCTGAACGAGCGAATGCCTCCGACCTTATCGAGGGCGTGCTGTCCCTTGTATCCCAAGGGAAGCCCAAGCAAAACCTGATAGCCCATATAAAAGCTGCTGGGCAATCTTCCAGGCCGCGAAATCTTTAAGCTTAAGACGGGATCTCCCGTGCCGTATTTATTGAATCCGCCCGCTGCATCGAGCAAGAAGGGAACCATCAGACCCAGCTCCATCGCCTCGCCCAACCCGTAGGCCATCCCATAATTACCCGTGTAAATATTGCCATCCCCCAATTCTGGGACCACGATGGGATCGGAGCGATTCATCATGCGCAGGCGAAAGCGCCCCTTACCCAGGGGCTCAGCGCTGTGCACCAGATCTAATCCCTGACCCATAGGTGGACTAATGGTCGCATTAACGGGCGTCCGCAGCAGCTTTAAATCCTGCGCCTGAGCCGGCTGATACAGAAGTCCGAGCGACAATAAAAGCCCCATATGGAGGAATAAATTTCTCACTTAAAACCCGCTGCCCTGTTCGGCCTGTAGCTCGATGGAGAGCTGACTCATCTCCTGCAGCAGCTGCCCCGGATCGCGGAACGTGAAGTCTTCATCAACCATGCGCAGCTGCGCCGACGCATTGCTCGGATCTGGGCGATCAAGAGCGCTATACCGACCGAGCTGAAAATACGATTCGGCCAAGATCATCCGCACGTGCCGGGTATCAAAACTATCGTGCCCCATCTGCCTTTCCGCATCATCAACGCGAAACGAAGATACGTATTCACTTTCTACAGACAGAGCCTGTATGGCGTATTGAATAGCGTCATTGAACAGTCTCCGCGCCAGCGCAACGCCCGCATATCCGACCCACGCGTCCGCGTTGCGCCGATTGAGCGTCGTCGCCTGCTGAAAGGCAGAAGAGGCTGCCTCGAGGTTTTGCTTGCGGAAAAAGGCCCAGCCTATGCCGTTGTGGGCCTCTGATTTAATATCGTTTAAAATCGCCTCGGGCCCCTCATAGGTTTCCGCTCTATCAAGCGTACTGGTGAAAAACTCAATGGCGCCATCGTAGTCCCCATTGTTGTAATTCCCCCAGTCAATAGGCAGGCGGTCGCGCAGCTTTTGTTCCTGCTTGAGAAGCTCTTCCGGACCCACGCCGCTTCCACCCCCACATCCCCATAACAATCCGGCCAAGAGCAGCACGCTCCCGCAGTGTCTTATTCCCATGTCCAACCCCCTACTTTATCAGAGTCATTCGACGCACGAGGGCTTTATCACCCACCTGCAGTCTATAGAGATACACCCCCGAACTCACCTTGGATCCGGTCGCATCGCGGCCGTCCCACACCGCTTCGTGGCGCCCGGGCGCTACCTGCTCCAAGTTTAGCAATTCTCGTACCATTTGGCCCGTAGCGTTGAATATGGACAATCGCACCTGACCGGCCTGAGGCGAGACGACAAAGGGAATCATCGTCTCGGGGTTAAATGGATTGGGATAATTGGCCTCCAGTCCAATATGCTGGGGCAGCGCGACCCCCTTGGTCCGCCACACCGACTCGTTGCCGGCCCGATCGCGCACGCGCACTTCGACCTCTGTCTCTCCATAAGATCCGTTTGTCGGCTCCCAGCGCAGCGCCTGTCCATCCCAAGTTACAGATTGAGGTACGCCGTTTATCAGCACCTCGATTTCACCCAGACCACTTCCCTTTTCTTCTATCGCAAACGCCCACGCACCACGACTCAGATCGGGCTCCGCCCTAGGTTCCAACCGCGGTGACACCGCATCGCGCAGCAGGCCGTATATTCCGAGCCGATCAATACGCGCAGCGGCATCAGCCGGCCCTAAATAAGTCCACTCTTCTCCCTCCCGTCGGTATATTCCATCCCTGTGGCCGTGCGTTCCACTCCATCGCATCTGCCCGATCTGGGCCAGAGACGCGTCTACGGGCATGGCCCGTATCGTGTGCAGCAGAGTCAGCTCCGATGCAGAGGAACGCTTTGAGCGACTCGCATTGGTAGCAACTTCGGCCTGTAACACGACCATTTTACCCGCTTCTAACGCATCGGGACTGAGGTCCAGCTGCGCGCCTCCGTGGGCGAGCGCAACGGGCTTACCGGCTAGAACCGTTGCAATATTGACTGAAGCCGTGTCTCCTACGTTGGTTCCCAGTTCAGTAAACGCCTGGGCCTCAAAGCTTACGAGTCCACTCGCACCGCTGTTGAGCTGTATGCCCCCCGACCATATTAACACGCCGCTCCCCTCCAGATCATCTTCGATTTGCCGCACCGCAACGGTGCTGTCAATCGTGGCAAAAGAGCGTATGACGTTGGGCGTTCCAGCAAGTGCGCGACGGGCTACTACAAAGACGTTGATATAGCTTGGCTGAATGGGGTTGGGCACAACCTGCAGCTCTAGCGTAGACTGATCGACGGGCTCAACGACCGTTACGATCATCACTCCAACGGCGCGAAACCCACCGCGTATGTCGGCGACAAAGGTCAAACTATCGACCCCCACACGCTCCCCAATTCCGTTGACTCGCAGGGCGTGGGGCTCGAACGGGTCGATAAAGGGCTGCGTAATCCGCTGCCCCGACACCGACCAGGAAATGGGCGGCAAGGAGCCGTCTGCCTCTATGAATTCAGCCGGCAGATAGTCGTTGAGAACAACCGACGTATCACTCTGGCCAGCCTGAAACACGATGGGCGGAAAGTCCTGTAATTTACGACTGGCCAAGGCCGGATCCAGAGCGATTACGCGCACCGTATCGCGCCCCACGATTCCGGTCTCTATGTTCCGCGCTGTAAAGACGACGGAGACTTCCAACGTGTCGTCTGAGATCGCCTGAATCGCCTGATCGCTCGTCACTCGAATAATCAAGTCCGACTCGACAAGAGGCATTACGCTCCACTGTACAAGCGAGTCGGGATGCGTCTCTTTATCCTCGACATAATCGTTTAGGTTATAGTCCCTAAATGTTTGTCCTGCAATAAACTGGATATCTGGAATAGAGAGCAGCCTCATCACTTCACTCTCACCCACTACGCGCAGCGTCATGCGCGCCGATTGAACGCGCCCCAGCGTGTCCTGCGCCGTAAAGAGCAGCGTATCCGTTCCCGACTGAAAGCCAAAGGCCGAGACTATATTGCCCTCTTTAATCCGCGGGGCCGAGCTGTCACCAGCCAGCACCGAAACCTCCCATGCCAGCGAGGTTAAGTCGAATCCTTCGGGCGCGATAACGTAGTCGTCCAAATCAAATAGGTCTGGTCGCTGATTGACGCCAACCTCCAACCCCGTTGGCAACACGCCGATGGTGAACTGGTCGGGGATATTGCCCCCACCCGATCGGATCGAAACCGTCATCGTATCGACCGAAGACGTGCCCGCCGGGTCTGTGACGCGGAAAATAACCGGCTCCGTTGCGAAATTGGCCGTCTCAGGCACGAAGAACGTGAGGACGTGCGTCAGCGGATCAATCTGCACCTGGACGTTATCCTGGTTAAAGCTATTGCCCGAGGGTAAGTCCCAGAATACCTCCGTATCGTCGTTGTCTGAGTCGTAGTAGTAGCTGTCTAGGTCTAAGCCCTGATAGATCTCTCCGCGATCCAACACGAGGTCAGGTATCCCGCCCACTTCCGGATCGCCGTCGGAAGAGTAGATGCGCAGCTTTATTTCGTCCCCAAGCCCGCCGGGATCGGCCACCGTCAAGTACTGCTCTTCATATCCAATAAAATCGAGGGGGGCAGAGACGGTCAGTTCAGCGCCCGAGACCCGAATCTCACTCTTGCTCTCTCGTGGCAGTATCCACTGGAGCTGGTCAAAGGTATTGTCGGGGTCAACCACATACTCGTCCAAACGAACAATAAAGTCCGCACCTCCTGGAATGAGGTCTATTTTAATCTCGCTAGCCAATACGGTAGGAGGCAGCGCCTCGGCCGACGTCATAAAGAGGGTCATTGCATCCTGCAGGCTGTCGGGGTCCATAACGACAAAGCTGACCCGGCCTTCGCCTGCATAATCGGCGCGTCCCTCAATCGTGATTTCGAGACCGCGATCCGCCCGCGTAGTATCGACCGTGAAGTTTCCATCCGGATCATCGGTCCAGCTCAGCCCCAAGCTATCTAAGGGCGAATCTGGATCTTCGACAATTTCATTGAATAGGTAGGTGATGCTCTGCCCCTTGCCAATCTTGGGCATGCGCTCTTCGCTCGACAGGAGAAAGCGCGGCGGATCGGACACGGGCGTAACTTCAACAATCACGCGCAGGGTGTCGTTGCCCCCGCGCAGTCCGTCGGCGGCCAACACGCGCAGTGAGTCTACCCCGTGAAAGTTCTCTCGCGACCACAGCAGGAGCATATTGCTCTGCGAGGCGACCTGAGACCGCAGATTGGCCGCCGAATCGACGCTAAAGTTAAGAGCGAGAAAGCGCAGTCCGTCGCCGTCTGGATCTTCGGCCATGGCATTTAAGTCCAGTGCACTGAGTGCGCGCAAAACGCTTGGCTCGGTTCCCGGCACGTAATAGTGGGCATCCTCGGCCATGCGAACCGTATCGCGACGCACGCCGTCGGCGTCTCTCTCTTTTAGGAAAGAAGGGGGATTGTTAACAATGATCTCGCTTATTTCCTGCACGGAAAGGATCGGTTCCCCGGGCCGCACCGAGCTGGCCGGCTCTGTCGCCGTCCATACCACTCGCTGCCTTCCAGACCAAGCCGGATCGGGCGTAATACGAACCAGTTTGGTAAGGGGATCGATGTCGATGTCGATACTGTCTAAGTCTGCAGGCTCATACGACCATTCCATCGAGTCGAGATTCACGTTGGGACGGGCACTCTGTATATAGCGCGTCAGAATGCCAATTTGAGTGCTGTCGGTCTGGCCCGGCGTTAAGATTACGTCGGGGATGTCAAACAGCTCAAGCCCGCGCACCGAAATCTGCATGCCTTGCACCGTAATAAAGCGCTTTTCGCTAATGCCATCTGAGAGCACGAGACGCGTTTCCAGTACGGCGTTGTCATTCACCTGAATTTGCCCGAAATCGATGGGCTGGACGCAGACTAGTTGAAACGTCGCCACAACGCCTGCCCCCGTTCGCACGCGATTGCCTCCGCCCCCAACTACGACGCCGTATTCGAGCTGCTGCCCCTCAAAACTGCCGGCAATCGACTCGCTTTCCGGAATGAGCTCGTTGGCCTGTTCACCAGCCCCGGCAAAGAGGGGCCCCGCAATAAAGGGCTGTATACCCGGCTGTCCGTCATCACCCGTGGTCGTCGGACGCTGATCAACAACCTGAAACGCGCCGTCGGGCACCGTGACAAAAACCGACATACCCGCGGCTTCCACGCCCGAGAGCTCGGCAACAATTTCAATGGTTATGATCTGTCCTACCTGCACACTCACGTTCTGGCTGTTGGTACCGCGTTCGCGCAGCTGCAGCGTCTGCGCGTCCAGAGTCCCTATCCAACCCAAAAATAGGACACAAGTGTAAAAGACATATCGCATATACATTCTCATAGAGAAATTCCACACCGGAGATTAGTTAGCCAGACCCTCGCAAAATACATGCCCGTCACGCAGCAGAAGCCTCTCTTCCATAAGAAACTAACTCCCTGCGCCGCAGATATATATAAGACGATTTCAGGGCGCAATTGTTTCCCCCGCCTACCGTGTATTATCGACAAGAATGCACCTATAAATGAGAACTTTTTTCTCCCCAACAAAAAAAGCGCCGCAGGGGTTTCCCCCTGCGGCGCTTTTTCTTTGTGACAACTCAGGTCTTATTTGACCAGGGTCATCTTGCGGATCTGCGAGTACTCACCCGCTTCCAGGCTGTAGAAGTAGACTCCAGAGGAGACATTATTTCCAGCCTCGGTCTTACCGTCCCACTTGATCCGGTAAGAGCCCGCCTTCATCCGATTGTCAACCAGCGTGCGGACCGTCTGGCCCAGCTGGTTGTAAACCCGCAACTGCACGGTGCGCGCCGTCGGAATATCGAAGCGAATTTCCGTCGACGGGTTGAAGGGGTTCGGGAAGTTCTGGTGCAGAGCAGCTGCCAGCGGCAGTGCCTGCGCCTTCTCGACCCGCATGACCGTGCCCTGATAGGCACTGTTGACAAACTGACCTTCGAGCACGTCGATCACGCCCGGATCATCGGTCAGGGCGACGAAGCGCACCGTGACCAATTCGGCATCACCACTGGCGGACCAGTCGCGGCCGATACGACCCGAGGTAACTTCCACGCGACCCGGCTGAGCGTTGCTGAAGAAGAGCGCACCCTTCGCGTTGTTAGCGAAGACGTTGCCTTCTACCACGGCCTCGTTGGGCAGCAGCTTGACCCGCTCTGGGTCGTAGCCGAGGACCAATTCGTAGGCCATGACGTCGCTCATGCTGGCTGCGCGCGCCGTGACTTCAAAGACGCGTCCAGGCCACCAGGCTTCGACTTCCTCAATGCCTTCGACTTCGACCATGGCCGTAGCGTTGTCGCCGCCTTTGCCCGTAGGCTTAAAGACTGGCGCCGCGCCGTAGCCGTCGTTGCCAAAGTTAGAGGTGACAAAACCCAGATCCAACGAGTTGACTACGCCGTCGGCGTTTACGTCGGCAGCGCGCACGAAGCTTGCGCTGGCCGGCGTCACGTTCCAAAGGCTGTAGATCAAGTTGGCGTCGGCAATGTCGACCTGGTTGTCGCCCGTGGCGTCACCGCCGCGCAGGAAGCCCAGCGGCGTTGCCGGCGACAGGTTACCCAGCACGTCCGAACCGTAGGTCGGATCCGGCGTCAGCGTCAGGCCGTTGAACACGTTGAGCGTGTCCGTGCGGCCCGATACGTATCCGTCGGCCTTCACCGTCATCTCGTAGACACCCGGGGGAATCTCCGTGAGCGAGAAGGTGCCAAAGGAGTTGCTGACCACCTGCACCGAGTCACCCAGGACGACGCCGCTGACTGCGCTGGCATCGAACTGACCCGTAGCGGCACTCGTGCCACCGGTAATCACTTCAGCCGCCGAGAACGTTCCCGTGACAGAAGAGACGACCAGGCTCGAAGCGCCCACGGAAGACACGGTAGCCGTCGCGCCGCTCGTGCCACCGGTAACGGTTTCGGCCGCGACAAACGTGCCGACTACGTTACTGATGTTAAGCGTCGTAACGCTGCTCGTGGTATCCGGGCTGATATCGTTGGCTGCGATAAAGTTCTGGTCCGTGATGTCTTTGGTCGAACCAATCTTACGCAGGTGAATATCCAACGTATCGGCATAGTCAGAGCGACCTTCCAACGGCGCCGTAGCGATGATGCGCGCATTCGGCGTCAGGGTAATGAAGCCCTCACGTGCCGGAGCAGCCAACTCAGTCGTGCCGCGGTAGAATGCCGTGCGACGACCCGACTCCATCGACCAGGTCAGGAGCGTATCAAACGGTGCACCACCAGAGAAACGCTTGACCACCAGCTTGAGGCGTGCGGCCACCTGCGAGCTATCGCCCGTAGCGTTGCCAATAACCTCACCGTTGATGATGGACTCGACAAAGTTCAGCTTGATGAACTGATCCGTGCCCTGCGTAGTGTCGTTCTGCGCGATTGTCGAAGGCGTCTTGAAGGCGCCCGTCGAATCGGCAAACGGCTGCACGCCGGCTGCGTTGGCATCCATATCGACGACCTCGAAGTAGTTACGAGGCACGTCTAAGTGAATAGCCATCAGGTCAATTGAGCTGTTCTGCGAGTTGACCATCAGGTCCATCTCGAGCGTATCGCCCGAGCTGGCCGTCATCGTTCCCGGTCCCAGCTCAATGCTGTAGATCGGATCCGCACCTTCGACGCGGAGCGC
>CALDFW010000119.1 GCA_937942165.1 uncultured bacterium | reverse complement strand
TGGAAATGAGAGAACGCGAATCTGAGGCAATAAGCGGTTTCACACCTGAAAAGACCGAAAAAAACGCGGTCTGCGGATCGTGGCACAGCCCTTGCTAATGCATTGGCAACTCTGAGTGTTACCCGCTAGGCATCCCTCTGCGGACGGAGCGTTTAGGCGCCGAGTTTGTGGAGGGATGCCATTTTTATTCAACTACGTCAAAATCGTGCATATCCTCACCTGCGCGGGCAGACAGAATATCAAGGGCAGCACATGCGCCGTCTCCAGCTGAGATAATCGCCTGGATTTTCTTTAAGCGCGTGCTCCATCCCACGACATACAGCCCGTCAACGTCCGTGCGACCGCTACGGTCTGACACCAACCCCTCATCGCCTTTGCCTACGCCCAAACTTTCGGCTAAGGGGTTACTCGGTCCAGTTGCCAAAATCAAATAGGTGCCCTCATGACGTGCGCCGTCGTCCGTGTGCACCGTAAAACTGCCCTCTCCCTTTTCCACGCCACTCACTTCGCGACCGAGGAGCTCGGCACCAAATTTTTCAACTTGCTGACGGCTTATTTTTTGGAATTCGCTCCCCGTGATTTCCGGTATGCCCAGATAGTTGTAAACCATTGCCTTGTGCATCAGCGTCTGATCCTGCCCAAACACCTTAACGCTCATTTCGTTCTTGGCGAGAAAGAGCGCTGCGCTCAAACCCGCAGGTCCATCGCCAACAATCAGTACATCGCTCATCTGTTCCCTCCTTAGTGGTTATACAAAAGAGATTTCAATATCTGCTATCCCCGCTCTGGTCGCCAAGGCACCGTAGCCGGTCCCGTAGGCCGTTCAACCATCGCGCGGCGCGGTCGTTCAGCATAGGATGAATACGACACGTCGAGGTGAGGCGTTTCAATCCGCACGTGTCCCCTGTGGCGCGAATCCAACAGGGCCTCTAGCGCACCGCTAACCAACAGCGTCCGCTCAACTGGATAGGTGGGCTGTCCCGTGAGAAAGAGGTCTTGGGCATTGAGGCTTAAAAAGGAGAAGTGGGGGTGCGGATCGCCGTGCAGATAGAACTCGCAGGATTCGACCTCGTTTTCAACGCGTGCTGCATAACCCCACCCCTTCAGCCAACCGTTAAACCCATTGGCCATCAGCGTGGCGGCCTTAAACCCGTCGGCATATTCCAGCAGAAAAACGGCGGCCCGGTCGCTGCTCTGACGCAAACCGCCCTCACCCCTTGGCTCAATGTGCCCCAAAGCCGCTTCGGCCAGTTCACCGGACCAGAGTCCTTTATCGCAGGCCTCCCACACCGCATCGCCCTCCAGACACTGCACGGCGGCAATACCCGTTTCTCCACCCGCTCTCCGCTCGACCATACACTGCAACGTTTCCAGACCGTGAAAACCGTACGAGTCTAATCCTCCGTACGCAATAGATAGGGCTTCACTCATCGGCGTGTCCAGTGCGTGTTCGAGCCAGGGTCGTCGGTAACACAGCGGCAGCGATGACCCCGCCATAAGGGGCACCTTCAGAGCACGCGCTCGATCGTACATCCACTTAGCCTGTTCCCAACTCCAGGACAGGTGTTTGTCAGAGAAGACGGGAACTGAGCGCCCCGACGTGGCAAAGACGCCGCAAATCTGCTCAAAAAAGTAGCGACGCGGATAGAGATGCTGGCCCTTCTCGTTCCACGCGTAGTCTCCGTGTTCACCAATAATGAGCACCCCGTCCACAGCGAGTTCTTTCCCACCCAAGCACAGCGCCGCCGAAATGCTCCCGTAGCGCGGTATGCCGTGCTCTTCGGCTAACGCCAAGCCGACGTCCTGCTCGTGCACCTGATCGAGATACATAGACACAATATCCACCTGGGGCGCCTCTAGCGCCTCGTCGGTAGGAAATCCCTTAAGGAACTTTGTGACAATCACGTCAGCATGAGAAAATGGGTAGTAACACGTAATGATCGCCGCAATCTTTTTACGCTCGCTCATGTCGTTCTCCACGGTCCGCACAGGGTGAAGCAAACAATGTAAAACCTTATCGAAGCGGCATCAAACGACTTGACCAAATGGCCCTCGCATACAGATTATTACATATGCTAAAACCAAATCAAACAGAAGCATCAACGGCCGAATTGATTGCCCATTGGCAAGAAAAACCGGCCCCCCTCTTGGGCCTGCTGCACGCCCTCCATGACAGAGATGGATACCTCAGCGACGAGTCGCTACGAGCCGTGTCAGAAGGCTTGCCAATCCCCCTGGCCGATTTGTACGCAACCGTTACGTTCTACCACCACTTCGCCCGCACTCCACCGGGCCAGAGAGCGCCGCGCGTTTGCACCGGCCCGATCTGCTCTCAGCGCGGCGCGCGCGACGTGCTCCACGCATTGGACGACGCTCGAGAAATGCCCTGTGCCGGCCGCTGTGATCACCCCAGTCCCGTCCTCGTAGGGCAGCAGGTTTTCACAGCGGCTTCTGACGCTACGCTCACCCCCATTCCTTCACCGCTTCCTCCTATCAATCCCAGCGCATATGAAGAGTGCCTCTTTGCTCACATTCGCGATGCGGGGCGGCACACCATGGCCGGCTATCGGGCATCGGGCGGATATAGGGGTTTAGAAAAAGCGCTGCAGAAGACCCCAGGGGACCTGCTAGCGCTCCTGGAAGAGAGCCGGCTCGCCGGACGAGGGGGAGCAGGATTTCCCACGGGGCAAAAGTGGCGAGCCGTGTCAGAAGCAACCGGCTCGCCCAAATTCGTCGTTTGCAATGCGGACGAGGGAGAGCCGGGCTGTTTCAAGGATCGAGCTCTACTCGACCACGACCTCCATGCCCTAATTGAGGGTATGATCCTAGCCGCTTATGCAACGGGCGCAACCTCCGGATTCATCTATCTCCGCTACGAGTATCCGGAGACGTTGGACCGACTGGAAACCGCGCTGGAAGAAGCCCGTTCCGACGGCCTCCTCGGCCGCCAAATTGGAGGCAAAGACTTCCACTTTGACCTGTGCATACGCCGCGGAGCGGGAGCATATATTTGCGGCGAGGAAGGTTCCCTACTCAACAGCTTGGAGGGCAAGCATCCCTACCCACGCAATCGTCCCCCCTTCCCCGTTACCCACGGGTTTAACGACTGCCCGACCGCCGTTAACAACGTCGAAACGCTGGCTGCCGTCGGTCCCATTGTAGCCCGCGGAGCCGAATGGTACCGCAACCTGGGTCTCGGCGAAAACGCCGGCACTAAGCTCATTAGCCTGTCCGGCGACGTACGGAGACCGGGCAATTACGAAGTGCCGCTGGGCCTGCCACTACAGACGCTGCTCAATGATTGGGCCGGGGGGCCGCTGCCCGGTCGTCAAATTCAGGCCGTTACTATGGCCGGTCTATCCGGCGGCTTTCTGGCCGAAAAAGATCTCGAAGTCACCCTGGACGATCCCTCCATTCGCGCCTGCGGCTCCTTTTTGGGAGCCGGTGGTATCATGGTCTTTGACGATCGCCGAGACATGGTAGACGTCGCGGCACAGGCCATGCATTTTTTTGCAGATGAATCCTGCGGAAAGTGCTTCCCCTGCCGCATTGGCACCCAGCGTTTGAGTGAACGTCTCAGCGGCACCGATGGCCCCAGTGCCTGGACAGACTGGCAGAGTGAAGTCGAAGACATTGGCAGCGCGATGGCTTCGACCAGCGCATGCGGTCTCGGCGTGGCCGCTCCTCATATAACACAGAGCCTGCTCAAGTATTTCCCCTCGCAAATCCAACGCCACCTAGCTAATCAACAGGATCTCCCATGATTCAAAAGAGTACGACCCTCACCATTGACGGTGCTGAGGTCGCCTTCACCGAGGGGGAAACCCTATACGAGGTCGCCCAGCGAGCACGGCGACCCATCCCCACTCTGTGCTACGACCCGCGCCTGGAACCGTTTGGTTCGTGTAGACTGTGCGTCGTCCAAGTCGAGGGTGTGCGCAATCCCGTGGCGTCTTGCACAACACCTGCCGCCGCGGGCATGGTCGTCCACACCTCAACCGAAGCGATAGAACACCATCGCACAACGCTTTTAGAACTTGTCGTTTCGGAAAATCGCCAGGTTGATGTCGATCCGCTGCGCGGCTATGCGTCACAGGAACTGACCACCTTAGTCGACCGCTACCAAGCGCGCACGGGGCGCTTTGCCGGGGCTCAGTCCGGCACTTCCCACAGCGAAGATGACAACCCTTTTATTCTGCGAGATTACGACCTCTGTATCTCGTGCAACCGCTGCGTCCGCGTATGTGCAGAGCGCGAGGGTGATTATGCAATCGCCGCCGGTGGACGCGGCTTTCAAAAGCAAATCACCACGGAATTTGACTCTATTCTCAAAGATTCGTCGTGCACCTTTTGCGGACAGTGCGTGCAAACCTGTCCCACGGGCGCCCTAGCTGATAAGAAAGCGCTGCGCGCCGCAGACATAGAGGAACCCATAGAGAAAACCCGTTCCGTATGTCCCTACTGCGGCGTCGGATGCGCAGTCGACCTAATGACCAAAGGCGAACAGCTCGTCGGTATACAGCCGGCTATGGACGGGCCGGCCAACGAGGGCGCGCTCTGCGTTAAGGGGCAATTTGCCTTCGACTTTGTCCAGCACCGCGACCGCTTAAAGCAGCCACTCGTCCGGGGCGTCGACGGCCAGTTACACGAAACCGATTGGGATACGGCGCTCGATAGAGCGGCCGAAGGATTTCGTCAGGTTGCCGATAAACACGGTCGGCATGCCATATACGGCGTCGCTTCGGGTCGCACCCCATCTGAGGCCGACTACTGCATGCAGAAATTTATACGCAGGGGCTATGGAACGCACTATATAGACAACTGCAGCCGTGCCTGACACGCTCCTACAGTGGCCGGTCTGGCCGCTACCATAGGACGCGGTGCCATGTCGAACCCGCTGGTCGACATGGAAAAGCCCGATGTCATCTTTTGCATCGGCACCAATATGACGGAATGCCATCCCGTTGCGGCAACGCGGCTTAAAAAAGCCGTTGCCAACGGCGCCAAGCTCATCGTCGCAGATCCACGGCGCATTGCACTGGCAGAAATGTCCGATTTATACCTGCCGCTGCGCGTTGGTTCTGACGTTGCTCTCCTATTGGGCATGGCGCACGTCATCGAGCGCGAGGGCCTAGTAGACGATGCGTTTATGCATGAGCGCACTGCTGGCTTCGAAGAGTATCTCGAGCACGTGCGCCAGTTTACTCCCCAATGGGCGGAGAGCATAACGGGCGTTCCCGCAGCCGATATTGAACAGGCTGCGCGCTGGTACGGAGCGGCGGAACGCGGAGCCATATACTACACCTTAGGCATTACGGAGCACATCTGCGGGGTCGACAACGTGCAGAGCCTGTGCAACCTGGCTCTTATGACCGGCCATATCGGACGCGAAGGCACCGGCATTAACCCGATGCGTGGACAGAACAATATCCAGGGCGCCGGAGACGCCGGAGCGGTCCCCTCCAACTACCCGGGTTTCCAAGCGGTCGACCAACCAGACAACCAGGCAAAGTTTGAGAAGCTCTATGGCCGACCAATGGATGCGGAAAAGGGCATCACCAAAGTCCGCGCATTAGAGGGCGCCGGTGAGCATATTTTTGCCATGCTGATTGACGGAGAGAACACGCTCGTATCCGATCCGGACCGCAAGCACTGCGAACGGGCCCTCAACGCGCTCGAACATCTGGTTGTCATCGATATCTTCCTAACGGAAACAGCCGAGCTTGCCGACGTCGTGTTCCCCGCCACTTCATGGGCCGAGACGGACGGCGTCAGCACCAATACCGAACGCAGAATTCAACGGCTGCGTCAGGCCGTCCCCCCGCCCGGCCAGGCAAAACCTGACTGGTGGATTATCTCACAGATCGCCCAGCGCCTCGGCTTTGATGGATTTGAGTATTCTTCTGCCAAAGACGTATTCAATGAGCTTTGCAGCCTGTCCCCGATCTATGCAGGCCTCGACTGGGATCGAATTGAGCACGGCCAGTATCAGTGGCCCGTGCCTCATAAGGACCATCCCGGCACGCCGATTCTACACCAGGGAGAATTCAAAAATGGACGCGGCCTTTTTAAAGTGATCAGCTACCGAGACCCGGCTGAGACGATTAGCGAGGAATTCCCCATCTGGCTAACGACGGGACGCCGACTGCAGTCCTATCATACGCGCACGCAAACGGGACGAGCTCAGGGCATCGAGTACCTGCTGAGCGAAGAACGCCTTGAAATTCACCCAGAAGACATCGCATCGTGGGGGCTGAAAGACGGTCAGTGGTGCCGACTCAGCAGCGCGCGGGGCAGCGTAGAAATTTGCGTGCGGGCAACCGACCGCTCTCCCCGTGGCACCGTCTTTGCCAGCTTTAGCTTTAACGATGTGCCGATCAACATTCTGACGGGATCGGGATACGACCCCATCACGGAGACGGCCGAGCTCAAAGTCTGTCCCGTGCGCATAGAAGCGCTCTAATTCGGGGTACCCAAACCGTGGAATCGATCGTATCGTATGAGTCCTTCGGCGCCGTTGGCGACGGCGTCAAAGACGACCTGCCGGCCCTTTTCAAGGCGCATGAACACGCCAATGCGCACAACTTGCCAGTAGCGGCCCGCCCCGATGCGACCTACCACCTCGGTAGCCGCGCCCTAACTGCGGTTATTGAGACGAATACCGACTGGAACACTGCTCGATTTACGGTGGACGACACCGAAGTTGAAGACCACAAAAAGTCTCTGTTTGAAGTGCGATCTCGGCACGCCCCAGTCCAGCTACCGCTCTCACACCTCGCGCGCGATCAGAAGCACATTGATATTAAATTGGAGTGCGACTACCACGTGCTGGTAGAAAATGATCAGAGGCGGATATATATACGCCGCGGACTCAATCAGAACAGCGGAGTCCCACTCCGAGACTGCTTTGTCCTGCGGCGCAACGGTCAGATTGAATCGCCCATCGACTGGCACTACGATGCGATCACGCGCATGGAGGCGCGCCCCATAGACGACGAGAAGCTCGTCGTGCGCGGCGGCGTCTTCACCACGTTGGCCAATCGCATGGAACAGGAAGTCGGCTACAACTACTGGGCGCGCAATATTACCGTCACTCGCTCTAATACAGAGATCGTCGGCCTAACCCATTACGTCGCGGGAGAAACGGCCGTCGGCCACCCCTATTCGGGCTTTTTAAGCCTCCAACAGTGCGCCTATATTACGCTGCGCGACTGCTTTGCCAGCGGCCATAAGACCTACTCAACCCTGGGCGCAGCCGGGAAGCCCGTTAACATGGGCTCCTACGACTACAACGCCAACAACGTCGTCGGTCTGCGCATGGTGGACTGCCGAATGAACCACCTAACAGACCGCACGCGCTGGGGCGTTATCGGTTCCAATTTCTGCAAAGATATTCTGCTCGAAAACTGCGAACTGTCGCGTATGGACACCCACATGGGCGTATCTGGACGCTACGATATTCGCGGCTGCACGCTCGGACATATGGGACTCAATGCCATTGGCCGGGGGCATCTGACCATAGAAGATTCCACGCTGTACGGCAGTGCGCTTGTAGCCTTTCGCAGGGACTATGGCAGCACGTGGGAAGGCGACCTGCACATCCGCAATAGTCGCTGGATACCCGCCTGTGGCGATCCGATTTGGCCCCATTTGATTAACGTGAGTAACGATGGAACACACGACTTCGGCTATCCCTGTTCCATGCCGCATAGCGTAGAGATTGACGGGCTTTATATCGACGACAGAAACCATCCGGCCGATTACACAGGTCCCTATATTTTTACCAACCCAACGGGCACTGACAGTCAGCCCCTAGCCCAACCCTATCCCTATACCCCCTGCCGTCAGCTGAGCGTGCGCAACGTTCAGACGGCCAGTCAGCGCCCCCTACAGCTCACACCCGACCCACAGTGGGCGACCGATTTAATCGTCGAGGGCGTTGATGTCTGAAACTCCTTTCACGCATACAGGGTAGTCCCATGAAAACAACGGCGTATCTCAACAGACTCTTTGGCTGTGCCGGCCGAACGGCCGTGGTTACGGGAGCCTCAAGCGGGCTGGGCGCAGCTATGGCCAGCGCGCTCGCTCAGGCGGGCGCCAACGTGCTGGCCGTGGCCCGTCGGCGCGACAGGTTAGAGGCACTGGCCGAGGAGACAAAATCGATGGAAGGCCGCGTCGAACCGTGCAAAGCCGACCTCCAATCGACAGAAGATATAGCACATATCGCCGAAGAAGTCACGCGCATTTTCGGAGGTTGTGACGTGCTTGTCTCCAACGCCGGTTCTGGAATAAGGGCACCTCTTAACCGCATGGAAGAGAGTGACTTTAGCAATGCACTTCACCTCAATACTACAGCCCAGTGGCAGCTTTCGAAGGCCCTCTTCCCCCTCTTGAAGTCTTCGGGCAGCGGCCGCATAATCAACGTAGCTTCCGTCTACGGGCTAGGTGCTCCTGTAATGCATGGACTCGGGGCCTACACGACGAGCAAGCACGCACTCGTTGGTCTAACCAAATCGCAGGCGGTAGAATGGGCTCGTCACGGCATCACCGCCAATGCACTGGCTCCTGGCTACTTCCCCACAGAGCTGACCGAGAGCGCGTTGGCAGATAAAGAGCTCAGTGCTCGCCTGCGCTCCTTCACGCCTCAGGACCGCTTTGGAGACCCATCCGAACTGGCAACGGCGCTGCTCTTTTTGGCATCAAAAGCCAGTCCCTACGTGACCGGAGTGGTTCTACCCATAGATGGGGGTTGGACCGCCTGGTAAGAGCACTGTGCGTCATGCGCTACGAAAAAAGGGGAGGGGGCATTTTGCCCCCTCCCCTTTTTATTGCTATCTGACAAGGCTTATTTCTTTGCCCGTCTGAGCGCTTTCTTAAACTCGTTCTCGATCTCACCGCGTGCGACAATGGCATCTTTCCACACGTCGGGAAAGCAGTCAAGCGCATAGCCCGATCCTTTGGGCCCTAGCTCGACGACTGCCCACAGTTCCTTTGCACCCCGCTGGGCCTTAATCCACGCCTCTAGAGCATGACGGAGAAAGTTATCGCGCCATGCGACAAAATCTGCATCCAGCTTTCCGCGTCCGTTTGTTATGGGCGTTTGGCAGTGACTCCCGGTAAAGGTGCGAAAGTGTATCAACTCACTCATCGCCAGCAAATCGGGGCGATACTCAGCAATCCGCGGCCAAAACGTGTTGGGGCGCAGCTGCTTAATGATTGCGGGATGAGAGTGATCAAAGTTCATGCGCAGCTTGTCGCCGTAGCGTTTCTCATACTGCGTTGCCAGGGCTAGCGCTTTTTCCGGAGTCTCAGTCACCGTATCGCGATGCCATTCAATCGCCGGCTTCACCCCGTGCTTTGTCCCGGCCTCAATAACGGCTCGTGCAACCGTGACGGCCTTGGAAATTTCCGTATCGTGATCGCACAGCTGCACGTTAATGTGCACGGCGTTGGCCTCTTTAAACAGGCGCATTTTTTCGTCGGCTTCTTTTACGGTGCCCACGTCAACGCCACCGACCAACTGCATCCCGTGTTTGGCACACGCTTCGGCCACTTCGGGCTGCGGACCGGCGCTAAACCCGACAAATCCCGCCTCTTTGGCAGCCTTCACCTTGCGATCCATCGTCCACTCTTTTGCGGCCGAGGGATAGGTTGTCATTGTCCACGCTGCGGCGCACAGGTGCAGCTGTGGTTTCTTACTCGCTTTGCGCTTGGCCATATTTCCTCCCTTGAATTACAGTCGGCATTCGTACTTCACTCCCCTATAATAGGGACATCGCCGCGAATCCGCTCGCCACCCGCGTAGACGTTGAATCCCTTACCGCGCAAAAAGCCCACCAATGTCATACCGCCGGCGCGCGCCAACTCAACGGCCAAACTAGACGGAGCGGAAACCGCTGCAACAAAAGCAATGCCTGCGACAAGGGCTTTTTGCACGATTTCAAAGCTTGTTCGCCCGCTAACCATGAGGCCGCAAACTTCGGGAATCGGCTCGCCTTTAAGCGCAAAAGATCCGACAATTTTATCGACGGCATTGTGCCGTCCCACGTCTTCGTGGATCCCTAAAAGGGTGTTGTCATGAGCAAAGAGCGCCGCGGCGTGCAGCGATCCAGTCTGTTCAAAAACGGCCTGCGCATGACGCATGGCTTCGGGCCAGGCACACAGGTCGTGTCCGTCGACGGTAAAGTGGTGCGCGACGATCATACGCCCCGCCGTGATCGCCTCGATACTGGCCTTACCGCAAACGCCGCAGCTAGAGGACGCGTAGAAGTTGCGCTTAAGCTGAGACGAATCAAAGGCGTGCCCCGCAGCCAGTTTCACTTCTACTACATTTTTTTCGTTGGGTGGGTCGGCGTGGGGACAGTAGGAAATAGAGCCGATGGCGTCGGCCCCGTCGAGGATGCCCTCGCTGAGCAAAAAACCCGCGCTCAACTCAAAGTCATCACCTGGAGTACGCATAATAACGGCAACGGAGTTCCCTTCTATACGCACTTCTAGGGGCTCTTCTACGCTGACGATATCCCGCTCAGCACGCGCCTCTGAATCGCGCCAGCGCACGATCTGGCTCTCGACTTGTCGCTGGTTTTGCACTCTGCCAAATAGGTCCACTACATGGGCCCCACGCGAGGAGAGCCCCGATCCATCGCGAGCATAGATGCATCGAAGCTCTGCTGCATAATCTTCAACTTTACGGGCTGAGCTTCGGGCTCGTCCCACATATTTTCAAACTCTTCTGGGTCTTCCTCTAAGTCGTATAATTCGCCCAAATCATGGCCGTGATAAACGACCAGCTTGTAGCGCTGATCCCGGTACATGGTTGCAAACGATCCATCGGGCTCGTCAAGGGCATCGTAGTACTCACAGCGCACAAAATCTCGATGGCGATCTAGCGGTGCCTTCCCTCGCAGCATCGGCAGGAGCGAGCGACCCTGCATGCGCTCTGGGGGTTCGAGTCCGGCCAATTCCAAAATCGTCGGCGTCTTGTCGAGCAGCTCTACCAAAGCATCGCTGCGCACGTCTTTGGCAAAGTGACCCGGCCAGGAGAAAATGAGCGGCACGCGCACTAATCCCTCATAAAAGCGACAGCCCTTTTGTATTAATCCGTGATCCCCCAGCATTTCCCCGTGATCCGAAGTAAAGATCACCACCGTGTTCTCGCGCTGCCCCGAAGCTTCAAGCGCCGCGAGCATACGCCCTACCTGATCGTCTATCTGCTTGATCATGGCACAGTAGGCCGCCTGTAGCACGCGCCCATCGGCAGCGCGCCCCCGTTCGGGCTGAAGCGGATCTCGTATGTCCAACGCATCGGGCGAACGGGCGGACGACTGAAAGTCGACTCCAGCCAACTTCTCCTGCTGTTCAATATCGCTCTGGCGAAAAAGCGGGCCCGGCATATCTGCTGGGTCAAACAGATCTCGATAGCGCTGAGGCGGATTAAAGGGCGGATGAGGATCGTATATGTTCACGCAGGCCATCCAAGGTCCCTCGCGCTCCTCTTGCATAAATTCAATAGTTTTTTCGGCGCACCACGTGGTCTGGTGAAATTCGGCTGGCACGCCTTTGGGATCACCAGTCAGTTCTCCCAGCTCACCCCCCTGCTGGCGAACCCAGTCCGCATAGCCGTGTCCGACGGGCCAATCATCGCGCGGAGCGTGACTGTACTCCCAGTAGCGATAGCCATCGTCCACTCGAGGTTCAATGCGACCATAGGCGCTGGCCAAATGCAGCTTGCCAATTAGCCCACAGTCGTATCCTGCATCGGATAGGCGCTTGCTAACCAGCGATGGAGTCGATGGAAAGGCATCGTTTCCATTGCCCGTCACGTGGATCGCACTGGGATACATACCGGTGAGAAACGACCCTCGACTGGGCGTGCAAATAGGCGACTGACAGTAGGCCCGCGTAAACGTTACGCCCTCGGAGACCAGCCCGTCTATGTGGGGGGTGTCAACGTGATGATAACCGAGCGCACCGATGGTGTCATAGCGCTGCTGGTCCGTGCAAATCCAAAGAATATTCGGTCGACTGTTCATCTCGGCAGGTATTGCTCCACTTCTGTTTCGCGCCACTTGAGCTGCTCCCCGGTCGTTTCGTGCGGTAAAAACGACTGTGCAACGTCCTCGATAGGCGTACCGACAACATCGATATGTTCCAAATCCCCCACTCCCATTCCCAACGCATCGGCATAGTGCAAGAGCCCTAGCTGCATGGGTTCAAACCCCATGGCCTTACTCATCACAGCATCAACGGCAAAGACATCGGCCGAAGCGGCGGCCGCTCCCAGGTCGACCACGTCCGTGCCTCCCGGCCCGTTGCCCTGCAAACCGACGGTCCCATCAACGAGGCCGATATCGGCCTTGAGAAAACGCGATAGGCGCATCAGATTGACGTTCAACACCTGAGCCTCGTCTGGAAGAATTCGATCCGGATGCGAAGGGAAACCGTGCATCCAAATGCGATCCTCTTTCTGAAGCGTGCCCATGATTAGGTTTTTCTGGGCCAGCGTTACCACGCAGACATCGTGCGTTTTAGCTACGGCCACGGAGATAGTGCAGGGACAATCCAGAACCGTCTTTGGCATGCGCACGACGCGCTCCTGGCGCGTGGCTGTAAAGATGGTGGTCTCTTCCCACTGCGTCTCTTCGTTTAAGTCTATCAGGCGTATTGGAACATCATACTCATCTGGCAGCGCCCGATAGCCGAAATTATCGAAGGCCTCTCCTGAGTAGGCCTCATTTCCGCCCTCGGCAATAAGGATTTCATCGGGCGGGTTTGGAACCGATAGCAGGAAATCGATTGCT
Source organism: uncultured bacterium (assembly GCA_937942165.1). Classification (GTDB taxonomy): domain Bacteria; phylum Latescibacterota; class UBA2968; order UBA8231; family UBA8231. The sequence continues at coordinate 7,448 of CALDFW010000119.1, read as the reverse complement.
CCCCGCATCGCATCTGCGTGCGTCGAAGCCAGCTGGTTTTCGCTCGATAGAAAGTTGGGCTTGAGCAACACCTGACCACGCACCTTAGCCTCGATATCCGCGCGCACTAGTTCCATTGAGCCATAGATATTTGATCGGCGATTGGCGCCTTTGACCAGTCCAACGCGACTCTTTGTCTTCACTATACTTCCCTCCTTGAAATCGGTCTTCAATGTAGTCATAATGGATCTCTCCATCAAACGTTTGACCCGCCCCAGAGGCATCTCCCACATCGCGCTTTCCCCAAAACCAGACTTGCCGGCCCTGTTACTGTTCCCTATTAAAGAAGGGCTGAAAACACTCGACCACCCTCGCAAACGGAAACCGAGAAACCTATGGAAATCGTTGGGCTTTCCACGCTAGACTACACCCTTATGGGCATCTACATGCTCTGCCTGCTTGGCATGGGCCTTTACTACCGTCGCTTTGCCCAAGAAAATTTAGACAATTACTTTCTCGGCGGTCGCAACATGAAGGGGTGGATGAACGGCACGAGCTATGCCGTGACCTGCATGAACGCGGATGTAGCTCCCGCCTACTGTGGCATGACCGTCATCACGGGCACCTTTATCTGCTGGTTTTATATGAGCCGGTTTGGACTGGCCCTGCTTATTGGCGGCCTGCTCTTTGCCACCTGCTGGCGGCGATTAAACATTACGACCTCGCCGGAATTTTACGAGCGGCGTTTCAGCGGGTCTGCCGCGGCGACCATGCGCGCCTGGGTTTCCATGCGCAGCGCTTTTATCGCCGTCGTAGCCTGGACGGGTGCCGGCCTCCTCGGGCTGACAAAGGTCTCCGAAGTCCTGCTCGGCTGGTCGCGTCTGGAAACCTTCCTAGTCGCCATACCCATCATACTCCTCTACGTCGTTCTTTCGGGCTATATGGGGGTCGTCATGTCTGATATCATTCAGACGGCTATTATGATCGCCTCTTCTCTCGTGCTAATGATTCTCGTCCTACAGGACTTCGGTGGCCCCACCGGTCTCTACGATGCGCTCGTAACGCAGTTTGGTGAAGGCGTGGTGAGCTGGCACCCTCCGATGAATCACGAAATGTTGGGACTGGTCGCTATCATCGCCTGGACCGTAGGCACCGCCGTTGGCTACGGAGGCGATCTCGCTCCCATGGGCGGCGCTATGGAGGGTCAGCGCCTGCTCTCCTGCCGCGACAATCGCGAAGCAACGCGCATGTATGTATGGACCCAAATCGTACTCTTTGTCATGCTTGCCATGCTCACCCTGCCGGCACTGGGCGCAATGGTCAAATGGCCGGGGCTGCACGACGGGAGCATGGATAAGGAGCTGGCGTACGGATTGTTGCTGGGGCATTATCTGCCGTCGGGCCTCCTCGGCCTGGCGCTCGTGGCTATGTTTGCCTCTATCATGTCGACGGTCGATTCCAATATGAACTTTGGCGCCCAGGTTTTTATCAACGATATCTACCGCAGATTTATTCGCCCTCAAGCAGAAATGCTCCACTACATGAACATCGGCCGCATCGTCATGGTCGTCATTATGGGTCTATCGCTAGTCGTAGCCCTGCGCGCGACCAACGTAATCGACATTGCCGTGTTTATGCTCGGGCTCTCTTCCGCTGAACTGACGGCCAACTGGGGGCAGTGGTGGTGGTGGCGCTTTAACGGACCCGCCCGGCTGGCCGCATCCTTTGGAGGCCCGCTGATCTTCCTCTTTAACAAAGAGGTCCTCTTTAAATGGGTTATCGATGCCGGACAGGATACCGACTACGTGGTCGTCCTCTCGTCTATTGCCATAACCTGCCTTCTGTGGATTGTCGTTGCTCTGCTAACCAAGCCCGAACCCGAGGAAAAGCTGCTGAATTTTTACAGGGAAGCCCAGCCCATGGGCTGGTGGGGCCCCATCGCCGAAAAGGCCGGCACGCGCTCTACCGGAGGCGCACCCATCGCTCGCGGCCTGGGAACGGCCGTCCTAGGCGCTGTCGCGGTAGGCGGGGGCATCGTCGGCCTGTCCGGCCTGTATGTTGGACGCTGGGAAGTGGCCTTTACAGGTGGGCTCTTGGCCCTCGTTTTGGGCCTCTGGTTCAAGCGCACGTATGCCACTGTGGCCGGCCAGAGCTAACTCCGGCAGATTGAAGAGGCACAGCGCACAGTCGGCAGGGAGAGGATAGCGAGCGCATTTATCGTATCCACCTATATTCTGATCGCGGAGGGAAGCGCGCCAGGCCGCGGTAAGCGCGCTTCCAAGAGATCACCCAATTCCACCCCAGAGCCGGTCTTCTATGTATAAACTGCTACCTATCGCCCTGCTCGCGTTTGTCAGTATAAGCTGGGGCGAAACGGCAACGGTCTTCCCAAGCAAGGACAACACGCTGTATGAGAGTTCAACCGGCAACCTGAGCAATGGGAGCGGATTCCATCTCTTTGTAGGTACTACCGCGGCAAGCGACGTCCGGCGCGCTCTTTTACACTTTGACCTTTCATCTGTCCCCCCAGGTTCGCTTGTCAGCGACGCCGAACTCGTGCTCTATATGAACAGAAGTAAAGCCGGTCCAAATGAGATTAATGTGCACCGAGTGATTTCGGATTGGGGTGAGGGCAGTTCTGCCGGCACGCGAGGAGAGGGCGCAGGTGGAGACGCCACCTCAGACGATGCGACCTGGATTCACGCTCGCTATCCCGATACAAGTTGGCAGCAAGAAGGCGGTGACTTTGTTCCATCTGCCAGCGCGATAGAAAGCGTAACCGATCTGGGTGCCTATCGATGGTCCGGGGACTTATTAACGGCGGACGTGCAGCGCTGGGTAGACAATTCGGCAGCAAATATGGGCTGGATTCTCGTGGGAGATGAATCGACCGCTCCCTCGGCAAAGCGATTTTCGAGTCGCGAGAACTCTACCTCCTCGCAGCGCCCCTATCTTATCGTTCACTACACGCTGCCCCCCGCCAACAGCGCTCCTTCCGTGCAGAGAGATCCGTCCCCCCAAGAGATTGCCCCCGGACAAACGCTGACCATCGAACTGGCGCCCTACTTTTCTGATGCCGACGGCGATACGCTGGCCTTTACTGCCCAAATAGGCGATGCGAGTCTGGCAGCGGTCGCGGTCATCGACGATTCGCTCCGCATCACCTCGCTGGCCGACAGCACGGGATCGACGACGATTCTCCTCACGGCAAGCGACGGCAGAGGCGGCACTACATCCCTCGAGTTTTCCCTGTCCCAACAGGGCGTTGCCTCCGAGCCGAATCTGCCGGGCGATTTTAACGGGGATCGGGTCGTCGACTTCACAGACTTTTTTGCCTTCACAGATTTTTTTGGAACGCGTTTCGGCGATCTGCAGTGGGATCCCACCTATGATATAGACGGCGATGAGGACGTCGACTTTGACGATTTCTTTATTTTTGCCGAGTATTTCGGACAACGGCTTTAAGGAATATAAAAACATGTAAATTAGTAACTTACGCACATAAAAAAATAGTTCATTTGTATATATCAGTAAATCTTGATATATTTATACTTTGAATTAACACTCTCTTTTTAAAGCGATGGAAAACGAGATACACGCCTATGTCCTCCTTTCTAAACCACGTCCAGCACGCTCCCCTTCTGTGCGATGGAGCAATGGGCTCGCTGCTCTTTGAGCGAACCGGACGTCTGTCCGAGCAAAACCACCTGTACGAAACGTTCAACGCCGACCATCCCGACTTGGTGCGGCAGGTTCATCTAGAATACTTACAAGCAGGCGCAACCGTTCTCACCACTAATACCTTTGCAGCCAACCACGCCCACCTAGCCGCCCACGACCAAAGCGATCGCGTCGAGGAGCTCAACAGGGAGGGCGTGCTGCTGGCGAGAGAAGCCATCGACCAGTATCGTCCATACCGGCGCGCGGACGATCCCTGCTTTGTTATAGGGTCTATCGGTCCTACTCCAGACGTCCGCGAATCGCCGCAAGAAGTTCGGGCCATCTACCGCCCACAAATCGAAGCACTCGTCAATGCGGGCATCGATGCCCTCTTGCTCGAGACCTTCACTTCTCTAGTCCACGTCAGCGCCGTGTTAGAGGTGGTTCATAGCCTTTCCACACCCGTTCCCGTCGTGGTCCATATGGCCCTGCATCAACGCGCTAACGACAGCTGGGATCTGGATCCCCTCCTCTTTGCCAAGACAGCAGCAGACATGCGCGTTCACATACTGGGCGTCAACTGCTGTGCACCCTGGGAAGCGCAGGCTTTCTTGGACACCGTTTCAGAATTAGAGCCGGTGCAAACGGGCCGCATTCAGCTCTCTCTCATGCCCAATGGGGGTGATTTTCGGCGCATCGGCCACCGCTATCTTACGGGCGTCAATCCAGAGTTCATGGGCCGCTTTGCCCGCCAGTCGGCCCAGCGCGGCGTGCACCTGCTCGGCGGCTGCTGCGACGTGCATCCCGCGCACATCAACGAAATGCACAACTACCTGCGCAGCCTGCATAAAACGCAGATACAGAGCCAGATGGAGTGGGACAACGCGCACGATCCCACTCCCGCAGAAACCAAGCGAGACAACGGGCCCTTTTCTCGCAAAATATTCAGCAAGGAATTTGCCGTAAGCGTCGAACTGCTTCCCTCCCGCGGCACGGGGGGTATAAAAGCACGCATGCAGTTTATCGGAGAGCTCGCGGCCAGTGGCCTTGCCGATGCCCTTGATCTGACCGACGGATCACGAGGCATTCCCCTAATGCCGCCGGGAGACTTTATCCACTTAATACGCCATCGTTTAGGCTGGAAAACGGAGGACGCCCTTGAGCTGATTCCCCATTTTACCCTGCGCGACCTCAATACGATGGGCTTGCAGAGTCGGCTCATTGGATACTGGGCAAACCGAATACACAACGTCCTCCTCATTACGGGAGACCCCCCCAAGATGTCGCCTACCTACCCTCGCTCTAGCGCCGTCTTTGACATGGACTCGGCCACGCTGATCCGCTATGTCCAAAACTATCTCAACGCCGGCGTAGATTTTGGCGGTCAGAAGTTGGGATCTCACCGAGACCCCCGAACGCGCTTTACGGTGGGCACGGGCTTTGAGCCCGAAGCGCTTGATATGGAAAGCGAAATAGAGAAGCTTGAGCGCAAGCTAGAAGCACGGGTCGACTACATAATGACACAGCCCGTCTTTAACCACGCCGCCCTAGACGCACTCACTCCCTTCCGCGAGCAAAGCGCCGTGCTGATCGGCGTGCTCATCCTGGCCAATGCAGATCACGCCCGCCGCATGGCGGCCGTCCCGGGCATGGTCGTTCCCGACGAGGTGTTGGCGCGACTAGCTAGATTTGACAAGGCGGAAGACCAGGCCGCAGCGGGTGCAGAATTGGCGGCTGATCAGGTGCAACGAATACGGCGGGAGGGCTGGTCTGGCATCTACTTGATGTCCCCTGCTTCCCACGGCCGCATTATCGACGTACTGAGAGAGGGTTTGGGGTAACGTGCGCTAATTACCTACTGTTTTGAAAGAAGCGCCGTAGCGACTGCACACCCAGGCGAGCGCCTGGTCTCGACTCTCTACATTGCCCTCCAGTTGAGCCTCTTCTAGTCGGTCTAGAATGCGCCCCACGAGTGGACCGGGTTTCAACCCCAACTCCAGCAGATCCCTTCCGCCTAACAAGCGCGGCGGCCGCAGCTGCTCTTCGCTCAGCAAAGCCAGCTGCGCCTTGCAGTATTCGTGCAAATCGAGCTTTCCGTGACATCCCATACAGTCGGCCCGATGTAGTTCGAGAAGCTGAGAAAAGCAGTCCTGACGCAGAAAGCGACGGCGCGTACTCTCGCGCATATCAGGCGCATTGCGAATGCGCATGTGCTGTGCAACGAGCTCAACTATGCGTTCGGTGCGCGCGTTGGACATGCGCAGACGCCGGCAAATCGCCTCGGCCATCTTTGCCCCAACGACGTCGTGGCGGTTAAAGCGGATGCGATCCCGCACCTCGAACGTAGGCTCTTTCCCGATATCATGGAGCAGAGCGGCCCATGCTAATTCCGGCGTGGGATGATCTAGCTGGCCCATCACCAGTAGCAGATGTGTCCAGACGTCTCCTTCGGGATGGAATTCAGGTGGCTGTTCGACCCCGCGCAGCTGAGCTACTTCGGGAAGTATCACTCTCAGTAAGCCGCTGTCCATCATCAACTCAAGGCCGCGCACGGCGCCCGGATCGGTCAGCATCCGCGTCAGCTCATCTTCGACGCGCTCGGCAGCAATCGATTCGATCCCTTCGGCGAGTGCACTGAGCGCACTACGGGTCGGCTCTTCAATCGAAAAGCCGAAGCGCGCGGCAAAGCGAACGCAGCGCAGAAGGCGCAGATAGTCTTCGCCAAAGCGCGCATGGGGGTCGCCGATGGCGCGAATCACCCCGCGCTCGATATCATTGCGCCCACCTACGTAATCTATGATCTCGTTTAGGAATGGATCGTAAAAGAGGCCGTTAATCGTGAAGTCTCGCCGCTGGGCGTCAGCGCACTCGTCTGCTGGCTCAACATGAGTCGGACGTCGACCATCTCCATAGGGACCGTCGCGACGAAAGCGCGCGACCTCGTACTGGCCACCCTTGGCAAGGACTACGCAGATACCAAAGTGCGCTCCCACCGGCAGCGTGCGCGAAAAAAGCCCTTCTACCTGCTCGGGCCCGGCGTCTGTTGCAATATCCCAATCCTTCGGCTCGATCCCCATTAGCATATCGCGCACACATCCGCCGGCTAGCAGGGCTCGGAAACCCGCTTCGCGCAGCGTATTGAGCACGCCTAGTGCACCAGGATCTACGCGCACTATCTCACCTTAAAGTCCTCAATCGCACTAACGGAGTTTTCGACGCCGCCTTCGCGCGTGCTGGCGATAACCTTCCAGTAGTAAATCTCACCGGATGCGAGCGTTTGCTCTCCGCTGCTCGATAGAGTGCGCCCTCTGAACACGGCCGTCGTGTCGGCCGTCAACTCCATGTCGGAGATCTCACCGCTTGTAGGAGAAGTCGTAACGATAACGCGGTAGGACCGTGCTCCGACAACGGGACGCCACGAAAAAATAGTCTGGGCCGATGTCAGCTGTCCTGCGATGGGATCAACCAACTCTGGAAGGGGTAGCGCCACGTCGCTGGCACCGACAGATCCGGCGCTCTCTTTATTGCCCCTGTCATAGGCCGTAACTTGGTAGTAATACGACGTACCGACTGCGACGGCGCTGTCGATGTAGCGCGGCGTTTCCACTTCGGCAATCAACAGGCTAGACGTGGGCACAAACGACGCATCCGTCGAGCGGTATACGCGATAGCCCACGAGATCGGCCTCCCCATTGGCAGACCAGTCCAGGGCGATCTCCAGTTGGTCGAGCAGTTGGATATTGCGCGCTACGGCACGCAGTTCGGTCGGTGCAAGCGGGGCAAGGTTGTTAAACGGCTGACCGGAGACG
>CALDFW010000118.1 GCA_937942165.1 uncultured bacterium | reverse complement strand
GTTGAAGTCCTGCGCATGCAGGCGTTTACCGAACCGCAAAACAACTGGCTGTTTGTCCGCGTTCACACGGATGAGGGGATTAGCGGACTGGGCGAGGGTAGCCTGCAGTACAAGGATGCGGCCCTGGCCGCTGAGATTGAGAATTTTGCGCTCTACCTGCGCGGGAAAGATCCCTTTCAAATAGAAGATATCTGGACGTCTCTCCATCGGCGGGTGACTTGGAGTGGCGGTGCGGTAACCATGAGTGCGATCAGCGCGATCGATCTGGCGCTGTGGGATATCAAGGGCAAGGCGCTGGGCGTGCCGGTGTACGACCTGCTCGGCGGCAAGGTGCGTGATCGGGTGCCGCTCTATGCCAACGGCTGGCTAGAGGGACCGTGGCCCGATGACCCGCGCGACCTAGCCGCGTTTTACGGGGCGTGTGCGGGCCGCGTCGCCGAAGCGGGATATCGCTGTTTAAAGCTCTATCCCTACAACGGAGTGCAGGCCATTACGCCTGAACGACTGGCGCATGGATTGGGGTTAGTGCGCGCCGTGCGCGAAGCCGTTGGCCCCGATATCGACGTAGCTGTCGACGTGCGTCGACGCATCAATATGTGGAGTGCGCGCCGCGCGGCAGAACAGCTCGCCGAACTCAACATCGCTTGGATGGAAGAGCCCGTACTCTACGACAATCCACAGGCGCTAGCTGAGTTTGCCCGTTCAGTTTCGGTGCCGGTATCGACGGGGGAAGAGCTCTACACGCGCTGGGAGTTTCGTCCCATTTTAGAAGAAAACGCCGTGGGTATAATACAGCCGGATATCTGCCATGCCGGCGGTCTTTCCGAAATGATGAAAATTGCCGCTATGGCCGAGACGTATTACACCATGGTGTCGCCCCACAACTCCAATGGCCCGATCTCTACCGTCGCCAGCCTGCACTTCGATATGTGCGTCAACAACAGCCACATGCAGGAAATCTTTCTCCGGTCGATACCGCTTTACGACGAAGTCTTAACGCAGCCCATCCACATAGAAGATGGTTACGGCACGCCGCCGCAGGGCCCGGGGTGGGGCACTGAGCTAGACGACGAGGTGCTAAAAAAATATCCGCCGCAGGATTTTGTCCCTGTAGAATCAGAGCCCTATCTAGCGTTTTAACTCTGTTCGCTCGTTTAGGGGCCTTTTCACTGTTTCAGTTGACAGGTAAACACCATGCGCGCAGACCCTCCTGTGATTCTTTTTGAAAACGACGGCCGCCATCCGTTGATCTACATGTATGAACCGCCCATTCAGGTCGAGGAGTACCAGTCGGCCGTAGACGAGCTGGCCGGAACGCCAGTCGACGTGCTCGTGTTTTGTTTGGGTGATGGTCGAACGATGCTGCACGACACGCAGGTCGGCGAACTGTGGGGACATAACGTGGAGCAGTGGCCGCACCTGATCTTTCGCCGCGCGCATCAGAATGCTACAGGGCTTATTGCTGAGGGTCACGATCCGCTGGCATTGATTTGCCAGCGCGCTCGGCAAACGGGCCTGCGCGTATACCCGCAGCTGCTGGTGCAGGTGCCACGGGGTCCGCGCGAAGAAGACTGTCGCTGCTCGGACTTTCGCTTTGATAACCCGCACTTAGAGATCGGACATAAGGGTGGCCTAGATCCCGAGTGGAAGGGGTTTACGTGCCTCGACTTTTCCCACGAGGCCGTTCGGGAAGAGCGCTTGAGACTGGTGCGCGAAGTCTGTGAGGGCTACGATATTGCGGGCTTTGAGCTGCAGCTGAATTACCACCCTTACTACTTTCATCCCGATGAGGTGGCCGCAGGCACGTCGCTGATGACGGAATGGATGGCCCAGGTCAGCGCCGTCGTTCGCCAGAGTGGTCAGGGGCGCCAGCTCGTCGTGCGCGTGCCGGCGCGCTTGGCCAGCTGTAAGGGTGCGGGCCTAGACGTGGAAACGTGGCTGGGCGAGGGACTGGTGGATGCGCTTGTCGGCGATACCTTTGCCACGCCGGAAAACGTCAACAGCAATCTCGACGTGAGTGAATTAGTCGCCGCGGCGCGCGATACGCCGTGCAGGGTCTATGCCGCCGTGCACGCGCTCGTAGATTCAGATCGATTGGGGCAGGCGGCGCCAGAGATGATTCGCGCCTGTGCCCACAATGCATGGCAGCAGGGCGTAGACGGGCTCTATCTGGCTCACTGGTTTGGTATGTGGCCCTATGAAGCGCCGTTCTACCAAACGCTGCGCGAGCTGCCCTATCCCGACATCATGTCACCCAAAGACAAAATTTATGCCGTGCCAACGGAGACGCAGCGCTATCCAGTGCCGGGAACGGAGCCGGGTCAAGCCGCCCCCCTGCCGGTGGATCTGTGCGTGGGCCAGCGCGCGCACGTGCCGCTTAGGGTGGGGGACGATCTACACCGCTGGGGTGCTGTGGGCCGAGTTGAGAGAGTGCTGCTGCGGCTGCGCGTGATGAATGCGACGGAGCTCGATGCTCTTTGCTTTTATCTAAACGACGTGGAGTTGCCTGCCGGGCAGATGCGCATCATCAATGAGATGTACCGAATGAGTGCACCGCGCTACCGAACGGGTTCGGGATATTGGTATGTATTTCGCCTCAATGAGGACGCGTGGCCGGTATGCGGGGACAACGTCGTCTCGGTAGAGCCATTGGCGCGTGACTCGGCCGTGACGCCGACGCTCTTCTTGCGCGACGTCGAGCTCGAGGTTCGCTACCTAATGGGACGGCATTTTCACCGCGCTTTTGTCGACCCCGATCTGGGTCCTTACGGAGAGCGCGGCGATTCGTGATCTGTGACGCGCAGCGTCAGTGTGTGCTGGGTGCAGTTTTCGGCAAAGGGCAGCACGACGACAATGCGCGCTTCCTCAACGGTTGCTGCCCCGTCCTTTCGGTAGGGATTGTGCGGCAAGACGGGCCAGTAGAGACGCGCACCGGGCGGCAAGTCGAGATGCCATCCGGCGTGTGCAATCCACAGGGGATCTGGCCAGTCGAGCGCTTCTTCTCCGAGCGCTTCACAGATGCCCATATCGCCGTGCAGCGCTTGGCCCAGATGCGCTACAAGCGTTAGGTGAGCCGCAACGGGCTCGCCGTTCCCACCGCGAGTCGACAGCTCGATTTCCACCTCGTGCTCATTCACGACGTGCACCGCGGTGCGGCACTCCGCGGTTCCGTAGTATAGGTGCAGCACGTCGTCGTGCAGCTCCGCTCGGTCCGGAACGTGGCGCAGGCCGGATCGCGCGCTAAAATCGGGATCTTCATCGCCCGGCACGTGGTACATCAGCGCCGTGTTGCCGACGCTGAAGCTGCTCCACAGCGGCTGCAGCTTGGTGTTGCCGCCGCCGCAGATCAGCCCGACGTCGTCGTGGTACAGGCTGAAAAAGTTTTGCCGGTCCTGTCCGAAGCGGTTGGGCGTGAGCGGTGCGGTAAAGGCCGACAAGCAGTAGTACCAAGGCGCGTGGCGTTTAATCAGCGCGTCGTCGCTCATGCGGTGGGTGTGCTGCTGCTGCGCGGCCGAAGTCTCGACGATATCGCCATCGGTTCCGTAGAGCAGCATTAGCGCGGCGTAGTCGGCGTCGAAACGGCCGCCACCCCGCAAAAAGAGCGCGTGTTGCTGGGCCAAGAAACCGCGGCCGGCGGGCGTGTGTGAGAAGCCGGCGTTGCCCAAACGCACGCCGGTGTGATAGGAGTTGCGGCCATCTATAGTTTCCAATAGCGAGCCGTCTGGATATACGCAGGCAGCGTGGTAGCGCGAGGCGCGCTCTATGGCATCGAGCACCTGCTCGTCGCCCGACAGGGCGTAGTATACGCCGAGCGAATCGACGTAGACCAGATTGTAGGCCACAATCGGTCCCTCGTGCTCGGCCCACCAGCCGTCGGCGGCTTGGGCATCGGTAACTTGGTGCAGAAAATCGCGCGCTTGATCACACCACGCCTCGCGTTCGAATACCTGACCAGCGCAGTAGAGGCCCATTGCGTGATGAGCGGGTATGTTGTGTATGCGCTGCAGTTCGTTCTGCGCGATGCCTTCGTACCCCAGCAGCAGTGTGCGTTCCCACTCCGTGCGGGCTTCGTCGCTCATGGCCTCGCGGACAAGGGCGAAGGTGCGCACCCAGCGGCTGTAGACCCACGGCATGTAAATCGGGCCCCAAGTCGAATGGTCTTTCTTGCGAAACAGCACCATTCCGCGTTCGTCTTGGGCATCGCGTATGGCCAGTCCACCGCGCTCGATTGACCGTAACACATCTCTGCTCTGATAGTGTGCGCTATCGGGTAGAGACCAAGCCGCCGCCAGCGCCAGCAGCACGTTCTGGTCTGTGCTGATCCACGGCTCCGTCCCGAACTGGCCGTTGGGTTTTTGCGAGGCGATAATGGCCGGTATGGCATCGTCCAGTGCAGACCGTAATTCGGGTTCTCTCTGCCACATTTTCACGTCCACGTCCTTTTGTTATAATGCGATATGTACAAGCTGTCATTTTACCTCTGCCGACGCAATAGATCGGTGCATGCTCGAGAAAGGTCGACTCAGGCGGGCCCAGTTTGCAATGCAGCGACCGCATTTTATAATACGGAGCACGGAGTTTAACCGTGAGTCGGTACTGAGATCAGCACATGATACGGAGTGAGAGATGCATAGGGAAAGCCTAGAGCGCTGGCAGCACAAACACGTGTTTGGACAGGACAAAAAAAAGCAGGGCGAACGTCGCACGCTCTTCGTTATCGTTCTGACGAGTGCTATGATGGTGCTGGAGATTGTCGCCGGGCTGCACTATGGTTCTATGGCACTGCTCGCCGACGGTTTGCACATGGCCTCGCACGCAGCAGCGTTGGGTATAAGCGCGTTTGCCTACGTCTACGCTCGTCGCCATGCCCGCGATGAGCGCTTTAGCTTTGGCACGGGTAAGGTCAATGCACTTGGCGGTTTTACGGGCGCTATTCTGCTGGCATTCTTTGCCATTTTCATGGTGTGGGAGAGCGTTGAGCGCATGCTCAATCCCGTTGCTATCGCCTTTAACCAAGCTATTGCCGTGGCCGTACTTGGTCTATTGGTCAACGGCATTTCGGTATGGATCTTAGGCGTGCACTCGCACGATCACGGCCATTCGCACGACCACGGCCACTCGCACGATCACAACCTGCGCTCGGCCTATCTGCACGTGTTGGCCGATGCACTCACCTCGTTCACCGCTATATTTGCCCTACTGGCGGCCAAGTATTACGGGCTAGTATGGATGGACCCACTGATGGGCATTGTCGGAGCGCTCATGGTGGCGCGCTGGTCGCTGGGACTGTTGGGTTCGACGGGAGATATCTTACTAGACCGGCAGGGCCCAGAAGAAATGCGGACCGGAATAAGGGATCGAATTGAAGGAGATGGGTCCGATGCACGCATTGCCGATTTACACCTCTGGTCAATTGGTCCGAACATCTACGCCGCCATTGTTTCGATCGTCGCGGACAAGCCGCTTACGGCAGACCAGTATCGCGCGCGGCTCGGTCTGGATGACGAGCTTGTACACGTAACGATTGAAACGCATCTGCGCTCGGACGAGACCGAGAGCACGGAGTGAAAGGCCCTTACCCATGAAATGGTTGATCGGCGGTTTTTCCCACGAAACGAATACGTTTTCCTCTGTCCAGACGGATTTAAACGCCTTCAGGGCCCATACGTACGCCGTTGGCGAAGATGCAGCGCACGTAGCGCGCGATACGGAGACGGGTGTCGGCGGTTTTATCGACGAAATTGAGTCGCGCGGCGATTCCTTCGTGCCCACCGTTACGGCTGCCGCAACGCCTTCGGGACGCGTGACCGCCGACGCATTTAGAGATATTGCCGGCCACATCGTAGAGGGGGCTCGCCAGCACCGCGATATCGACGGCATCCTCCTATCCCTACACGGGGCGATGGCCGCAGAGGGATTGGACGACGGTGAAGGCGAACTGCTGGCTCGTCTGCGGAGTGTGGTGAGTAAGGACCTGCCCATCGTGGCCATACTCGATTTGCACTCGCACATCACGCAGCAGATGCTCGATAGTGCTACCGTGCTGATCGGCTATCAGAAGTATCCCCATACGGATATATACGAGCGCGGCGTCGAGGCGACTCGGCTCATCGCGCGCCTTGCAGCGGGCGAGGTGCATCCCGTGTGGGCCTTGGAAAAGCCGCCGCTGATTCCACCCTGCGCCACTTGTCATACCGAATCGGGTTTGTATAAAGACCTGTGGGATACCGCCCTGCGCGCCGATCGCCCTGCTGCGATTCTCACTACGTCGCTTTTTGCCGGCTTTCCCTACGCCGACGTTGATCCGCTCGGCTTTGCCACGTTGGTTTATGCCGACGGCGACGGGGAAGTCGCGACGACGGAGGCGCGCATGCTGCGCGAGATGGCCTGGTCGCGCCGGCGAGAGTTTGTCTATCAGCCTCGGCCGGTTGAAGAAGCCGTCCGCCAGGCGTTGGCCTGCGCACAAAAGCCCGTCGTTATACCGGATATAGCCGACAACCCAGGGGGTGGAGGAGCAAACGACAGCGTTGAAATTGTGCGTGCGCTCGTTCATCAGGGTGCGCGTAGCGCAGCGGTTGCAGCTATATACGACCCAGAGGTGGTTGCCCAGGGTATGGAAGCCGGCGTCGGCCAGCGCATCGCCGTTTCGCTCGGGGCCAAGACGGACGCGCTGCACGGGCAGCCGCTAGACGTAGAAGGCGTGGTGCGCACCGCGGTGGACGGACGCTATCAGTACACGGGGCCGATGACTCGGGGAGCGTGGGCCAATATGGGTCCGAGCATCGTGCTTGATCTAGACGGGATTCAGGTTATCGTGTGCAGCGAGCGCCTGCAGCAGCGCGATCCGGAGGTTTTTCGTGCCTGCGGTATCGCACCCGAAGAAATGGACGTATTGGTCGTTAAATCTGCCGTGCATTTTCGCGCTGCGTTTGCGCCGCTTGCGGGCGCTATTATCGAAGCCGATGGACTCGGTCTGACCTCGCTAGACCTGCGTCCCTTTCCCTTTACGCGCATCCAGCGGCCCATTTTTCCGCTAGACGATATTTGAGAGGCTACCGATGGGAACAGAAGCAGTTGGACCGACGCCTGAGCAAAAAATGCAGTGGGAAGAAGAGGGGTATGTCGTGCTGGAAAATGCGCTTCACGGAGCACAGCTACAGCGCCTGCAGGCCGCCTTCGACAAGGCGACCGTCGAGTGCAAAGAAGACTGGCTGCAGCGCGTGGCGCGCGGTGAGGCACAGCCGACCTTTTTCGACATACCGGATCCGCTAGAGCGCGACGAGATCTTTGTGGACATTGTCGACCATCCGTCCTGGTTTGGCTTGCTGCAAGACTTTACCGGAGGTGAGACGCTCTTCTTGGGTCCACAGGTGCGCAGCGTTCCGGTGTGGCCCGTTAGCTATACGGGTTGGCATCCAGACGTGCCGTTGAGCAATCCGCTGCATATTAAAGTGCAGATCTATGTCGAGGACGTGAGCAAAAATAGCGGTGAATTCGCCTTTGTACCGGGGTCTCACAGGGCAGGTAGCGGTCCCTACGCACGCCCCAAGTTGGGTGAGAGCATGCCCGGCCATCGCCGCCTGCCCGGCAGAGCGGGAACGGCCATTGTCTTTAACTCATACGGTTGGCATACGGCTATGGACAATGCGACGACTACGCCGCGCCGGTCGATCATTCTGATTTACGAAAAGCGCACGCCTGAGAAGGTGCGTCCCGATGCGTTTAAGGCGATTGCACGGCTGTGCACGACGCCTGAGCGCCGCGCACTCTTTGGCATGGAGGTTTGATATGGTGCGCATCGATGCTCATTTGCACGTTTTTGCCAAGGCGTCGGATCAGTTTCCGCGCACGGCCACGGATCTAGCACCGGGCGCGCGCGAAGAGAGCGTGGAAAAGTTTCTCAACTGCATGGAAAAACACGCTATCGATCAGGCTATGCTCGTGCAGTTGGGCGGTGCTCAGATCGGAGAACACGCCTATTTGCAGCACTGTCTGAAGACCTATTCCGATCGCTTTTTGGGAATCGGGCTCATTCCTTCAGACTGTCCAGACCCTAAATCGCATATGGACCGCTTGGCAGAAGGGGGCGGCATTGTCGGATTTCGCCTCGGAACGCTGGGCGGACCGCGCGATCCCTTTGCGCCTGTCGATGTGCGGACTCTGGAGAGCTATCCGATTTGGCGGCACGCCGCCGAGCGCGACTACGTGCTGTGGCTCTATCTGAGAGCGGCAGATGCGCATTTGACGGCTTATTTGGTCGAGGCGTTTCCTCAGGTGCGCGTGGTGTTTAACCACCTTGGTATCTGTCCAGGCGAGGGCAAGTTTCGCATTGACGAGCACGGTCGACCGCGCATAGAGACCCCTTCGTACAATCCCTCGCAGCACACCGTTTATCGCCTAGCGCGCTACGAGAACGTGGCGGTGTTGCTATCGGGCCAGTACGCGTTTGCTAAAGAAGACTATCCCTATGGCGATCTGATGGGCTGGCATCGGACGCTCTACAACGACTTTGGTCCCGACCGACTCATGTGGGCTAGCGACGCGCCGTGGATATACGAAAAGCCCGGCTACGGCCCACTGACGGAACTGATTGATGCACTGCTACCGCAGATCAGCCAAAGCGAAAAGGCGGCCATTATGGGCGGCACGGCGCAGCGCTTTCTGCGCTTTCCCCAGCGTCCGTAGTCACTCCGTCCTCGCTGTGCGTGGCGTCGTCCGCGTTGCCCTTTCCCTTGGGCATCCTATCTTCATAGTCTGACCTTTCCAAGAAAGCAGTGCGAAGATGCGACAGCGGCAAGTAGATCTGGCAGTGCTCGGTTCCGGACCTGCCGGTCAAAAGGGGGCCATACAGGCGGCTAAACTCGGAAAAAAAGTGGTGGTTATTGATGCGGTAAACCATCTGGGCGGCGCCTGCCTCAACCAGGGGACCATTCCCTCCAAGACCCTGCGCGAAGCGATTCTCGATCTGACGGGTTTCCGCAACCGTTCGTATTACGGCAGCGCGGAAGAGGCGTCGGATATCTCTATCAACGATCTCAACTTCCGCCTGCATAAAGTAATCGAAGACCAGAATGCATTAATTGCGCGCCAGTTCGCCAAAAATGATATCGAGTGCGTGAACGGGTTTGGTCGCTTTGTCAGCGATGAATGCATCGAAGTGGTCGATCGTTCAGGAGAGGTTCTCGAAGCCATATGTGCCGACCGCTTTCTCGTTGCGACGGGCTCGCGGCCGCGCAATCCGGAAGGCGTCCCCTTTGACGGCAAAGTTATTCTCGACTCAAACAGCATTCTCAACTTGGACTATTTGCCGGAGTCTATGCTGGTATTGGGTGGGGGCATCATCGGCTGTGAGTACGGGACGATGTTTGCCGCGCTGGGTACGCAGGTCACGATGGTCGACCGCGCAGAGCGCCTATTGCCGCTGCTGGATACGGGTATTGCACAGCTGTTTGGCGAGTATATCGAGCAGATGGGCGTCAAGCTGCAAATGCAGCGAACGGTTAAGGAAATACGCCACGGCGAAGACGGACTAGCCGAGGTCGAGACAGAGGAAGGTGAGGTCCTGCGCGCCCAGTGTCTATTTTACGCGCTTGGGCGCACGGCCAACGTCGAGACCCTGCAGTTGGAACGGGCTAGCGTGTGCCAAGACGCGCGCGGCTACATCAACGTCAATCCGCTGTTTCAGAGCTCCAACCCACGCGTCTATGCGGCCGGTGATGTGATCGGTCAGGTTTCGCTTGCCTCGACAGCTATGGAGGAAGGTCGGCTGGCCGTGCGCAACGCCTTTGCCCTAAAGACCCACCAGTTTCCCGAGTTTTTTCCCTACGGCATCTATACAATTCCCGAGGTGTCGGGGGTCGGTCCAACAGAGGAGGAGCTCAAAGCGCAGGACGTCAACTATCAGGTCGGTCTCGCCTATTACTACGAGCTGGGACGCGGTCCTATTGCCGGTGACACAACGGGCATGTTTAAGCTGATCTTCCACGCCGAGACGCTAGAAGTGCTCGCCGTGCACATTATCGGCAGCAACGCGACGGAGCTCGTGCACATCGGTCAGCTGGCCATCGATTTTCACGCGCGCGTCCACTACTTTATCAACCAGGTTTTTAACTATCCCACCTTTGCTGAAGGGTATCGCATCGCCGCGCTCAACGGCCTAAACAAGCTAGAAGAGCGACGCAAGGTGAGCCAGTTAAACTAGTCTGATGGCTTCTGTTTTTAATCCCACACTTTTTCCCACTGTCCGGTTTCTGCCGAACGGTATATAGCCAGCGCCGTGCGCAGCTCGCCCAGCGAGTATTCGGGTCCGGCTTCTAGCGTTTTGCCTTCGAGTACGGCCAGCGCAAAGTCCTGCAGCTCGTAGCCGAAGCTGGCGCTGCGTCCCGCGTCCTTTTCCAGCAGGAAACGACCATCGGGATGCTCTTTTGTGTAGAGCATTACGCGTCCTTCACGTCCCTTTTCGACCAGCAGCTCTCCCTCTGTGCCCGTCACGCGAAACTCTTCGCCGGGCCCCATAAATGCGCCGGCGCGCAGCGCATCAAATACGGCGACGGTCCCCGACTGAAAGCGCAGTAGTGCACGCGCAAGCGACTCGCCTTCCATATCGGCGAGCGGCCGTCCGGTCACAGCAACCACTTCGTCTATTTCGCCTAGCCACATGCGCAGCGGCCGTATCCAATGGGCGCCGCCGTCTATTGTGATGCCGCCGCCGGCCTTGGCCAATTCGTAGCGCCAGGGCTTGGAGCCCCAGCCGCTGCCTACGGAGCCGCCAAAGAACGCCCGTGCAGTGATGATTTCTCCGATAGCGCCTTCGTCAATCATCTGCTGGATTTTCACGGCGTCGGGCCAGTACTGAGACTGCTCGGCGACCATAAATACGGTGCCTGCGCTCGTCGCTGCGTCTATGATGCGCTGGCAGGCATCTAAGGTCATGGCCATGGGCTTCTCTAGCACTACGTGTTTCCCCGCTTCGAAGCATGCGACAGCCGCCGCCTCGTGCTGGTCGTGCGGAAGCATGATATCAACGGCGTCAAAAGCACCTTCTGCCAAGGCTTCACGCAGTGACGTAAAAGCGCGTGCACCGGTCTGTTGGGCCATAGCCTGTGCGCGTTCGGGATCCGTGTCGACGGCGGCTGTTACGTGCACATTGGGTGCATCGCTCTGGATGCCGCCCCAGTGAGATTGGGCGATTCCGCCACATCCAATAAGAGCCAGCGATATGCGTTGATCGGTCATGTGAGATATCCTCGTAGTTTGCAGGTGGTTTGTGCGGCGAGAATATATCAAAGGGGTTGTTCCCTGTCACAGTGGAAGGGTGATCGGACCTTTCCGCTGACTAGATCTCAATGCGCGCTGTGATCTGCAATCGCCTATATTGAGACGGTGCCGCGGCGCACGGTTGCGATCCGCGACGGCCGTCTATTTCCTGCAGGGAATGTTTCTATTGCATGATTTCACACCCATAGGCTACGTCGAATGCTCGCAGCGCTACCGCTATGAGGCTGCGCGTCAGGCGAGCATTGCGCCCGACAACGAGGGCTGGATCCAGCTTGTTGACGACGAGAACCTACGCCTTGGTCTGCGGGGGATAGATGGGTTCGAGCGCGTCTGGATCGTATACGAATTGCACCTGAACGAGCGCTGGCATCCGCTGGTGCAGCCGCCGCGGGCAGACGCGGACAGGCTGGGCGTCTTCGCCACGCGCTCGCCGCACCGCCCCAACCGCATTGGCCTTAGCTGCGTGCGCTTGCTCGGCGTAGAAGCCGACCGTCTGCACGTAGGCCAGCACGATTTGCTCGACGGCACGCCCGTGCTCGATATCAAACCCTACGTGCCCTACGCCGATGCGTTTCCGGAAGCGCGCGCCGGCTGGATTGATGCGTGCGAGGAAGCCGTATACGCGCTGACGGTAGATCCGCGCGCCCAGCAGCAGATAGACTGGGTCCGCGATCAGGCCGGCTGGGATCTAAAAAACTTTCTACAGGTGCAGCTGCGCACCGATCCTACCCACGCCGAGCGCAAGCGCATCGTGTCGCACGGCGATGGCTATCGAATTGCCTTCCGCACTTGGCGCATCGAATATGCCGTCGACGAGACGGCACGGCGCGTCGAAGTGCAGCGCGTGTATACCGGTTATAAGGCAGAAGAGCTTGTTGAGGGCTGCGAAGATCGCTACGGTGATAAGGATGCGCACCGCGCGTTTGTGGAAGAGTATGGCGATTAAAACGGCGCTGGCATATCAAAGTGCAGGCGCTGACCCGTCTCCGGATGGTTAAAGGCCAGCTGCGTGCTGTGCAGCATGAGCCGCTCGGCTAGGTCGGGATTGCCGTACAGGCTGTCGCCGATAATGGGATGGCCGATGCCCTTTTCGTGCGCGGCGTGTACTCGCAGCTGGTGCGTGCGTCCGGTGATGGGCTTAAAGCGCACGCGCGTGGCGCTTTCTCCCCGCTCAATGACCTCCCACTCCGTGATGCCCAACTTGCCGTTTTGCGGATCGTAGATGCGTTTGGGTCGATTGGGCCAATCGAGGCTAAAGGCCAACTCAATGCGCCCGCCGTCGGCTTCGACGCGGCCTTCCAGTAGGGCAGTGTACGATTTGTCGACTTCGCGTTTTTCAAACTGCATAGAGAGCGTGCGGTGCACGTCGCGACGCAGCGCCAGCACCATCAAGCCCGACGTTTCTACGTCGAGGCGATGCACGGAGATGGGGCCCTTGGCAAGGGGAAAGACTTCCTTGACGCGCGCGACGACGCAGTCGTCCATGTCGGGGCCGCGCCCCGGTACCGAAAGAAAGTTGGGGAGCTTGTCGACGACTGTAAAGCCGCGTCCCACGTGTAGGACCGACAGCGGTTTGTCGCGCAGGTTGGGCAGAACGAAATCGCCCATCAGCAGACCTCGGCCGCGTCTATGCCGCGCAGTAGAAAGCCAAGGATGGGATAGCACTTGGGACGACAGGCGCTGTAGTAGTGCCCCTCAACCCGCGGGTGCACGCGCGACGAGGCGCCCCACCAAAATTCAATCATGCCCAGGGGGTCTAAGCCTTGGCGAACGGCGTGCTGAACCAGCTTGGGTGCACAGCAGTCGCCCATGCCCGTGGGAGGCCGCACGCCTCCCGTATCCACGTCTCTAAGCGGCAGTACTTCTCCGAGCGCGTTCTCAAAGCGATAGGCATCGTGAATGCGCTCGGTCAGTGCGCGCGATAGGCCGCCGCGCTCTATCTTAAGCTCTTCAATCCGTCGCCGCAGCGCGCGCGTTCCGGGCAGCTCTTTTTTGAGGGATGCGATGCGCTGCGTGAAGTCGGCCACCTCAGCTTCCGTTCTGTCGCGCTCCGCTTCGTATTCGGACGGAAAGCCGCTGGAAGGCACCCAGCCGGCAGGCGTCTTTCGTCCTTCCCACTCGCCGGAAAAGGCGCGCAGCACGCCGTGCTGTCCGTTCTCTAGGCGGCACACCAGCACGCCAAACATCTTGCCATTGGCTTCTTCATACAGGCTGGCGGTAGAGAATTTGTCGCTTGAAGTGCGGTGGTTTGCGAGATGGTTCATCAGTTCCTGTGCGGCCCAAAGCGCTTCGTGCGTCGGGCGCAGCGCGCGCTCGCAGCCCGTTTGCGGACAGCGCCCGGCATAGCGCACGTCGGGCAAGGTCTTTTCGCGGGAACGAGAAGCGGGCGGTGGGTGCAGGGTAGGGTGCATAGGATTTCTAATCGGCAAGTACGTTGTGAAAAATATAGAATAGGGTGGCTCATATAGTCAAAATAGCACACTCCGCTAGGCGTTTGGCAACGGGCCGGCTGCTTTGATATTATAGGCGCGTCATACAGGTATGTGAACACTCATAGAGTCTTTGTCACGCACGCCATATGGATATGGCATGAGAGGATAAGAGAATGAAAATAGATCAGATTCGCGTGATACCGCTTGTAGAGAACCCTCCGGTTGGCGGCTGGCCTCAAGGTCAGCTGCCGGCGCGCAACGAGTACACGCTGCTCGAAGTGGGCACCGATGAAGGCGTGTTCGGCTTGGGCAGCGTGTACACATCAGCGCGCTTGACCGAAGCGGCCGTGGAACTGCTGCGACCGCTGTGGGAAGGCGAAATTGCCATCGAGCCCGTGCGCGTTTCAGAAAAACTGCATCAGTCGACGTTTTGGCAGGGGCGCGGCGGCACGGTGACGCACGCTATCTCCGGTATTGATATCGCGCTGTGGGACATTTTTGGCCAGGTCACGGGCCAGCCAGTCGGTCGCCTGCTCGGGGGCTGTTACCGCGATCGGATTAAGCCCTACGCCTCGCTGAGCATGGGCCATGAGCGCTTTGTCGCCCATATGGAAGAGGCCCTAGCGCGCGGTTTTAAGGCGGTGAAAATAGGCTGGGGACCCTTTGGACGCGAGTCGCGTCGGCGCGACGAGGAACTGGTTCGATTGGCGCGCGAGACGTTGGGTGCCGACGTCGAACTCATGGTCGATCCCGGCGCCTCCGGTCGCTACTGGGCGCACGGCTACAAGTGGGCGCTGGAGACGGCTAAGATGCTGTGCGAATACGACGTGACCTGGTTCGAAGAGCCGCTGCGGCCGGATGATATGCAGGGATATATTAAACTGGCCGAGAATGCACCGCTGCCGATTACTGGCTGCGAGGTGCTGACGCGGCGCCAGAGCTTTATGCCGTGGATCGAAAACCGCGCTATCGACTTTATTCAGCCCGACCTGACGAAAGTCGGCGGTTTGACAGAGGGGTTGCGTATTGCTCAGCACGCTTATGATCACTCGATTATGACCATTGCGCACGGTTGGAATACGGCCGTTGGATTGGCGGCCGATATGCAGCTTATGGCGGCGTTGCCCACGGCTCGCTGGGTCGAGTACAAGACGCCCAGCCCGTTTATCGACGAGCTGCTACCGGCACCCCTGCCCATCGACGAAGAGGGCTTTGTGCCCATTCCATCGGCGCCGGGTCTGGGTGTGGCTTGGGACCGCGACGGCGTCGAAAAGCTGTCGGGCATGCGGCTGTCAAATTAAATCGACTGCCGTTGGTATCGCTCCCGATGGAGAGATACCCCCTGCGCTAGGCGTACTTCTTAGGTCTCTCTAACGTAGAAACTTTGTCGAGACGGACGCGGTCTTCGCGGTTCAGGCGCCAGTCAGCTGCGCCAAAGGCATCGTCGACGTGCTCGGGCAGGTCGGCCCCCACGATGGGCGCGGTGACCTCTGGGTGGTCTAAGAGCCAGGCGAGCGCAACCTGCGCCGGGGTCTTGTCGTGCGCCTGACCAATATCAACAAGCGCTTGCACAATTCCGTCGACGCGCTCGGTCATGGCCTCCTCAAAATTGTACTTATGTGCGCTCAGGCCGCGTCCCTCGGCCTTGCTCCACACTGTGCCGACGGGCGGTTCCTGCCCGCGGCGGTAGTGACCGGTTAGCAGGCCAATGGCCAGCGGACTGTAGGGCATGATACCGATGCCCTGCTCTCGGCACAGCGGCATCATATCGGGCTCTAGCTCCCAGCGGTTGATCAGGTTGTATTGGTCTTGAATGCAGACAAACGAGTGCAGGTTGTGCGCATCGCTGGTCCACAGGGCTTCCATGACTTTCCAGGCGCGAAAGTTGGAGCAGCCGATATAGCGCACCTTTCCCTGCGAGACTAGGTCGTCCAGCGCGCGCAGGGTTTCTTCGAGCGGCGTATGCGGATCAAAGCTGTGCAGCAGGTAGAGGTCGATGTGATCGGTTTGCAGTCGTTCCAAGCTCGCTTCGACGGCGCGCAGTACGTTGAGCCGCGAGAGGCCGTCTCGGTTGGGCCCAGCCCCCAGCGAGTTTACTACTTTAGTGCACAGCACGACTTCGTCGCGCTTGTCTTTGAGCGCTTTGCCGACGATCTCTTCCGAACGACCCTGCCCATAAATTGCCGTGTCGATAAAGGTGCACCCCAGTTCGATGGCGCGATCGATTACGCGTATGCACGTGGCCTCGTCGTCTTGGGCGCGAAAAGCCGTGCCTAAGCACAGGCTGGAGACGCGGATGCCGGTGCGGCCTAATGGTCTGTATTCCATCTGGTGAAAGCCTCCGTTACAGGATAGCGGTTTAAGCGGGCTGTGGCCCCTATTGTGGGGGAAGCACTTCCGGATTTACCGGACTGCGCGGCCGTCGGCCCTGCAGCACATCGAGAATGCCCTGAGCGGCTTCCGTCGCCACGCGGACTAGCGCGCGGTCGGACAGCCCGGCTACGTGCGGCGTCAGCAGCGCATTGGGGGCGCTCTGCAGAGGGTGTGCTGGATCGGGCGGCTCTTGGGCAAATACGTCGATGGCCGCACCGGCCAGTCGGCCAGCCGACAGCGCTTCGGCTAGGGCCTCCTCGTCTACAGCGGCGCCGCGCGCCGTGTTCACGAGGTAGCTTTCAGGTCGCATATGCGCCAGGCTGTCAGCGTTAATAATATGGCGCGTCTCGTCTGTTAGCGGCACGTGCAGAGTGACCACGTCGGCTCGGTTCAGCAACTCATCCAGCTCGTCGACAAAAACGGCCGGGCCGTCGTAGGTGCTGCGGTCGACATAGGGGTCGTAGGCCAATACGTTCATGCCCAGCCCGAGCGCGGCCTTGCGCGCCGTGCGGCGCCCGATGCGCCCTAGGCCAACGATCCCCAGCGTGCGTTCGGAGACCTCTACGCTGCCCCATGCCATGCGCTCGTCAAAGCGTCCGGCGCGCACGCCGGCATCGGCTTCTTTGACTTTGTTGGTCAGAGCCAGCATGAGAGCGATGGCGTGCTGGGCGACGCCTTCTGCGTTGGCCTCTGGCGTCCACAGTACGGCTACTTGGCGTGCACTGGCAGCGGGTATGTCAATATTGTCGAGTCCCACGCCGTGCTTGGCGACAACGCGCAGATTGGGCGCGGCCGCTACGCGTTCAGCATCGACGCGGTAGATGCGCACGAGCGCGGCATCGGCCTCCGCTGGTATTTCACCGGCGGGCTGGCCCGTTTGCCACGGAGCGACGATATCGCAGTGGCTGCCCAGCAGATCCATACCGGCTGGGGCGATGGGTTCGGGGACAAAAACGACACGCCTGCTCAAGCGGTGGCTCCTTCTCGGCTTTTCTTTTTTTCTTTGCGCGCTTTGAGCACGACGGTATCGGCGTCGAGGTGGTCGTCGCCGCAGAAGTGGACGTAGCTCTCATATGAACCCTGATAGTCGACGATCTCCTCCGGTTTGATTTCGACGATGCGCGTGGCCAGTTGGCTTACAAACCAGCGGTCGTGCGATACGAAGATCAGCGTGCCGTCGTAGCGCTTCAAGCCCTCGACAAGGGCTTCGATGGACTCGAGGTCGAGGTGGTTAGTGGGTTCGTCGAGCACCAAGACGTTGGGCGCAGCCAGTGCCAAGTTGGCAAAGACCAGGCGCGCTGCTTCGCCGCCCGAAAGCGCGGCCAGCGGTTTCTCGACGTCGTCGCCGGAGAATAGGACCATGCCTAAGCGCTTGCGCACCGCCCCAATGCTCTGCTCCGGAAAGTGCCCGCGGATCCACTGCTCGGCGCTGGCGTTTTCTGGAGTAAAGTCCTCCTCGTGGTCCTGAGCGAAGTAGCCCGGATGCGTCTCATAACCCCATTCAACCTCGCCCGCGTCGGCTGCAAGTTTGCCCATGGCGATCTTTAGCAGCGTCGATTTGCCGATGCCGTTGGGGCCCATAATGGCCAGGCGGTCGCCCCGCTGCACGAGCAGGTCGACGCCGTGCAGGACCTCATTTTCGTTAAAGGCTTTCTTTATACCGCTTATTGTCAGCACGTCGCGGCCGCTGTCGCGCCGCTGCGCAAAGCGGAACGTCGGGTAGCGCCTTGAGCTTCTGGGGAGTTCGACGATATCCTCGGCCATCTTCTCAATCATGCGCTGTTTGCTACCGGCCTGTCGCGCCTTGCTGGCCTTGGCCTTAAAGCGATCGACAAACTGCTGGTGGTGCGCAATCTCTCGCTCCTGATTGGAAATCTCTTTTTCGCGTCGCTCGCGCTCGAGCCGCTTGGCCTGCGCAAACGCGCTATAATGACCCTTGTACATCGTGACGGTCTGATAGTCTACGTCGAGGATATGCGTGCTGATATTGTCTAAAAACCGATGGTCGTGTGAGATGACGACGGCCGGTCCAGCAAAGTCGCGCAAGAAGGTTTCCAGCCAGCGAATGGACAGGATGTCGAGGTGGTTGGTCGGCTCGTCTAGTAGAAGCACGTCGGGCGAAGAAGCCAGCACCTGAGCCAAGAGCACGCGCAGCTTGAACCCCCCCGACAGCGTGGAGAGGGGATCGTGATGCGTGGCGCTGGGCAGGCCAAGACCCTCGAGAATGGCAGAGCCGTGCGCTTCGGCGGCGTATCCGTCTTGGCGCTGATATTCGTCCTCGAGCACGGAGAAGCGTTCGGCGTCGAATTCAACTTCGGCGTTGGCTAGCAGCTCCTCTCGTTCGGCCATCACGTTCCACAGGTCGGTATTCCCCATGAGCGCGACGTTTATAATCTTCTGCTCTTCGAAGAGAAACTGGTCTTGGCGCAGCACGCCTAGGCGCAGGCGCTGTGGAATGGACAGGCTGCCCTCGCTGGCCTCCAGGTCGCCGGTCAGGATATTTAGCAAGGTCGTCTTACCCGAACCGTTGGCCCCGACTAGCCCGTAGCGCTCGCCCGCGTTTAGCTGCAGCGATACGCTGTCAAAGAGCGTTCGATCAGCATAGGTCTTACCGAGATTGGATAGAGTAATCATAGGGAGAGAATCTAAGCGAAATTGCCGTTTACGGAATGGCTTAAATAGGTCTGTCTGCTCAGATCCAAAATACGACGTTGTCCGTCATGCCGGTTAGCCCGTCAATGACTAGCCACGCGCCGGCGCTGGCAAACTGGCCGATAATAAGGCCTAAAAAGAAGGGCCGCGCGCGTAGGAAGAGCGACGGTCCGCCGTATTTGACGATCAGCGATTTGCACAACCAAGCCAGAAAAATGCTGAACCACAGCTGGTCCATTAGCCAGATCATAGATACGGGAAAACCGATAGGGTGTAAGGGCCACCAGAGCAGGTGATGACGTGCCGTCATAAGACCGGCCATCAGCGCCCCACCCAAAATGGTGTGAATCCAGCCTCCGACGTGGGGCTCCGTAGGCGTGGCGAGCTTTGTGGCTACGTAGTCGAAGGGCGCCCGCGCGCCGCCGCCGAAAAACCAGCCGTTGAGATTGATGCCGCCGTACTCATAGGCCAGATACAGAATGGTGCCTATGGAGCTGATTAGGCTGATAAGGATGGCCAGCAGCAGCGTCCATAGCAGGGGCCGCACGTTTCGTCCCATGCCTTCGCTCAGCTTGAGGCTGTGCATGCAGGATGCCATGACAAAGGTGCGAATGTCGGCGCTCCATACGTGGGTGTAGGCCAGACCGACCATGCCGGCTGGGCCCAGTGCCGAAGAGCCCACCGCAGAGACTAGCGTGGACGCGGCGATCAGCGGACTCGTAACGGCGGCTACGCCGCTCTCTACGACTACGCGAGTCAGGCCAACAAAGACGGCCAGCGCCAGTGCCAGTAGAGTCAGCGCAGCCCACGGAGGTATACCGGCTGCTATCAGCCACGCGGCCATGCTGGCGCAGCCGCCCGCTAGGCAGATGAGTGCGGCTCGGTAGGACATGATCTCTCCGCTGTCGTCAACGCGCTCGTCGCCGTGGACGGCCTTGCGCCAGACGTCGTGCAGGTGGTCGCGCGCCAGCCACAGACCGAATGCGACCAAGACGAGAAACGCACCCTGGCCATAGTGGGCTAAGATGGGCTTGGAGGCGGCTCCGTAGATGCCCAGTTTTTCGCTGCTTGCAACGCCCAGTATGCCCATTGAACCATGCGTTATTTTTGCTAGCAGGTTAAAGAGCCACAGGCTGAGTGCGATATCGAGGTTGATTAGGTAGGAAAAGCCAACCATGGGAAAGCTGAGGCGGAACAGGATGGAAGTCGTCTCGCGCAGAATGGGAACCTCACTCACGAGCTGCACGCCAGGCACGGTATTGTAGTACGCGTGCAGTCCGTTGAGCGAACTGACGATGGCCGGCAGAGCAAAGCCAACCCACATAACGGGATTGCGCCAAAAGGTGCTGCGTCCCTCTTCGTCTTGATGCACCATCTGGAGCGGCACCTGCACGATGGGAAAGAGCAACCGCTCGCGCTCTATCCACTGACGGCGCAGCACGACCATCAGAGAGATCATGACCAGATAGAGGCTCATGGCAAAGAGGACCCAATAGCACAGCGGCTCTACCCATGGCTGCCAGGGCAGTGAGACGCCCTTTGGTTTGCCCTCGTAAAACCACTGAATGGCCGTAGCGCTCTGCGGTACCACCCACGGCGGCACGTGTGCGCCGATCAGCGATGCCCACTCGTTTTCGGGCGTGGCAAAATACTGCGCGGCCGTCGTAATCGTCAGCAGATATTCAGATAGGCCCATCGTTGGGATCGCCGAGGCGGTGATCATCATGGCGTAGACGACTAGCAGTTCGCTGCGGGTTAGACTCCACGCCCTGCGTACAATGCGCATCAGCCCGTTGAGCGGTCCGACCAGTAGAAAAAACAGGAAAATGGCACCCGGCGTGCTGAAATCGAGCGCCATATACGAGCCGCGAATAACCATATTGCCGTAGGGTGCAGCGCAGGCCAGAAACAGCGAGAGAAGGCTGCCAGTTAGGATAGCTCGGCCCGAGAAAGCCCCCCGCTCAGGTTTGGGGTTTGGATTTGGGTATAGTGAAGCCATCGCCCATTCCGTCGGTGTGAGGCGCGCCGGCTACGCCTGCTGTCGCCCAGCGGTTATGCGGCCGATTCGAGGTAGGCGGCCAGCAGGTCGCGGCAGGCTTTGATATCGCCGGTGTGGATCGTTTCCGTCACCGTATGGATGTAGCGCGTGGGGCAGGACAGCGTCATGGCGCGACAGCCGCCGGCGGTGCGCTGAAGGCCGCCCGTGTCGGTGCCGCCCGCCGCCAAAATGGAGCGCTGCGTCTTAATCTTATGCTTCTTGCCCAGTCGATCAAAGGTTTCAATCAGGTCGTAGTCGCCGATAGCCGAGCTGTCCATAACGGTGATGGCGGCTCCGTCGCCTAGTCGCGTACAGGCTTCGTGCGCGGGCACGCCCGGCGTGTCGACGGCGAGTGTGGTATCGATGCCGATCCCAATATCGGGTTGGACTGTATGCGAAGAGGCGGTGGCCCCGCGCAGGCCCACTTCTTCCTGCACGGTGAAAACGCAGTGAATTTCACAGGAATGGTTCTTTAGCTTGCGGCAGGCTTCGATGGCAATCCAGCAGGCCGCGCGGTTGTCCATCGCCTGGCTGACCATCAGATCGCCTAGGTGGTGCACGGGTGCATTGATAACGACCATGTCGCCGATCTTCACTTTTTTGTCTACTTGTTTTTTGTCTATACCCAAATCAACCATAAACTCGCGCACGGTGGGAATGCGTTTGCGCTCCTCAGGAGAGGCGACGTGGATCGGCTTGCCGCTGGGGTTTAGAATGCCGATTAGGTCTTTGCTCGGATCGTTGGGATTGGGACAAACCGTCACCATGCGCGCAAAGAGGTTGCGCGTGTCGAAACCACCGACGGGGTTTAGGTAGAGAAAGCCCTTTTCGTCAATATGCGAGACGAGGAAGCCAATTTGGTCCATATGCGCGGCCAGCATAACGCGCAGCGGCTCTTTGGCTGCCTTACCCTTTTTAGGAGTGGGCTTTTTAACGGCGATAATCGAGCCGAGCGGATCGACGCTGATCTCGTCAAAGATCGCTCCAATTTCGTCCAGTATAAGCTGGCGAATGCGGTGCTCTCGTCCGGGCACGCCGGGCGTTGTAGTGAGTTTTGCGAGTAGGTCGAGCGCGCTCATAGGGCGTGTTCCTCTTTCTGGTGCATCGTTGCAGATTAGCCTCTGGAAATATGGGCAGCGCGTCGGAAAAACGCGCCGCACCCTGCTACTCGTCTGTTAGTAAGTGGGCGTTGTCTGCCGGCGTAAAGCCGTAGGGGTTGCGCCAGTCAAAGACGGGCTCTTGGTCCTCGTCGTGGTTATCCGAAACGCCGTAGGCAATGTAGAAGCTAGGCGCGTCTTCTCCACATTCGATGAATGCGCGCAGCAGGCCCGCGCAGTCGCGGTGACTGTTCCACACGCCGTCGGCCCGGTACGGACGGTTGCTGCGACCCACACCGCCCAGGCGCACAACGAGGATTTTCTGTCCTTCTTGCAGGTTTTTGGCGTAGTACTGACCGGCGATTTCCATCCAGCGTTTGCTGATGCCGTAGAGGCTTGTCGAACCTACGCCAAAGGGGTCGCGGCGCGTGTCGGGCACGTTGGGAATGGATTCTGATCGATCGTAGTCGCCGCCGAGAAAGTCGAATGAATGGACGGAGCTGGTCATGTAAATGCGCGGAATCCCCTCGGCGATGGCCACGCGATAGACGCAGTCGGTAATGGCGATATTGAGCGGATCCAATCCCTTTTGCCAGTTTTCGTCGCGCGTGTTCCAGCCCAGATGGACGATGGCGTCCTGACCGCGGGCGGCTTCGGCTACCTGCTCCATCACGCGCTCGCTATAGGCGTCCAATTGCTCTTTCCAAACGGTGGGCTGGTCGCGTTCGAGAATCTCGTCCATGCGGGCAATGCTGATACCCGATATATCGTATTCGTCACCCAGCTCCTGACGCATCACGTGCGCTACGGTACCCGTAGTGCCCGTGAGTAACACTTTTTTCATTGACTCACCTATTTGCTAGTTGGAGTTGTTTTGCCAGGGGTAAGAAAGTAACGCCTGCCCTGATGGACGGCAACGAGTGCGGGGTCGTGCGCTACTTGAGCAATACGAGCGTTTTGGCCTGTTCGCCTTCGTTGCTAGAGAGTCGATAAACGTAGGCGCCGCTGGCGACCCGCGTGCCTGCATCGCTGCGTCCGTCCCAGTAGGCCGTGTGAACGCCTACGCCCTGCTTGCCCTGCCAGAGCGTGGCAATGCGCTGGCCGAGCAGCGTATAAATAGCTAATTCGACCTGACTGTAGCGCGCGATCTCATAGCGGATGCGCGTCTGTCCGTTAAAGGGATTGGGATAGTTCTGCCACAGCGCGGCTCGCTGCGGGATCGATTCCGTCGCACCTATGGCCGTTACGGCGCCCCCCAAGATGTCGGCGATAAGCCGCCCGCTCACCACGTGTGCTTCGCCGGCGTTGTTGCGGTTGTTGTCGGGTCCGTCGCCGGCCATGCCGTTGGGCATTACGTCTACGTAGCCATCGCCGTCCATATCGCCGGCGGCAGCCCAGTAGGCGGAGAAGTCGGCTGGATCGGGCGCCTGTATCCAGACCACCGGCACGCTGGGTGCCGCTAGGTCAATGACGCCGGGTAGCTCAGGTGCACCGGCGATGACGACAATGCCCCCGGAAGCGGGGCGGTCGAGCGGACCGCGGTCGCCGGGTACGCCGATAAAGAGGTCGTCAAACCCGTCTCCGTGAATATCTCCTGCCGCGAGCGCATCGCCGCTGATGGCTCGGTTGGTAGCTCCGTAAATAATCGTAGTGCCGGCCGGTGGCTGCGCCATATCCAGCACCTGACCGCGCAGATCTGCCGCGCCGTAGACGACGTAGGTGTCTCCTGCATCGGGTCGACTGTTGTCGGGCCCATCGGCTCGGTATGCGCCTAGCATGAGGTCGTCAAATCCGTCGCCGTTTATATCGGCTGAGACGATTTCTTCTCCCATGCGATCGGGCGAGGAGCCGCCGCCGTCTGCGCCGTAAATCGTCAGGATCTCCGCGTCGGTGCGCAGGTCGACGTGCGCAGGCCGGTCTGCGCGACCAAAAAACACGTACGCGTCGCCGGTGTTATCGCGGCTGTTGTCGGGTCCGTCCCCGGCGCCGCCTGCCCGGTCATAGGCGTTACGCAGCGTGCCCAGCGCCGCCGCACCCATGGCAATGTCGTCGCGTCCGTCGCCGTCCACGTCCCCTATGCCCAGCGAGGAGCCGAGGTGGTCCATCGCGTCTAGTCCGTAGACTACCGTCATGGGCTGATCGCCGTCGGCTAAGTCGATCGTTCCGTTTAGTTCAAGGGGTCCGTAGAGCACGTAGACGCGTCCTGCTTCATCGCCCGGCGTGTTCCAACCGCTGGCCTGATCTGCTCCAATGACCGCGTCCTGAAAGCCGTCGCCGTCGACATCTCCGGCTGCAACCCAAACCCCCAATCGACTGCGGGGTTCGGGCCCGTGCACGCCGAGAACGCCTGGCGGCCACGCCCGTGCCAGATCGACCGTGCGCGTGCCGTCCAGACGATCCGTCAGTAGGTGACCGGATAGAATGTAGAGCTTGCCAGCGTCGGTCCGGTCGCCCGCATTGGCGTAAAACGAGCCGACTAGCAGGTCGTTACGTCCGTCGGCATCTAGGTCAGCGACCTCTGTTTTTATGCCAAAGATGGCGCGCTCTTCTTCGCCGTAAACCGTGACGACGTTGTCGTGCTCTTCGCTCAGATCGACGCGTCCACCGATAAAGCCGGGGCTAAAATAGACGGCAACCTCTCCGGCATTGGGGCGCTGCGGTCCGGGGGGGCCATCGCCGGCCATGGCCGATACGACCAAGTCGTCATAGCCGTCGCCGTTAAGATCGCCCGCTCGCACGGGTGTCCCGAACTCGGCATCGTTGCTGTCGGGGTTGTATACGGTCAGCTGTCCGGGCCGCATGCCGCCGAGGTCCCAAACGTGTATGGGCGCTCCTTCTTGGGCAAAGAGCGGTGCAGCCAGTAGGATCAGAGCCCAAGCACAGCGTATGGCAATTGTGGTGTGCGTCATTTATTTCTTCATGTTAGTGAACTGTAGGGGTATGCCAAAGTTCTCAGATTTCATGGCCGAAATAACGGCCTGTAGATCGTCGATCTTCTTTCCCGTTACTCGCACCTGGTCTT
The DNA here is from genome assembly GCA_937942165.1 of uncultured bacterium. Classification (GTDB taxonomy): domain Bacteria; phylum Latescibacterota; class UBA2968; order UBA8231; family UBA8231. Next base: position 3,625 of record CALDFW010000118.1, on the reverse strand, counting down.
CCTGAATAGCCGGCTGGACTTTGATTTTCAAGCCTTTAATCTGCTTGACGATTTTTTGTGCGACTTCGCGCGCGATGCCTTCTTGAAGCGCTGCGCTGCACTTTATCTGCCCCTGTGATGTGCCTTCGTTCTCGCCGAAGTCAATGCACTTGGGATCGAGACTGCGTTTAATGAAGTGGTTGATCATCATGTCCTTCAGCGCTTCCATCTTCATGTCGTCGCTCGTCTGCAGCGCAATGTTCTTTTCCTTGCGATTAAACTCGACCTCGGTGCGCGTCTGGCGAAAATCGTAGCGCGTACTAACCTCGCGCTTGGTGTTGTTCACGGCGTTGTCGACTTCCTGCAAGTCGACTTCGTTGACGATGTCAAACGATGGCATATAGCCTCCCTGTTATTTTTCGTGATGCACGCGCTCTAGCGCGTCGGAAATGCTCTTGTCGATCAGCGAATAGAGCTCGTCTATTTCGCCTTCACTGATGGTCAGCGCCGGTGCTACGGCGAACCAGTGTGGATCAATGCGCATAATGAGCCCGTTTTCCAAGGCCGTTTTTTTAAGCGCTATCCCCAGCTCGGGAAAGGGCTCCATCGTGTGCGTATCGCGCACGAGCTCTACGCCGAGCAGCATCCCGCGCCCGCGCACTTCGCGCACGACGCCGTACTTTGTGAGCTCCTGCAGTTTGGTCTGGAGATATGCACCGCGCTCACGCGCGCGCGCACACAGGTCGCTCGCTTCGATCTCATCCAGGACGGCTATGCCTACGGCACAGGCAAGCGGATTGCCGGCATAGGTGTGGCCGTGCGCGAAGTTGCGCGCTTCTTCAGGGTCGCCGCGAAAGGCCTCGGCCATGCCCTCGCGCGCCGTGAGCGCACCCAGCGGAATGGCGCCGCTAGAGAGCGCCTTGCCTCCGCATATTATATCCGGCGTTGTCCCGAACGTCTGCGCGGCAAACATCGATCCCGTGCGCGCGTAGCCCGTGATGATCTCGTCGAATATGAGCAGCACGTCGTGGCGGTCGCATATATCGCGCAGCATGTGAAAATATTCTTCCGTTGGCGTAATGATGCCGCCCGTGTTGCCGATGGGCTCAACGATAATGCCGGCAACGGTATCGGGATCTTCGCTGATGATGACGTCTTCAAAGAGCTGCGCGCAGAAACGATTGCACTCTTCCCAAGAGGAAAATCGATCGCGGTAGTAGGTTGGCGGGAAGACCTTGAGAAAGCCGGTCATATGCGGCTCGAAGGGCGTCTTGCGCTTGCCGGTACCGCTGGCGGCCATGGCTCCATAGGTGCCGCCGTGATAGCCCTGATAGCGACTGATAAACTTGTATTTGCTGGGGCGGCCGCTCTGTCTGAAATACTGGCGTGCAAACTTGAGGGCGGCTTCGATGGATTCGGATCCACCGCTGAAAGACTTTGCGAAGTTGAGATCTCCTGGCGTGACCTGACTCAGGCGTTCGACAAAGTCGAGCGTCACGTCGGCCGTGCCGTGCATGGGAGGGGCAAAGCTCAGGACCTCGAGCTGTTTTTGCATTGCCTCGACAACGCGCGGATGACCGTGTCCTAAGATGGCGACGAAAATGCCACCGATGGCGTCAAAATAGCGCTTGCCGTCCGTGTCCCAGTAGTAGAGGCCTTGGGCGCGCTGCACGACCAGCGGATTGTCGAGAAAGGATTCCGTTGGCTGGTAGTCGAGAAAGGTGCGCTGTAGGAGCGCGTGCTGTCGAGAGTCGATGTTCATCGGGCACCTAGTGGGAAGAGTATGGGCTGAGTAATATAGGCATCGCACCGCGCGCCGTGGATGGGGGCTGTGCGATTGCGTATGTTGTAGCGCTACATAAATCGCCGACGGAGATGCAGGATTTAGTATAAGGAGATATGCATGGGAGAGGAAAAGGGGCATTTGAGCGGCAAGGTCGCCTGGGTGACCGGGTCGTCGCGCGGAATAGGTCGCGTTATTGCGACGCATTTGGCCGATATGGGTGCGGCCGTTGCCCTGCACGGGACTACGGCTACGTCGACGCAGGCTTTTGGCGAGGGTAACTCGCTGGAGGAGGTGGCCTCCGATATTGCCGCCCAGAGCGGCGCGCGCGTGCTGCCCGTGCACGGCGACCTAACGGATGAAGGAGTGGTCACTCACATGGTGGAGACGATCCGCGCAGAGCTGGGATCGATCGACATTTTGGTAAACTGCGCCGGCGGCGATATTGGTGCGGCCGGCACGAGCGCGCCCATGGCCGGCAAGCCGCCGCAAAACGACGCCGTTTCCATTGCACTAGAAGACATTCGCACGGTCCTGGATCGCAACCTGATGACCTGCATCCTGTGCAGCCGCGCCGTCGCGCCGGAGATGATGGAGCGCAGGGCGGGCCACATCGTTAGTATAGGCAGCATCGCCGGGCTCTTTGGCACGGAAAATTCGGCGATTTATGCCACGGCCAAGGCCGCCGTGCACGAGTATACGCGCTGTCTAGCCGAGATGCTGCGCGCCCATAACGTGACGGCCAACGTCATTGCGCCGGGCGATATCCAGACGCCGCGCTTCCTGGCTAGTCGCGTAGTAGACGAGGATATGCAGCAGGACGGTGGAACGCTGGTGCGCTACGGTCAGTCCATTGAAATAGCGCGCGCCGTAGAATTTCTCGTTTCGGACAAGAACACCTATATAACGGGGCAGGTGCTGCGCGTGGACGGCGGTAAGCAGATCTGGCCTTCGTAGCACCCCTTTAGACGCGAGCGGACTACATGTACATACTGGAACAAATCGGCATTGGGGAGCTGAGCGATGAGCGCCTGAGCTTTTTTCGGGCCATAGGCGTCGATTCCATCCATCTCGAGCTGCGCGGAGGAAAGCCGCAGGCCGGCGCCAAGGTGCGCAGCACGGGGGCGGCCAATTCGACGCTGGCGCAGGCGCTGCGCGCCGGACAAGACTGCACGGAAGCGCTGGAAAAGGCGCGCGAGCAAGTCGAGTCGCACGGGCTCAAACTCAACAACGTCTTTATGTCGGCCTGGCAGGAGATCACCCTCGACGAAGAGGACGCCGACGAAAAAATCGGGCACTGGTGCCAAATGCTCGATAGCTTGGGAAGAGCCGGTATTCCCTGCTTGGGTTGGAACTTCAAGCCGATGGGCAATTTTCGCACGACTGCGGACGTGGGACGCGGCGGCGTGCAGTACAGCACCTTCGACTACGAAGAGTTTGACGCACATCGTCCGGCGCCGCACGAACCGCCCGTCTCCGAAGAGCAAATGTGGCAGCGCATGGAAACATTTTTGCGCGCGGCTATACCAGCGGCCGAAAAAGCCGGCGTGCGCATGGCGCTGCACCCGGACGATCCGCCCATACCCGAGCCGCTAGGCGGCGTGGCCCAGATCTGTTCTACGCTGGCCCAGTTTCGCCGTACGCTCTTTGAGATTTCGCCGAGCCACAGTAACGCCATGCTCTTTTGCCAGGGCTGCATGACGGAGCTCCTCGGGCCGGAGGGCATTTACGACGCCATCGCCGAGATGGCATCAGCCGATAAGATTGCCTGGGTGCACTTTCGCAACGTGCGCGGACAGCTGCCGCGCTTTACAGAAGTGTTTATGGATGAGGGCGAGGTGGATATGAAGCGAGCGATGGAGG